>JAGBSG010000001.1 GCA_017632035.1 Oscillospiraceae bacterium | reverse complement strand
ATCTGTATCGTTCCAACAATATCCCGATGTCCGTGCTTGGTTGGAAAACACCCAATCAGAAACAATACGAGTTAGAAAATATCATCTACATTTAGAACTTAATCAAATTTTCCCAGTCTCACATCATTGACAAACGTACACAGAAAAGGCGCCGCATTTCTACGACACCTTTGTAGGTTCGTTCATTTTATTCCGAGAATCTTTTTTATGAGATTAGCTTTAAAAGCATCTGCGCGTATTGTTCCGGGTGGTTCAGACTTAAATCACCATGGCAGAATTTCACCAGACATTCTATGGTGCTGTTGGGGATCAGAGCATGAAGCATTTTTCCAGATGTTCGAATCGAGGATTGTTCCTTGCTGCCGAAAACGATATGTACCTTTGCCTGAGTATCCCGAAGAGCAGGTTTTATGGAATAGGCACTGTTGCTTTGCAGAAATGCGATCATATCTTCTTTGGTGATCTTGCAGGTATCCCGGTAATAATCACCGAACAGGTTCTTGGGGATGCCCAGACAGGCGGCCTGCATTTTGGCAAACCACTTCTGCTTGATCAGACCATAACTCATCCCAAAGGTTGGTTTGATCAGCAAATGGGTCAGCTTCATAGGTTTGACCAGCGCGCTTTCGATCAAGGCAAATCTGCAAATATCAGGTCTTTGCGTCAGCATTTCCACAGTGATCTGCCCACCAAGGGACAGACCACCCAAAGCATAAACACTGCCGCCGTGGTGTTCGTCGATATATGCGATCAGCCGTGCAGCATTATCCTCAATAGAAGTAAAAGACGCGTCACTGTCCGCATGACCGTCCAAAATCGGCAGGACCACATGGTATTTATCTATCAAAAGCTGTGCGACTTCGCGGTAATTCCACCAGGACAGACCACCGCCGTGGAGCAGGATGACGGTTTGCGAATTGTGTGCACCGTATTCAACATACTGCATTGTGCCTCACCTCTAACAGTATTATAGTTTTCTCAGATATAGCAGTCAACATCTTTATCCGCAATTTGATTGAAAAATGGAAATGATGAGACACGAAGGAAAGGAGCAACCTCACACATAAAGGTTGCTCCTTTTTACTTGCCTGGTGCTATAAAATACAGCTGTTACATCATCGTCTGCTGTCCTTATTTGCCAGATCTCCATAGATCGGAGTAGCCATACCAAAGCCACCGGAAACGGTGAGGATCTGGCCGGTGGTGTAGGCAGAGGCGTTGCTGGCGAAGTAGACTACTGCTTCCGCAATCTCCTCCGGCAGACCGATCCTGCTAAGAGGGATATGCCGCAGAAACAGACCGCGGAATTCTTCTGTCAGGTTCTTTTCAACAGCTTCCGTGGCGGTCATGCCGGGAAGAACAGCATTGCACCGGATATGGTGTTTCGCTTCCTGTACGGCAATTAGTTTTGTCAGATAGTTGATCGCCGCTTTGCTGGTACCGTAGGCAACCTGAGAGATATCCGGTACAAGACCGCCCACAGAGGAAATGTTGATGATACTGCCGCCATTTTGTGCCATGTGCTTTGCAGCAGCCTGGCTTGCCATAAAGACGCTTCTCAGGTTCAAATTTACTGTGTCCAAAAATACCTGCGGGTCTGTATTGGCAAAATCCAAATCTTTTCCGGGGTTAGATGTTCCAAAGTTGTTAACCAGCACATCGACACAGCCTGCATCCCGAACCACATCCTCCACCATAGAGGTAAAGGTTTCCGGCTTGGTAGCATCATTGTATACACATTTTACTCCATCTAAAGTATCTGCGATCTCCTGTGCCCGTTCCGGATTTCTGGCTGCCATATAGACTCTAGCGCCTTCTTTTGCGCAGGCTTTCACGCAGGCAAGGCCGATGCCCCTGGTAGATGCGGTGATCAATACGACTTTATCCTTTAATCTCATTTGGATGCTCCTTTGCTACGAATTCTGGGAAGGAAAAGTACAGCTGCGATACCGCCGGCAATGCACAGCAGCTCTGCAATTGCCAGCAGGTGGATCGATCGGACTGCGGCATTGGCTCCTGTAGCCCCACCTGCGATCAGTCCGGTGATCTGATTGGTAAACAGGGGTACGAATACCGCCACACCGAAAGGTGCGGCAAGATCACGGAACAGACCGTAGGTGCCGGTGCCTGCCCCGGCTTCCTGCTGGGGCAGGCCGGACAGTGCCACCTTCATAAAAATCGTACCGTTGCCGCCCAGACCAAATCCCAGGATACCCAAACTTGCCATCAGCGGCAGGACAGATGTTGCTTCAGAGAACAAAAACAGGATGCTGCAGCCAATGCCGGTCAAGATCAGCGAGCCGGTGAGCACATGCTTGGGTTCAAACCGGTCTGCCAAGGGGCCTAAGATCACAGCACCCAACGACATACCCACATACATCACGGAGATGGCATAGCCGGAGATGGTAGTATTATCCGGCTGGGTGTAATTGACAAAGACGATGGTGTTGGTCATGTTGGCCTGCATCAATCCCTGGGTCAGAAATAGGGCGATGACACTGAGAAAAAATGCACTCCGCTTCATAAAACTGCCTGGCAGGATGGGCTGCACTGCTTTTCTTTCCGCTGCGATCAACCCCAGCGAGCTAATAGCTGCGGCGGTCAGCACACCCAGAAACGCTCTGGAAGACCAGCCGAAATTCTGCCCAAATGAGGGGATACACAGCATCAGGCTAAAGAAAATCAAAACCAGCACAGCACCGATTCCGTCAAAGTTCTGAAGCGGTCTTCTCGGGGAATCCTGTTTCCCGGCAGTTAACAAACAGGCGACCAACGTGCCAATACAGATAGCCACACATACCCACAGCATGGCGCGCCAGTTATAGGCAGAGATAATTAGACCACCCAGGGTCGGCCCGAAAATAACGGAGGCACTGGAGATCAGCATATACAAGGAAAAACCCTTCGCCACTTGGTTGGGAGGAAAATTCGTGACGATATAGGCCATGATCACTGGGGTCATGGCGGCAGTACCAATGCCCACAACGAATCGGGCTAGCATCATAAACACGAGGGAATTTGCCAATGCTGACAGTACATTTCCTAATGTGAACACAGCGATTCCCAAAAGAAGGGTTGTTCGGCGGTCAGATCTCCATCACCCATGAGGTGGTTAATTATCCCGGAATCGCCAAAACCAGCGGCAAAGCCTTGACGGATACCATTCAGCAGCAGGCAGAGAGCTTCGGTGCTGAGTTCCAAATTGCGGAAGCTACCGGCTTTGACCTTTCTGGGGATATCAAGACTGTGCGCACTAATCAGGGGGAATATCGCTGTTTTGGTATCCTGCTTGCCACCGGTGCACATCCCAGAACAGTTGGTTTTAAGGGTGAGGAGGAACACAAGGGTCGGGGCGTTGCCTACTGCGCCACCTGCGACGGAGAATTCTTTACCGGCAAGGAAATCTTTGTAGTTGGCGGCGGCTATGCTGCAGCGGAAGAAAGTGTGTTCCTTACCAAGTTTGCCCGGCATGTGACGATCCTGGTCCGTAAGGATGATTTTTCCTGCGCTGCTTCAGTTGCAGACCAGGCAAAAAATCACGAGAAGATCACGGTTCTGATCAATACCGTCATGGAAGAAGTGTCTGGAGAGAACGGGCTAACCTATGCCCGGTACAAAAACACCGCCACCGGTGAGGTGACAGAATACAAGAGCAAGGAAACCTTTGGCGTTTTCGTGTTTGCCGGGTATGCACCTGCCACCGAAATGCTCAAAGGGATTGTGGAGCTGAACGAACAGGGTTATATTGTGACCGACGCATCTCAGAAAACCAGTGCGGACGGCGTGTATGCCGCGGGAGATGTATGCATCAAGCCTCTGCGGCAGGTGGTGACCGCCACCTGCGACGGTGCGCTTGCAGCTACGGAACTGGAGAAATATGTGGCGGCAATGCAGAGAAAGACCGGTATGCGTGCAGATATGCCTTCACAAAAGCAGAGCGAAACCATTGCCACAGTTGGCACACAGGAAGCAGAGGAATCCGGGGAGCTTTTCACCGCTGAGATGCGGCAGCAACTGGAGACTGTATTCAGTCGGATGGAAAAGCGCCTTATGCTGAAGCTCTATTTGGACAGCCGTCCAATTTCTGAGGAACTGGAAAACTTCATAACTGCTTTAGGGGCACTGACGGATAAGCTGATTATGGAGGTAGTTGACAGGCAGGCCTCGGAAAGCTTTGCACCGTGCGTCAAAGTATGTTTAGAAGATGGAACAGAAACCGGTCTTGCTTTTCACGGTGTCCCCAGCGGTCACGAATTTACCTCCTTTGTGCTGGGACTGTACAACGCCGCAGGGCCCGGGCAAACGCTGGATGAAACTACCCGGCAACAGATCGCAGCCATTACGAACAAAACAGATATGAAAATTCTGGTCACACTGTCGTGCACCATGTGTCCCGATCTGGTGATCGCTGCCCAACGGATCGCTGCTGAGAATCCCAATGTAACAGCCCATGTGTATGATATCCGTCATTTTGAAGAAATCAAAAACCGATACAATGTGATGAGTGTACCGTGCCTGGTGATCAATAACGAGAAAGTATCTTTTGGAAAGAAGAATATATCACAGATTCTTGAGGTCCTTCAAAAGTAACCGATATACAATGAACGGCAAACACCCCGTCTTTTCGTGAAGACGGGGTGTTGTCATAGGCATTGTTGCACTGGCATGATGCCAATGTTAACGAGGTCGGCTACATAAAGGAGAAGATGCAGAACTAGGGAGCAAAAACGAAAAATGTGTACAGGCACATCTGCAACCCCTAATTCATATAATGGGACGATGCCGTAAAGGAGAGGGCAGAATAGCTATTGTCTGCCTGTGTCAAATTGCGTCGAAAACACGTATGATATGGTACAAACTGAATATGAGGAGGGGTTATATTGAACAGATACAATGGATTCGATGACAGGAACTGTGACTCCCAATTCGATGATAATTCATGCAAACGCCACCATCCAAAAGAGCATAGTTGCACGGATCGGAAGTAATGTTTCTGCTGTACAAATTGTCCGCCAGGACCTGCAGGCCCGCAGGGTCTGGTTGGCCCGAGAGGTCCAGCTGGTCCCCAGGGAATTCCTGGAGTCAGAGGTCCGGTTGGTCCGCAAGGTCCCGAAGGCGTAGCCGGTCCTGTTGGTCCTCAGGGACCTGTCGGTGAAACTGGTGCCATCGGCCCTCAGGGTCCCGCAGGTGTTGCTGGACCTGCCGGTCCCCAAGGTCCTGCCGGTGTTGCAGGTCCTGTTGGTCCACAAGGCCCAACGGGTGAAGCGGGTCCCGCCGGTCCCCAGGGCCCTGCTGGTGAAACCGGTCCCGTAGGTCCTCAAGGACCCATCGGTGAAACGGGCCCCATCGGTCCTCAGGGACCAGCCGGTGGTATTCTGAACTATGCAGATTTCTTTGCGCTAATGCCGCCGGATAACGCTGCAACAGTTGCACCTGGTACGGATGTTAGCTTCCCACAGGATGGACCCAACAGCGGCTCCGGCATAGCTCGATCTGGGCCCAGTTCCTTTAATTTAGCAGAGATCGGCACCTATCTGGTACTGTTCCAGGTAAGCGTGACCGAGGCCGGACAGCTGATTCTAACCTTAAATGGCGAGGATTTGGCATATACAGTAGTAGGCCGTGCAACAGGCACCTCCCAAATTGTCGAAATGGCAATCGTAGAAACAACAGTAATCAACTCCATTTTGACTGTGCGAAATCCTGCAGGTAATGCTGCTGCACTAACTATCACCCCGCTGGCGGGTGGGACCCGGCCGGTTTCTGCTCACTTGGTGATTATGCAGATACAATAACGTATAGATGACCGCAGCACCATTCCAAACCGGAATGGTGCTGCATTTTACGAAATATAAGTAATCCTACGAAAAAACAGCTAAGGATTGTCTGGACTATTTTAGAATTGAATACTGATAAAAGGAATGATTAACATTTAAATAGGAGACTGCCGTGGGGGACAGTCTCCTGTTTCTTGTAGCAATATGCACTTTGTCGCAGGCTGTCCGCTGATTTTCTCTACGCCATTTTTACACCATTATAGCATACTTTTTTCTTTCTGCAAGTTTTTCTATGCAAATTTCAATGTATATATGATCATTCAACAGATGTAAAGTAAGGGCAGAGTGTGATCATACTCTGCCCTTACACAATTACTTTTTGTCTTGGTTCAGTCTTGCTTTTGCTTCCTCAACGGTTTCGCCGTCTTTGGTGAGGTATTTGTCTACAAACTTATCCTCAATCTTAGAGTACCCACCGACAATGCTATGTTCAATTTTCTTGTAACCATCTACGACGCCCTTTTCGATTTTCTTGTAACCGCCGATTATCGCTTCAGCAATTTTGTTGTTTGCCTTTATAATCTTTGATTTTGCCATATCTACTTTTTTCCCTCCAATCAGATTGATACCGAGAAACAGCACGACGAGCCACACAGCCGTCCCTGTTATAATGTTTAGTAATTGAATGCTTTCTGCATCCATACCCGGAAAAGACACCAACATTGACCGCTGCATGGTGCAAATAGAAACACATGCATCAGCCAGTGATATATTTCGAAGAGTCTTTATCACCGTTGAGGTAGTATGTCTTGCTTTTACCATACCGATAATTGCTGTGGTAATTTTGGTAAATGTGTAGGTTGCAATGGTGATCATTACGATTTCATGGAAAGCTGTACCTCGTTCTGTCAGAGCGGACAAAATATTGACACCGACGATGCAGACGGAGAGGACAACCAACAAAACACCTGTGATCCGTCTTGCGAATAGCTCGATATCGTAATTTCCCTTTGCTTTGTGCCTGATCTGCAAAACTGAGAAACGGGTTGTGGTCAGTACCGCATAATAGGCACCCACCGTAATAAACCACCAGGAATGGGCAAGAAATCCTAAAACACAATTGCCGACAGCATAGGCAAAGTTGAGGGCAAGACTTGTGAAAGGATTTTTTGCGATTTTTAACAATCCCATTTGATGCCCTTAATCATTGGAATGAGAGCGATCAGCATAATGATACCGAGCAGACCAATAAGCGTTCCCCACACGATCTGCTGCCATACCAGGCACATGCACATACCTACGCCAAGTACCAAAACGGCAACAACGGCATAAATGGTGCGAAAAACATTTTTGCCGCTCATCTTGGGCAGCTTCTTGTGTTTCATCTTGCACCAGATAAGCGCAGTGATAATGCTCAAAATAATACCGATGCTACCGAAAATAATGCCTTCGGTAAAGGCGTTCCACTCCGGCAGAAGCGCCATACACATACCCAGCGCAAACAGGAGCCCACTCACTGTGCCCATAATCAGTGTGACAAAACTGCTCTTTTTCATTTGAAAATTCCCTTTCATTAAACCAACACTTGTGTTTTTATTGCACCCATAGTATAATCATTTCAAAAGGGCAAAACAATCATCAATTCAGCAATAAGTGTTGGTATAATGGAGAAATACTATGAATGTAAAAAACAATAAACGCCGCAGAGAATCTCAGGAGAAGATAGAGAGGGCCTTTGTAGAGCTGCTGCAAACTCGCGAGGTCAAGAATATTAGTGTTTCGGATCTGATTAAAGTTACCGGATTGAACCGCAGCACATTCTATGCCAATTACATTGACATATTTGATCTCGCTGATAAAACAAGGGGAAGACTTGAAGCTGATTTTGCAAACCTATTTGCTGATTATGATTATTTCAATGGGCATAACGGTGCGTTGAAAATGTTCACGCACATCAAAGAAAATCAGCTATTCTACAAAACCTATTTTAAGCTGTGTTATGATGATAAGCATTTGGTATCCGTGTACGACAAGAGACGGGTGGAAAAGGAACATATCGACAATAATCTCAAATACCATATTGAATTTTTCAGAAACGGACTCAATGCGATTATCAAACTGTGGCTCGCCGGTGGTTGCCAGGAATCGCCGGAAGAAATGGCAGAGGTATTGAGGCAGGAATACAGAGGAAGATAAAGTGTGAATGGTGGAATTCAAAAAACGACAGCGTGTGGTTAGATATACTATTCGTTAATTTACAAGCCTGCCCTCGCATGGTGCAAGGGCAGGCTGGATGTTATTTACAGACCTTTTTCCGCTTGCAGTGCTTCCAGTGACAGTTCGCCAGCCAGTTTGAACAGGGCATCGGAGAGTACCTGCTCCAGAGTCCTGCCGCATGCACAGGCTATGCGAGTATAAAAAAGAGCCACAGCCGGCTCCAAGCATACGGTAACTTGTGTCATATGCGCCTCCTGTGGATGGATTCAGAAAAACTGTGTTTCATCCTATGCAAGCACTTGACAGGTGTGATAAAATTGAATATAACGAAATCCTGATACTGGGAGGATATAGAAATGGCAAAAGATAAGAAGGTAGAACAGATCACGGATATGGAAGTGGACTTTGCCCAATGGTTCACCGATGTGTGCAAAAAGGCACAGCTCATCGACTATTCGTCCATTAAGGGCATGTTTATTTACCGTCCCTACGGCTACGCCATCTGGGAGAATATTCAGCGCATCATGGACGCTGAGTTCAAGAAGACCGGCGCACAGAATGTGTACATGCCCATGCTGATTCCGGAAAGCTTGCTCCAGAAGGAGAAGGACCACGTGGAGGGCTTTGCTCCTGAGTGCGCCTGGGTCACCTACGGCGGCAGCGAAAGATTAGAGGAGCGGTACTGCATCCGTCCTACCTCCGAGACTTTGTTCTGCGAGTATTTTAAGAATGCCATCCAGTCCCACCGGGATCTGCCTATGATGCTGAACCAATGGTGCAGCGTTCTGCGTTGGGAGAAGACCAGCCGCCCCTTCCTGCGTCACCGGGAGTTCCTGTGGCAGGAGGGTCACACAATGCATGCTACCGCTGAGGAGGCCCGGGAAGAGACAGAGCGGATGTTGAATGTCTACGCCGATTTCTGTGAAAATGTGCTGGCTATGCCCGTGACCCGTGGACAGAAGACCGATAAGGAGAAGTTTAACGGCGCTGAGGCTACCTATACCATTGAATGTATGATGCACGACCGCAAGGCTCTTCAGGCCGGTACTTCCCATTATTTTGGTGATGGCTTTGCCAAGGCCTTTGATATTACCTTTACAGATAAGAACAACCAGAAGGTCAACCCCCATCAGACTTCCTGGGGCGTTTCCACCCGGCTTATCGGCGGCATCATCATGACCCATGGCGACAATAACGGTTTGGTCCTGCCGCCCAAGGTAGCCCCCATCCAGGTGGTGGTGCTGCCCATTGCCCAGCATAAGCCCGGCGTTCTGGATGCGGCCAATGGACTGATGACCCGTCTGGAGGCGGCTGGCTTCCGTGCAAGGCTGGATGATTCCGATAACTCCATGGGCTGGAAGTGCGCTGAGTATGAGATGAAGGGCGTGCCTCTGCGTGTGGAGTGCGGTCCCCGTGATCTGGAGAGCGGCCAATGCGTTCTGGTGCGCAGAAACGACGGTGAGAAGACCGTTGTGAATCTGGCAGATCTGGAAGCGGCTGTTGCGCAGCAGCTTGAGCTTGTCCACAAGGGCATGTATGAAAAGGCCAAGAAGAATCTGGACGAGCACATCTATGCTGCCCAGACCTTGGAAGAGGCAAAGGCACTGCAGGAGGCCAACGGCGGCTTTATCAAGACCATGTGGTGCGGCGAGCTGGAGTGCGAGCTGAAGATGAAGGAGCAGGCCGGAATGTCCTCCCGCTGCATCCCCTTTGCACAGGAGCATCTGGGCGATACCTGCGCCTGCTGCGGAAAGCCTGCCAGCAAAATGATCTACTGGGGTGTAGCCTACTAAATAGCAATAGAAAGCCCTCGCCAACCGGCGAGGGCCTTTTGTTATCGCTGCATTGCGCTGATCGCACTCTGTGCATGCACAGGATCTTTAATGTTTTCCAATGCAAAATAGTTGCTGTAGTGGCGACCTCTTCGATAGTGGATGGTTTCGCTGAAGGTAATGGTTCCATTTCCATTTTTGTGCATACGAAGGGTCATGGGTGGGATATCCTTTGCATCATACATTGTGATTTTGCTTCCCTTTTTGATAATGAGCTTTTTGTTTGTGATCACATATTGGGTTCTGCCTCGCAAGTATGTTATATGGATCAGCCGACCAAAGACTAAGTATATGCCTATACCCAAAAAAGGCAGTCCCCAGATCGCCATAAACGTGACGCCACTTTGGATAACGCCGTATTCCCAAAACAGGCTGAATACTAGCCAAAATATCCCAAAGGGAATCATAACGATATCCGTAGGCAATAGGAAAAAGCCTTTTTCTGGGTGACCTCGCCATGTGATCTGCTCTCCGGGGAGCAGATAGGATCTGGTAAACTGATAATCATCCATGTTTTTCGTAGCTACCTCCTTGCTCTCGGTAAAATGCCATGTTCTATCGTGTGCAAAAGCGTGTCAAGCTCTGCTTGCGTGGTTTCGCGGGAGATGGATACCCGGAAAGTGCTGTCCATAACCTCGGGTGCAAGGCCCATGGCAGTGAGGGTGTGGCTGCGGTGTCCTTTGGCACAGGCAGAGCCTGCGGAAACAAAAATGCCTGCATCCTGCAAAATGTTGATACTATTTTGCGTTGGCACACCGGGAATGGATAATGACAGAATGTGGGGCGCTTCCTGGGCACCGTTGATCTTCACACCTTCCAGCTTGGATACCCGTTCAACTAGGGTGTTGAGCAGTTCTGATTCCCGCTGTATATCATCTTTCAATGTGGCGTGTATGGCTGCACAGGCAGCGGCAAAGCCGAAGATGGCGGGTGTAGCCTCTGTTCCACTGCGATAACCTGCTTCCTGGCCGCCGCCCAGAAGCAGGGCAGGGAAGGATTTAAGACGGGGACTGATATACAGCGCACCTGCACCTTTTGGCCCGTGGATCTTATGGGAGGATACGGAGATCAGGTCGGCACCAAGGGTTTTGGCCTGAAAAGGGATCTTCAGGAAACCCTGTACAGCATCGGTGTGGAAGATCGCATCCGGACAAATGCGATGGGTCAGCTTTGCCATCTGAGAAATCGGCATGACTGTCCCGGTTTCGTTGTTTACCATCATGACAGAGACCAGGATCGTGTCCTTCCTGAGAGCGGCTTTCAAGACATCAATTGTGATGCGGCCTTCGCTGTCCGGTTGCAGATAGGTCACTTCAAAGCCCTGTGCTTCCAGCTCCTTAGCGGTGTTCAGTATGGCGTGATGCTCAATAGCGGTCGTGATGATATGTTTGTTCTTCTTGCCAAAGCGCTTTGCTGTGCCAAGCAATGCCCAGTTGTCAGCCTCTGTGCCGCCGGAGGTAAAGAACACCCGGTCGGGTTCCGCACCCATTGCGGCTGCTACCTTGCTTCTGGCGCTGCGCAGCGCATGGGCTGCATCGATACCGAAGCTGTACAAAGCACTGGGATTTGCCCAATCGATGGTCAGGGCATTTGTTACTGCCTCCACAGCCTCCTGACAGGGTTTGGTTGTGGCGGAATTATCTAAATAGATCATGATTTCTCACTTTCCAACGCAGAACCGTTCAAAGATCCTGCTTGTAATGTCTTCACGGACCGTTGCGCCTGTGACCTCGCCCATAGCCTCCATGCCTGTTTCCACATCGGTAAGCACAGCGTCCGGTGTCAAGCCCAGCTTGATACCTTGCAGAGCTGAGAGCATGGCTTCGTAGCTTCGGCGAATGGCATCGTACTGCCGGGGGTTGGACAGGATCGAACCGTCGCAGGGCGCAGAGCCGTCAAACATGCTGTCGATAACATCGGCAAGCTGATCCAATCCCTGACCGGTTTTGGTACAGACCGGAATCACATACAGGAAGGGAAGCTCGCAGGGCTGGACGGTCTGTGGCAGATCGGACTTATTGATCAACGCAATGGCGTTTTGCTTGTCTGCACATGTCTCGATCACAGCCTGATCTTCCTGCGTGAGAGGTTTTGAGCCGTCACATACAAACAGTACAAGGTCAGCGTTTTCGGCCGCGGCCCGGGAGCGGTCAACACCGATGGCTTCTATCTGATCTGCGGTTTCCCGAATGCCGGCTGTGTCTGTCAGTCGCAGTCTGGTTTTGCCGAGTATTACGGTTTCCTCGACGGTATCTCTGGTTGTGCCGGGGATGTCTGTGACGATGACCCGGTCATAGCCTGCCAGAGCGTTCAGCAGGCTGGATTTGCCCACGTTGGGCTTGCCTACAATGGCGGCAGCTACGCCCTGCCGCAGGATGCGGCCCTGACCGTAGGTCATCAGCAGTGCATAGAGTGCTTTGGCGTTGCTGCGTAAGGACGTTTCGTATTGTTTAAGCTGGAAGTCTTCAATGTCTTCGTCCGGATAATCCAGTACCGCGTGGAAGTGGCTGCAAAGGTCTGTCAGGTCGTTATACACCGGTGCAAGTTTTTTTTGCAGGCTGCCGCCTACCTGGCCGGCTGCATTGGCTGCGGCGTCGGCGGTCTCTGCTTCGATCAGGTCAATAACAGCTTCCGCCTGGGTCAGATCCAGCTGGCCGTTCAGGAAAGCGCGCATGGTGAATTCGCCCCGCTTGGCGGGCTTGGCACCTGCCAGATACAGCGCATCCAGTCCGGCGGCCAGTACAGCAGGAGAACCGTGGCAGTGAAATTCCACAGTATCCTCGCCAGTATAAGTGTGCGGTGCTCGGGTATATACGGCCATGCATTGGTCAATGCTACGGCCTTGCTTATCCTGCAATGTGCCAAGCACAAGCTTTCGGTCAGGCGCTTCCCAAAGAGGTTTGCCACTTTTACAGGTAAAAACCTTGCCTGCAATTTGCGCGCATTCATCGCCGCTGAGCCGCAGAATGCCAATGGCGCTGATCTGATTGCCGGTGGATACAGCGGCAATAACATGGGACATGGAAACACCTCCAATTCTATTCTAATAAAACAGTATACCATGGCTTCTTTTGATTTGCAATTCCCATCCACATATTTCCTCGGGTTATGGACAAACTATCCGTGAGGTGAGTATATGGATAAGTACACTCCGAGATCTGATCCTGCCTACCCGGGGGCAGTGACAGATAGTAATATCCGCGCGATCTTTGATGGTGCGGCTGATTTTAATGTCAGAGAGCTTCAATGCGGCAAATGGAAGTTATCTGCATATTCTATAGACGGATTGACCTCTGGAGGGGATATATCCGATTTTGTATTTAAGCCTATCGCAGAGCATGTACGTGGGGATGCGTTGGAAGAGGTTTATAATATGTCCCTTTCCGGCGCTGTATATAATGCGGTAGCATCGGAGTGCAAAGATCTGGATGATATTGCACTAAAGCTGGTCAATGGCTTTTGTGTGGTTTTATATCCGGGGGTAGGGGCGATCGCATTTGAGACCAGGACAAGCCAAATGCGCGGACCGTCCGCGCCGGAGGTGGAAAACACAGTCAAAGGGCCAAAGGATGCCTTTATAGAGACAGTGCGGTCCAATACCAGCCTAATACGCCGGCATTTGCGCAGTCCGGATCTGAGGCTGTATGAGACCCAGGTGGGACGCAGAAGTTTAACAAATGTAAGCATCGTATGGCTGGAAGGGATTACAGATCCTGAATTGGTCGCCCGAATGCAGCAGCGGATTCATGCCATCGACATTGACGGGCTGCTGTCGCCTTCCGCTGTGGAAGAATATGTGACAGGTTCAAGACCCACAGCGTTTCCGCTGATGCAGTACACGGAAAGAACCGATCGTTTCTGTCAGGGGATCCTTGAGGGAAGGGTGGGACTGTTGGTGGACGGACTGCCTTTGGGGTACTTGGCACCTGCGGATATTGGCGGTCTAATGCAAAGCGCCGAGGATCGCAGTGTAGACTATATCTCGGCATCTTGTATCCGTGTACTGCGTTACGGTGCCATGCTGCTGAGCCTTTTGCTTCCGGGTATTTATGTGGCCATGGCGACTTTTCATCAGGAAATGATCCCACTGCAGCTGCTGCGTGCTATCATTGAAAGTAAGCAGGCTGTGCCGTTTTCTACAGCGGTTGAGGTGTTGGGGCTGCTGATCGCGTTTGAATTGCTGCAGGAATCTGGCATTCATTTGCCCCAGGCTATTGGGCAGTCTGTATCCATTATTGGGGGTATTGTGGTTGGTACGGCTGCGGTGGAGGCAAAGCTGATCTCCCCGGCGGCACTGATCGTAGTCAGTGTGGCGGGTGTCTGCGGCTTTGTGCAGCCAAACCGCGACCTGGCAGAGGCTGTTCGCGTCTGGCGGTTTGCCCTTGCGGTATTGGGGGCGTTGGCGGGCCTGTTTGGTGTGACTGTGGGATTGATCGCCTTGATCGTCCATCTGTCCGGTCTTACCTGCTTGGGTGTTGCTTACCTTTCTCCCTTTTCCGGTGTGCGAAATGCGTCTGTACTTCGGGGACGGCTGTATAAGCGTAAATTTCGTGATCGGCATTTAAATCCCCAGGACAGGAGGAATCAGCGGTGAAGCATTGGGTTTTGTATCTGCTGGGACTGCTACTGGTTGCGGCTTTGGGTGGTATGCCGTTTTCGGGAACAGATGTGGCCCAGCTTCAGCCTGTGCAGGTTGTGCAAGTCGCTCGGACCGTTGACCGGGTCGTAGTTCGGACCGATACAGATGACTATGGCAGTGGTGCGACACTGTCAGGTGCGTTTGAGGATTTAAAGCGCACAACTTCTGGTAAGATCTTTTTAGAAACGGCAGAATACTTGCTTCTTTCGGCGGGTACAGAGGATCTGATACCGGAACTGACAGAATACCTGCGGCCTGGCTGCAGTGTGTGCGTTGTGGCAGGAGAAGAGGATTTGGAATCGGTAGCAGCTTATTTGGAGGCACACCCGCTTCTGGTCACATTGCAGGACTGCAGAGCGGAAGCTGTTGAATTGCCTCTGTTGCTGGCGTATGAAGGGAGGCTGGAGCTTGTTCAGTCGTGATGTAGGCAAATACCCTTTATGGGCATGGATCATTGGCGGCATGTCTGCACCGTTGGCTTATCTGGCGGGGCGTGATTCTTGGCTGACGGTCTTGGTGGTAGGGGTAGTCTGTTGTGTGTTGTGTCGTCTTGTTCATTTGGCGGCAGATATACAAGCTGAGCACAGCAGGTGGTATTGCGCTGTGCAGGTGATTTGGTTGGCAGTCATTTCCCGGGAAATCGGCGGATGGACAGCACAGTGCTGGCCTACCGGAAACGGATTTCCGCTGGTGCCTATTACACTGTTGGTGCTTGCCACCTTTGCGGCATGGGATGGTGCGGAAAGAGCATCCAGAACAGGCAGTGTACTGTTCTGGTTTCTGGTATTGCTGTACGGCATCATCCTTGCCTCTGGCGTTCAGAACCTGGAACTGGCTTATCTAAAGCCTGATATTAAATTACCGTCACCTCTGCTGATCGTAGTATTCTTGATTCCGGCAGCAGCATCCTTTCTGCCCAGTGAAAAGAGGGGCAGCAGTATCGCACTGGGCGCGGTTCTGCTATTGTCAGTGGCGGTGTCAATGTTGACAGCCGGCACTCTGTCCTTGCAGGTGGCCCAGTCCTCGCGGCTTCCTTTTTATGAATTTAGTAAGAGTCTGAGCTTGTTTGGCATTGCAGAACGGTTTGAGGCCTTCGTATCTGTTGCACTGACGATCGGCTTTTTCTCTTTACTCGCCTTCTTGATAAGCGCCGCAGGGCATTTGACAGAGCGTGTGCTTCCGGGAAGGGGGCGAGCCGGCGTTCTGATAACGGCAGGGCTTGCTGGCACACTCATGGTACTTTTGCCTAAAATTCCGGCATTGCTTTTAGCCTGTTTGAGCATCATGCTGTGGGGGTTTTTGCCCCTTATACTGGCCGGATATCAAGGCATAAAAAAGTCGAAAAAAACGCAAAAAAACCCTTGACATTTTGGGCCCTGTCTGGTAATATACTCGAGCGCCTTGCGTAAGGGCGCTCGAAGCAAAGAACATCTGAAAGAAAACTGTTAAAAACTGAAAATAGTTCTTGACAAGTTATGGTGTTTTGTGCTAAGATGTTCAGGCACTCGCTCAATAGCGAGAGCGCGTTGTACCTTGTAAATTGAATAACGCAAAGACGAACAAAAAACACCTTGGACAATTAATGGATTGTTTAAGTTTTGTGAAAACGAATTAACAGCCAACGAAATTCTTGAGTAATATTGCTAGAAGCAAATTATTCAAAAAACT
>JAGBSG010000058.1 GCA_017632035.1 Oscillospiraceae bacterium | reverse complement strand
TGGCCGCGGTCGACAAAATCGAGGAAAAGCGTAAGCCCGAAGATTTTGTCGGGCACCGCAACAGGATAAGCGAGGGAGCGCCGCCAGTGGCGGACACAGCGACCGAGCGCAATGGCCGCATCCACCTGCCTAATTTACTGCTATGGAGGTCATTATGGGTTTTGAAAGCCTCTTGGGAAACGAACGGCTTATAGAAAATATCAGCCGTTCCATAAGCCGGGGCCGGATCTCCCATTTTTACCTGATCTGCGGCCCTGCCGGGTCCGGTAAACGGACGCTGGCAAAGCTTTTAGGCGCTGCCATCCTCTGCAAAGGGGAGAACAAGCCCTGCGGGGTCTGCCCTGCCTGCCGCAAGGCCCTCGGCAGCGGACACCCGGACCTGATCACCATTGATGAACCGGAGAAAAAGACCGTCAGCGTGGACCTGATCCGTCAGGCCCGTGCCGACATTTACATCCAGCCCAACGAGGCTGACCGCAAGATCTATGTATTCCCCCGGGCTCAGGACATGGGTATCCCAAGCCAGAACGCCCTCTTGAAGGTCCTGGAGGAGCCGCCTGCCTACGGTGTGTTCATCCTGCTGACGGACAACCCGGAAAAGCTGCTTCCTACAGTCCGCTCCCGGTGCACAGAGCTTTCCCTCAGTGCTTTGCCGGACCATGCGCTGCGCAAAAAGCTGCAGGAAGCATACCCCCAGGCAAGCAGCGATATGCTGCAGGCCGCAATCAGCCGCAGCGGCGGCTTTCTGGGCCAGGCCCTGAGCATTTTGGAAGAGGGCAGCGACCTGCCTGTGCAAACAGAAGCTTTTTTGAAAGCCTTTGCGGCCCGGAACACCTATGCCCTGCTGCAGGTGCTGGTACCTATGGAAAAATGGAAGCGTGACCAGCTGATCCCCATTCTGCAGCAGTGGACCGCTTTTCTCGAAGGCGCACTGGTATACCGCAGCGGTGTTGGTGCTGCCACCCCTATGGCCCAGGAGCTGACTGCCGGCAGAAGCGCCCAGGAGCTGATGACCGCCATCAGGCACTTACAAAAATCCATTGAATACGCCCAGGGCAATGTATCCCCTGCCGCTATTTGCGGCTACTTACAGTGGGCCCTGCGATAAATATAAGGAGTTTACCATGGAAGAAAACAATATCCTTCCCCAGCAGAACACCACCGTGGAAGTGGTGGATATCCAGTTTCGACCGGGGCAGAAGATCTACTATTTTGACCCCAACGGCCTCACCTGCAAGCCCGGCGACCATGTGATCATCGACACCGCCAGAGGCCCTGAGTTTGGCATTTGTGCCGGCGGCAATCACCGCATCAGCGCAAAGGATGTGGTGTCCCCCCTGCGCAGTGTCCTGCGTCTGGCCAATGCCCAGGATGAGCGCATCCACGCAGAAAATCGGGCCAAAGAGCAGCAGGCCTATAGCGTCTGTCTGAAAAAAATTGAAGAGCTGCAGCTGGATATGCAGCTGGTATCGGCAGAATGTGCTTTTGACGGCACCAAGATCCTGTTCTTCTTCACTGCTGATGAGCGTGTGGACTTCCGGGATCTGGTCAAAGGTCTGGCCAGCACCTTCCATACCCGTATTGAGCTGCGGCAGATCGGTGTCCGGGACAAGGCCAAAATGGTCGGCGGACTGGGCATCTGCGGCCGCCCCTTCTGCTGCGCCAGCTTCCTGGATGATTTCCAGCCCGTATCCATTAAAATGGCAAAGACCCAGAATTTGAGCCTGAATCCCACCAAGATCTCCGGTACCTGCGGCCGGCTTATGTGCTGCCTGAAATATGAGCAGGATACCTACGAGGACCTGATCCGCAGCAGCCCCAAGCTGGAATCCTTTGTGGATACACCCGATGGCCGGGGCACTGTCATCGAACTGGACCTGCAACGCCAGAAAGTCAAGGTGCGTATGGAGGACCGCCCGGAGGCAGTAGCCGTTTTCTCCAACGAGGATATCGCGATCCTGCGTAACGGTAAGGCCAAAAAGACTGATCCCCCGATCCCTGCGGACCTGGCGCCCATTTCCGGCACCGGTAAGCGTATACGCAAAGAGGAATCCCAGGATGCACCGCTTCTGGACCCCATCCGCTTCCGCTACAGCGCGGAATCTCTGGTAGAAGAGACCCCAGTGGCCGAAGCACCCGCAGCCAGCCAGGAAGAGGAATCCTCTGACAAGCAAAAGTCCCGGCGGCGCAGAAACCGCAAAGGCCGCAGCGGTGGGCAAAAGCCCCAGGAACCCCGGCAGGAAAAAGCGCCGGAAGCATCTGCTGTCACCCATGCAGAGCAGTCCCCCGGGCAAAAAAAGCCCCGGCGCCGTCCCAACCACCGCCGCCGCAAACCCAAAGCCCCCGGCAGTGAAAGCGCCGCCAACTAATACCAACAACGAATAGCCCGGCCCTGGATTGTACGATTCGTACAATCCAGGGCTTCCTTTTTTATGCAAGTATACAGTTTTTGTAAATCATGCACAGCTTTTGTTGACACTTTAGGATGAAATTGGTAAAATATGAATAGGCAAAAATAGCCAATTACATTCTTCAGAAACGGAGGTGCTTTTTATGAAAAAGCTGTTAAGCCTGCTTTTGGCTGTTTTAATTCCCGTTTTTTCCATGACCGCCTGTTCCACAGAAGCACCGCCATTTGAAATTCTGGAGATCGGTGGATACCATTATAGATCCGGAGCAAACCATAGCGATGATATTCGCCTGAAAACATCCAGAATAAAAGAAAGAAATCCTATACCCAACAAAAAAATTGAATGTAACGGAACACAATATGAATTGCCTTATAATGAAACCAGAATCGGTTATACATACCATGACTCCAGTGACGGTTATCGCATGCAGACTGCAAACAAGCTCGTTGAAATCGAGATAAACAGAGATACCGGCAGAATAGATTTTTACAGTTGGTTTGACAAAGATCACTTTAATGCTGCAACCTCCGACGAGCTGTCCCGAGAAGAATGCCTTGCCGCCGCACGCGAATATTTAGGAACCTATATTGAAGACAATATGGCGTATGACCTAATTAATGAACGGTATTCCACATCGGATTTCGGGCACTATATATTCTACTTTATGAGGAAGGTTGAGGGAGTAGAAACCTGTGATTGGGCAGCTATCGGCATAACAACACAGGGCATAATATATATACATTCTTTTTTCTCGCTTGGGGAAATGCGTGATGCCGTTTTACCGCCTCAGGAAACTATGGATGCCATCCGGGCAGGTCTGGACGAGCGGCTTGATGAAATCTACGCGCCAGTCAAGGACAAATACACGGTTTCCTATGAACTGAACAAAGAAGAGTTTATCCGGCTTGCCGATGGAAGCTATGCCTTGGATTACTATTTTGATATTCATGGCGCTCCCAAAAACAGCGAACAAAGCCCATGGGTCGAAGGAACGCATCTCCTGGTGCGCCTTAATTAGGAACTGGTAATATTTCGCTGTTATACGCACCCATCAACCGTTTTCCCTGCCCGGTAAAATACTGCCCCGACAGCACAAAGCCCCCACTGCCCATCCGGGCAGTGGGGGCTATCATTGGTAGGGTTATTCCGGCGTTACCCGGTCCTGGACGCGCTCCAGGGCGTATACCATTTTGTTGTAAGTCTGCTCGGAGACCCGCTGGATATGGCCCGCCTCATAGGCTGCCATGGCTGCCTCCAGACGGACCACACGGACAGTACCGTCTTCCTCTTCTACCGTGAATGTAGGCGTATAGCTGTAGCCCGTGATCTTCGTTTCACCGGTGGCATTATCCTTGGTGATCTCCAGATCCAGCACAGCGGAATACTCTGTGCCTGCCCGGGAAGCATCTCCCAGAAACTCGCCCAGAGAGTATGCTACAAAAGTGCCCGCCCCGGCATCAAACTCCATCTCCTGCACATAGTGGGGATGGGTGCCGATGATAGCATCCACACCTTCTGCCAACATGAGCTTGCGGATCTCCTGCTGGGTCTTGCTGTGGTTATCGTTGTACTCACTGCCCCAGTGGAGCAGGGCTATGGTCACATCGGGCTTTTCCTTCTGCGCCGCCCGCAGGACCTTTGTGATGCCCTGGGTGTTCACCTGTTTATAAGTAGAGGAATAGTCGCTATAGAGCACATTCACACAGCTTTCACTGCCTGCGGGCAGGGCCATACCGTCCATGCCCTTGGTAAATGCCACCAGGGCGATCTTGACGCCCCGGACATTGCATATGGTGTAGCCGCCGGTCTTTTCAAATTCCTCCTTGTCGGCAAAAGCGCCTACCGGATGCAGGCCCGCTCCACGGACATTCTGCAATGTGGCACGCAGACCGGACACGCCGTTTTTGATGGCGTAGGAATTGGCCATCTGCACCAGATCCACACCGGCATTGGTCAGGGCCGTCATCAGCGTTTGGGGGGCCGAGGCTGTGGCTGTGCCATAAGGCGCGCCGCACAGAACACCCTCCAGATTCACCGCTGTCAGATCCGCCTGAGCCAGCAGTGGCAGCACATCCATAAAGGTCTTGGTATAGTCATAGTTCATACCGCCGGAGGCTACCACCTTATCGGTGATGTTCAAATCGCCTGTAGCGGCAAAGTGGACCACCGTGGCAAGCGAACCGGGAGTCTGCTGGTTCTGCTCCCCGGAGGTCTGGGACGGAACAGTGGTCACAGCGGCACTGGGAAGATCCCCATTCCCGGAATCACCCCGGCTTATAACAAAGATCAGGATGCCGCAGGCGATGAGCACCGCTCCGGCAACGGCTAGCCGGAAGATCATCTTCCGCTGCTGCTGAGCGCGCTGCTGCCTTTGCTGCTCACGCTCCTGCCGCCGTCTGTGCATCTCGTCCATATCAAAGGCCATACGCGCCCCCCCCTTTGCAAATCAAGTGATAAACTATTATACACCATCTTTGCCGATTTCACAAGCCCCGCGAGCAGAAAATGGGCTGCTGCAAAATCAATGTCATCCAGTTAAGAATGTCATCCTGAGGAGGCAATGCCGACGAAGGATCTCCAGTGTTTGATAGACCGGAGATCCTTCGCCTCCCCTTCGGCTTCGCTCAGGGTCGCTCAGAATGACACAAACGCTAACTTAACAACATTGATTGCAAAATACACAATTGCAACAGGCTTTTTTGTCAGAGCACTGCCAGCACCAACAGCAGGCAGAACAGGCCCACCACTGTGCCTATGGCGGCAAGTCCGGCCAGCGCACCCTTTTTGCAGGCTTGATAGCTGCGCCGATAGCGGAATCGCTTGAAAAGGCCTGCCGCCAGCAGGCCAACGGGCGGCAGCAGGAAAGAACCCACTGCATACCACCGGCTGCCCACATCCTGCACCGGCGGTTCTGTCTGCACCTGGGCAGGAGCAATCTGCTCTGCCGCCTCTTCCCCAGCAGCATCCCTCTGGCGAACCGTCACGCAGTGGAGAGGCACACCCTGCTCCCGGACTGCTCTGTATGCTTCGATCTCCGCCGGACTGCCGAACACATAGTGGTTATGGCCGATATCCACCAGCTCCGGCTTGTCCTGCCGGTACTCGTGCACGGAAGGATCGTAGGTAACCAGCACCTTGTTCTTTTCCAGTACCGGATCGGGAATGGGGATGGCGGAGATCAAGGACCGGGTATATGGGTGCAGGGGATAGTCAAACAGCTCCTCCGCTTCCGCGATCTCCACCAGATCCCCCTTGTATATAACGCCGATGCGGTCAGAGATGAAGCGGACGATGGAAAGATCGTGGGCGATAAACAGGTAGGTCACACCCCGCTCTTGCTGGAATTTTTTTAGCAGATTCAGCACCTGGGCGCGGATAGACACATCCAGCGCAGAAATAGGCTCATCGGCGATGACCAGCTCCGGCTCCATGACCATGGCCCTGGCAAGGCCGATCCTCTGGCGCTGACCGCCGGAAAATTCATGGGGATACCGGGTCAAATGCTCGGGAAGCAGGCCCACCTCTTCCATAATGCGCTCTACCTTCCGGTGTCTGTCCGCTTCATTGTCATACAAATGAAAGTTGTACAGCCCCTCGGACACGATATAATCCACAGTAGCCCGCTCATTTAGGGATGCCGCCGGGTCCTGGAACACCATCTGTATTCTGCGGATGATCTCCCGGTCCAGGGCCTTGCCTGTCTTGCCGGAAATGGGAACGCCCTTGTACAGGATCTGGCCTGCGGCACAGGGAGTCACCCCGATCACCGCACGGCCGATGGTAGTCTTGCCCGAGCCGGATTCTCCCACCAGAGAGAAGGTCTCTCCCCTGTAAATATCAAAGCTTACATTTTTTACTGCCCTGACCGCCCGGTCCCCCTTGCCGAAGGTGATATCCACATTCCGCAAAGAAAGCAGGACCTCTCTGCCGGCCTCATCCACCGGGCCATGCTCCGGCAGGACTGTAGGTTGCGGCCGTCGTTTGCGTTTTGCCATAGCCAACCTCCTTAAATATGAAATGCCTTCAGGAGCTTTTCGTGGATATTCCGGATCAGCTCAGGTTTTTCCGTTTTGGGTGCTCTGGGGTCCAGCAGCCAGGTTTTTGCGTAATGGGTATCGGTCACACGGAACATAGGCGGCTCTTTCAGGGTGTCTATCTGCATACACTGGGGATTTCTGGGTGCGAAGGCATCCCCCACGATCCGGTTATACAGAGACGGCGGCGTGCCGGTGATGGCATAAAGCTTGGTGTTTCGCTGGGCAAGCTGGGGCAGAGAGGACAGCAGAGCCCAGGTATAGGGATGCCGGGGATCGTAGAAGATCTCCTCCACCGTTCCCAGCTCCACGATCTGCCCGGCGTACAGCACCGCCACACGGTCGGCGATATTGGCCACCACCCCCAGGTCATGGGTAATAAACACGATAGTATAGCCAAATTCCTTTTGCAGGTCCTTGATCAGCTTCAGAATCTGGGCCTGGATGGTCACATCCAGGGCTGTTGTAGGCTCATCGCAGATGAGGATCTGGGGCTGACAGGAAAGGGCGATGGCAATGACGATACGCTGGCGCATACCGCCGGAATACTGGAAGGGGTAATCGTCAAACCGGGCCTGAGGCTCGGGAATACCTACCTTTGCCATGAGCTCCAGAGCACGGGCGCGGGCCTCAGCCTTGGTGCAGGCCTGATGCTTCAGGATCACAGAGGTGATTTGCCTGCCGATGGGAATGATGGGATCCAGGGAGGTCATGGGGTCCTGAAAGACTGTGGCGATCTTGCCGCCCCGGATCTGATTCCAGTCCCTGGCCCGGCGCAAGGCGGTAAGGTCCAGGGGCGTACCCTCCACGCCGTAAAACAGAAGCTGCCCCTGATCGATATACCCGTTGGTCTCCAGCATCCCGGCAAAGGTCTTGGTGAACACAGACTTTCCCGAGCCGGACTCTCCTACGATGGCGATGGACTCCCCCCGGTAAAGGTCTAAAGAGATCCCCCGGATGGCAGATAAGATCCTGCCCCGGACACAGAATTTTACATGGAGATCCCTGACCGACAGTATTACTTTTTTCTGCTCCATAACTTACCTCACAGGTGAGTCCTGGGGTCCGATGCGTCGCCCAGGTTCTGTCCCACCACATACAGCACCACAGTAATGACTGCCGCCACCGCCACAGGGCTCCAAAATTCCAGCTCCCATCCCGGGGTCAGCATAGCCCCCTGGGCCGACTGGATCAGCCTGCCCAGAGACATATCCCGCAGGCCCATCCCAATGAAGCTGAGAAACACCTCGTAGGAGATATAGGCCGGGATCTCTGCCGCCGCCAATGTCACGATCACCGAGGTCATAAAGGGCAGGATATTCTTAGTGGCGATCCTGTACATGGGCGTGCCCAGACACCGGGAGGCCAGATTGTATTCTCTGTCCCGGATGATGACCACCTGGGTACGGATGAAATAGGCAATGGATATCCAGCCTGTGACCGTAAGCGCAAATACCATGGACCAAAAGCTGGGAGACAGGATCAGCACCACCACAGAGATCAGCAGGATATAGGGCACATTGGCCACCACATTGTACACCTCGGTCATAAACCGGTCTACCCGTTTGCTGAAGCCCCACACAGCGCCGATCAGCACGCCCACCGTCAGGTTGATGGCCGCGCAGACCAACGCCAGAGACAAGGATATGCCCGAGCCGTACCAAACCGCGTCAAAGGTAGATTCTCCTGATGCCCCTGTACCCAAGCTCCACCGCAGGGATCTGCCGAACCGTTCCATAGCCGCTCCGGGACCCAGGTGCTTACTCTGGGAGTCCAGAATATTGATATAGGGATCTGCCTCGGGGTCATATCCGGTCACCGCCGGATAAACGTAGGTAAACACCAAAAGAACCGCCAAAAGTGCCAGCAGCACAATATTGATCTTTTTCCGGAAAAACACCCGAAATACCGATGCCCAGTAGGAGTATCTGGGGGCGGCGATCCGCTCAGCTGCCAACGCATCCCGGTCTGCCGGAGAAAAAAGCACTTCTTCCGGCAGACCCAATTCCTGCAGATCCGGTTTTTCTTCTGCCATGGGCCTACCTTCCTTTCGGTGTAAATGTGATCCTGGGGTCTGCCAGGGACATGAGCACATCGCCCACGATCACAGAGGTCACTGTCAGCAGCGCATAAAACAGCGTCACGCCCACGATCACGCCGTTGTCATAGGCGTTGATGGCGTTGGTCAGCAGATTGCCCGCACCGGGCACCACATACACCCGCTCTGTAATGATCGCGCCGGTCAAAGCCCCCAGGATACTGGCAGGAATTCCGTGGACCAGAGGGATACCGGCGTTCCTCAGCACATGCTTGCGGAAGATCTCTCCCTCTGACAATCCCCCTGACCGGGCAAACTTTACATAGTCCCCATTCATCTGGTCGATCATATACCGGCGCAGCCACTTCATCAGGTTTGCCGTCGCCGGCAGGGCCAGGGAGATCACGGGCAGGATATACATAAGCCAGGAGGGGTTTTCCATATCAAAGGCTGTTGGCAGTCCCAGCCTGCCGCCGATGCTCTGGAACAGGAAGATATAAGCCAGAGACGGCACAGCCGTAATGAACACGATATACACAGTGCCCAGCTTATCCAGCCCCTTATCCTTATGCCGGGCCATAGCAATACCCAGAGGGATCGCCAGCAGATAGGCCAGAACGACCGCAAGGATGCCTATGGTAAAGGAATAGCCCAATCTGGACAGGCCTGTCTTGGCAGTGGACACATTGGTGTAGTCATCCACAAAATATTTCTGCTTCAGCGGATTGCTTTGCAGAGAGCCCGGCGAATAGGTAGCTGTGTGCAGGTCATCCGCCGTCTGCTCCACTACCCCCGTTGGATAGGTGACCTGTCTGCGCACGAAAGAGCCCTGAGACGCCGTCATGGTCTGGGCTACATCCACACCCTTGTTCACGGAGTAGGAAAGCCCCAAATTCACCTTGACCAGATTCTGATGGATATAGGGAAACCGGTTATCAAAGTACAGCAGGTATTTGTGGGTCGTACCGTTTCCCAGGATCGCCGGGGAAAATTTTTCGCCCCCATATACCGGATCGTACAGGGTAAAAGTCAACCCCCGCTTCCCCACATCGCCCTGGGCATTGTGGATATTGTCCACAGTGATGATCCCGGTGATATACCGCCATAGGCGCGTGAGCACAGGAATGTCCCTGTGGGCATACAGCCGGGGTTCTCCGCCCTCCTTGTACTTCTGGGAATTGCCCTGGGTATCGCCCTTCAGCCGCACCACAGTGTAGCCCTTTTCCTCGTATTCCTGTGCAAATTGGTTGACATAATTTTTTGTTGTTCCGCTGTCCGCCGCCGGTGTCCTGTCCAGCTTTACGGCAGCATCATAGGTCTGCCCGTCGATCTCGCCCCGGCTCAGCAGCTGCGCCAAATAATCCGCGTAGGGCACATAATCCAGGTAGCCATACCGCTCCCACTGCTGCATCATATAAACCTGCTTGGCATTGCTCTTCTGCTTGCTGTATACAGGATCTTCGGCAAAGATGGTCCGTCTGTCCAGAAAGGCATAGATCATCATCATAACGATGCCCACCACGATGAGCACAGACAGCAGACCCCGCAGGATCCTGCTGACCAAATATTTTGTCATAGCCACGCCCTCATCTCATAGCAGAAGGATGGACAAGGCGTCCACCCTTCTGCACTTTTGCATTCCGTGCGGCCTCAGAAAATGCCGATGCACTTGGTCATATACCCGGCATATTGGGGCAGCATGGTATCCAGATAGGTTTGGGGATCACCATAGTCCGGCCCCCATCCGGTGTTGGTGCTGATATCATAATTGGCCTGGGCCCCTGTTGGAAACCAGTAGGTGGCATCCAGATAGATATCCCGGGTGCTGCAGGGCACCAGCGTGATCACCACAGCTCCCCCCAGGGCCGTCTCCACAGACCTTTTATACACATTGGCCCGGTTAGTCACTGTTTCGCTGGTGGCATTATAGGGCAGGTCCAACCGAATAGGGTTCTCCCTGCTGATCTGGATGCCCTGAGCCGTCAACTCTGCGATGGCTTGCTCCAGCTCCGCAGCAGCCCGGTCTGGATCGTACCAGCCGTCGAAGCCATCGCCGCTGCTGCCATTCCATACCGTGATCCGTACCCCATCGGCATCCAGCTGATCCTGCAGGATCTGCCCGTACATAGTACCGGCGGGATAGGTCCTGTCCTGACCGTTGATCTGTACGGTCACTTCTTCTGCAAGGTTTACATAATTTCCAGGTGTGTAGGAGTTTCGCAGACTGTTCAGCTTCAGCTCCTCTCCGACAGACTGGGCGTTATAGGCTCCCCGGTCCAGAGACATGGCAAGGGCCATACGGAAATGGCGGTTACGCATAGCCGCATTGCTCCGGGCAACATCCGATGGCGTCTTGGAAGACACCGCCGCACCGGCATCGGTATAGTTTGCCAGAGCCACGCGGTTCAGGTTTACAAACACATTGTAAGTGGTCGCTCCGGTGGCAGACACATAGCCATACCTGTCAAACACGCCGTCGCGCTTTGCCACCTCCAGGCTGGCCGCGGTCAGATTGATACCGTCTACCGTACCGGTATTGAAATCGTTATAGGCCCTGACGGGATTGGAGCCGTCATCATAGCGGAAGGTCATGCTTTTCAGGTTACTGCCCGCCGCATCCCAATAGGCCGTGTTTTGCGCGAATACGATGGTATTTCTGGCGGTATAGTTGGTGATCACAAAAGGACCGCAGTAGGCAATGCTGTCAGGCCCCTTACCATAGGCATAGGAGGGATCAGAGGCATCATAGTCCGCACCGAAGCCGCCGCCCATGCTCTCATAGTAGGTGCGGCACAAGGGAGCGAACACACCGTAGCTCAGCATGGTCATAAAATACGGGGTGTTCTGCCGCAGGGTGTAGGTCAGGGTGCTGTCATCCACAGCCTTTACGCCCACCTGAGAAAAATCTGTGATCTCACCGCTGATATACGCGTCCGCATTGACGATGATACCCTGGATCAGCCGCTCCAGTCCTCCGGCCGCATCCATCATATGCTGCATACCGGCCACAAAATCGTCTGCCCGGACAGGGGCGATCTCCCGACCCTGGGAATCCACCCATTTCACCCCTTGCCGAAGCCGAAAGGTATAGGTCTGGGTGCCGTCTGCATTGTCGGTGACGGTATGGCTTTCTGCCAGAGCCGGCTGCAGCACATTTTCCATGTCATAGGCATATAAACCGTCATAGGTGTTTACCAGAATCTCAGAATCCCCGGAATTGGAAGTAGCCAGCACATCCCAAACCTCAGGATCTGCGTCGTAGTAGGTGATGTGGGTGTTCTTGATTTGATAACCATGCTCCCCAAGGTACTGCCGCAGCCAGCTCTCATAGGTGCCTGTGCCCACCAGCTCCAGCCATTTCTCCTTCATTTCGCGGTAATGATCCGCCTGGATGGGCTGTGTGGTCACGATGCGGTCGTGAAATCTTGAGCTGTCGTTTCCCCACAGTACCTGGGGATTGGTATAGGGAGCTACCCTGGTCAAGGCGTAATTGCCACCCTGGGTCGAGGTGGGCAGAAAAACACCGGATGCCAGCAGCTTTGCCTCGGCAATAGCCATCATAGCCTGCCGTCGGGACACATTTTCCTGCTGCTTGGCCTGCTGGTAGGCTATATAAAATTCTCCCAAAGCCTCATCATATATCTGCTGAGAAAGCTCGTCGTACTCTATTTCCATAGCGCCTGAGGGCCCATTTCCCCCATTGGTTCGGCAAGCCGTCATGGAAACAGCCATCAGCCCCGCCAGCACCAGTGCAAAAACCTTTTTCATGGTTCTCCTCCTGTTGTCGTTCCTTTTTGTGGTATTTTACCCGGTTTTCACCGCATTATGTACAGACATTGCAAAGGCAACGGATGCGCCCAAATATTTGCTTTTCCACCCGGTCTGTGCTACAATGGCAAAAAACCCACAAGGAGCATGCCTATGCATACCCAGAAGCTTTTTTATGAGGATTGCAGCCTCAGGCAGTTCACCGCCTGTGTGACAGGCTGCCAAAAAACCGACAAGGGCTATGCCGTTACTCTGGACCGCACCGCCTTCTATCCCGAGGGCGGTGGCCAGGCCTGCGATACTGGAATACTGGGCAGCGCCCGGGTGCTGGATGTCCGGGAATCCGACGGTCAGATCATACATCTGTGTGACAGCCCCCTTTCTCCCGGTGAGACTGCAGAGGGTCGTATCGACTATGATCGGCGGTTTGACCTGATGCAGCAGCACTCCGGAGAGCATATTGTCTCGGGCATCGTTCACAAACGGTTCGGCTTCCACAATGTGGGCTTTCACATGGGTGCCGATGTTATGGAGGTGGACTTTGACGGTTTCATTCCCCCGGAGGCCATTGCGCAAATCGAGCTGGAAGCCAACAAGGCAGTGTGGGCAAATCTGCCTGTGCGCTGCTGGTATCCCAGTCCGGAGGAGCTTCCCCATGTGACTTACCGCACCAAGCGGATCTTGCCCTGGCCTGTCCGTATCGTAGACATTCCGGATATAGATACCTGCGCCTGCTGCGGCATCCATGTGGCGGCTACCGGCCAGATCGGCATTATCAAAATCCTCTCCTGTGTTAAATTCCGTGGGGGTGTACGGCTGGAAATCTCCTGCGGTGCCCGGGCAACAACCTATTTGAACCGGATCTTCGAAGAAAACCGGCAGGTCTCTCAGGCCTTTTCCGCAAAACCCCTGGAAACCGGCGCAGCTGCCCACCGGATGAACGAGCTTTTGGCAGCAGAAAAATTCCGCTGTGCCGGATTGCAGAAGCAGTTATTTGAAAAACTGGCAGCTGACTACACAGGAAAAGGGGATGTGCTGGTGTTTTATCCGGGCCTTACATCCGCTGAAATCCGGGAGCTGGCCGAAAAGATCGCGTCTTCTTGCAACGGCACCGCTGCTGTGCTCTGCGAAGGAAAAGGACGGCTGGATGTCTGCCTTGTAAACCTCCACGGCGATGTCAAGGAATTAGGCAGCGCCATGTCCCAGGCCTTGGGCGGCAGAGGCGGCGGTAAGCACGGCTTCTTTCAGGGCAGCCTGACGACCGACCGAAAGGCCGCGGAAGACTTCTTTGCCCGGTTTGGTTTTGATATTTCGTAAATATCACAAATTTTTCTGCTAAAAACCCCGCTAATTTCACATTTTTACTACTTTACAAGATCTTTCCGTTATTGTATAATGAATCCGTACGGGCTTATCGAATACCGTATAAATCTGTCTATTATGCTGTGTAAACAGCAATTAAAAATTGGAGGAATATACCATGTCTGTTAAAGTTGCTATCAATGGTTTTGGCCGTATCGGCCGTCTGGCTTTCCGTCAGATGTTCGGTGCTGAGGGCTACGAAGTCGTCGCTATCAACGACCTGACCTCTCCCAAGATGCTGGCTCATCTGCTGAAGTACGATTCCACTCAGGGTAACTACGCTGCCCAGGGTCATGTCGTCGAGGCCGGCGAGGACCACATCGTTGTTGACGGCAAGAAGATCACCATCTACGCTAAGGCTAACGCAGCTGAGCTGCCCTGGGGCGAGCTGGATGTTGACGTCGTTCTGGAGTGCACCGGTTTCTACACTTCCAAGGCTAAGGCTCAGGCTCACATCGACGCCGGCGCCAAGAAGGTCGTTATCT
>JAGBSG010000057.1 GCA_017632035.1 Oscillospiraceae bacterium | reverse complement strand
CGGCATAGGTGGGACGAACTTCCACATGGTTCAGACCTTCAATTTTACCCACCAGGGGTTCCAGAACAGATGCGGCAATGGCAGCAACCTTTGCCTTATCCTCCCCTTCTTTGGCATTAAACAAAACGATATGCTTGATCATTGAAATAACCTCCTGATAAAAAATACCGGGACAGCCAAAGCTGTCCCGGTATCGGATTGCTAATTACTCAGCGTCCTCAGCGGGCTGCTCCAGCAGAGCGCGGATGGACAGGGAGATGCGCTTGTTCTCAGCGTCAACATCGGTGATCTTGACCTGAACATCCTGACCCTCAGCCAGAACGTCCTCGGGCTTGCCGATGCGCTTGTCAGCGATCTGAGAAATGTGGATCAGGCCGTCAACGCCGGGCAGGATCTCTGCGAAAGCGCCGAAGGTCATCAGCTTGACGATCTTAGCATCGAACACATCACCAACATTGTAATTGGTCATGAACTGGTTCCAGGGGTTCATCTCAGCGGTCTTGTAGCCCAGAGAGATCTTGTGCTTCACAGGGTCGAAGGAGATGACATAAACTTCGATCTCATCGCCGACCTTCACGACCTCAGCGGGGGTCTTGATGCGATTCCAGCTCAGCTCGGAAACATGGACCATGCCGTCCACACCGCCGATATCCACAAAAGCGCCGTAGGAAGTCAGGGACTTGACAACGCCATGATACTTGGCACCTTCCTGGATCTCATTCCAGATCTTCTCCTGAGCAGCCTTGCGAGCCTCGGAAGAAACAGCACGGATGGAGCCGATCACGCGGCGGCGGGCGCGGTTGACCTCAGTGATCTTCATCTTCACAGTCTTGCCCACCATGCCGGTCATATCGCCGCCCTTGGCAATACCGGACTGGGAAGCAGGAATGAATACACGCACACCCTTAACATTGGCGACCAGGCCGCCCTTGTTTTCCTCAGTGACAGTGCCTTCCACAGCAGTCTTGTCCTCAGCGTAGGCAGCCATTTCATCCCAAACCTTCATGCCGTCCAGCTTCTTCTTGGACAGCTGGCAGGTACCCTCCTGATCGTTGACGCGAACGACAAACACCTCGATCTCGTCGCCGACCTTCAGGATGTCCTCAGGCTTCACAGAAGGATCGGTGCTGACTTCGTCGTAGGGAATGTAGCCGGCATGCTTGGTGCCCAGATCGATCTGGACTTCTGTTGCGCCGATACCGGTAACGATACCGAGGACCTTATCTCCTGTATTTAAAGTCTTGATGGACTGCTCCAGGAGCTCTGCAAAGCTCTCCTCCTGTACAGCATCAGTAGTTACGATTTCGCTCATAGTCTTGTTGACCTCCTTTATAATCCACGCAGGTGTTGACGCACCTGCCGTGATTCCAACATCAGCCACACCGCGGAAAAATTCAGGATCCAGCTCGGTAGCATTATCTACCAGCACGACCGCATCGCAGTGCTCCCGGCATATCATGGCGAGACGGCCTGTGTTGGAACTGTGGGTGTCACCTACAACGACCATAGCCTGACAAATTGAACTCAATTTTGCCGCTTCGCTTTGCCGAAATTCAGTTGCTTTACATATTGTATCAAAAATTTTCAAGTTAGTAAACTGTTTTTTTGCTATTTCGGCGCACATTTTCCACAAAGATTCGGTGGAAGTTGTCTGCGAAACCATGCAAATTGGCAAATCCGACGGAATCTCTTCCTTTTCGATCCAGGTCTGCAGCTGCTCCGGCGTTTCAAAGATCCGGCAATCTCCACACCAACCGGCAATCCCCTGGATCTCCGGATGGGAGCGGGTGCCGATGATCACAGGAAGTCTGCCTTCTGCCTCCGCCCGGCTGACAATGTCATGGATCCGCTTAACAAAGGGGCAGGTAGCGTCCACGATCTCCACACCCCGGCGCTCCAGCTGCTCATAAATAACCTTGGGAACACCGTGAGAACGGATGATCACCGTAGACCCAACTTCTGCCTCCTCCGGAGACTGGATGACCTGCACCCCCATAGACGCAAAACGGTCCACAGCATGCCGGTTATGGATGATCGGGCCTAAGGTCACTACCCGCTTCCCCTTGCCGGCCTCCTGTTCCACCAATTCCACCGCCCGGTTGACCCCGAAGCAGAAACCGGCGCTTTTGGCTACTGTAACACTCATAGGGGGATCTTCTCCCCAATGATCTTCTTCATAGCGGCGATCACACCGGGGATATCCAGCTCAGAGGTATCCAGCAGCACGGCATCCTTTGCCTGCTTCAACGGCGCGATGGGTCTGGTGCTGTCCTGATGGTCCCGCTGCTGAATATCCTTCAGCACCTGCTCAAAGGCCACCTTCTGTCCCTTTGCCGCAAACTCGTCCATGCGGCGCTTGGCACGGACCTCGGCAGAGGCTGTCAGGAAGATCTTCACGGTTGCTTTGGGCAGGACCACGGTGCCGATATCCCGGCCATCCATGATCACATTGTGCTTTTTCGCCACAGCGCGCTGCATATCCAGCAGCATATGGCGCACCATGGCATGGGCAGAAACCAGGCTGGCCTTCTGGGAAATATCCGGCGTACGGATATCATCGGTCACATCCATACCGTTCATGAGCATGTGCTGCTTTCCCGTCTCATCGTATTCGATTTGAATGGTCAGTTCATCCAGATAGCGCTCTACGCCATCCACATCCTTGGGGCTGATGCCCAAAAGATCCAGAAAATAGGCTACTGTGCGGTAGATAGCACCGGTATCCACATAGTAATAGCCCAGTTCCTTGGCAAGGGCCCGGGCGATGGTGCTCTTACCTGCCCCGGCAGGGCCGTCAATGGCGATGGTATATGTCTTTGCCATAATCACATTCCTCTTTTCCTGATTTTATCCGTCCTTGCGGAGCTTTGCCAAAGCGGCAGCCTCCAGCTTTACCACCTCGTCTGCCGACAGATTCAATTTTGTGCCGGTTTCCTGGGGTGTACAGGGCAGACCACTCTCCAGGCCGAACCGCAGGGTCAGCACCTGAGCCTCCGTATCACTGAGTGTGGACAGCATATCCAGGATCCGCTGACGGCTCTGGAAACAGGCCGTATCCTCTATTGCCTGCTGTGCTTCCTGCTCGTCCTCTTCCGGAGGCTGCTTTACCTGTTCCATAGCCCGGGCAGTGCGCAGCATCTCTTGGTAGATATCTGCCTCTTCCGGTGATACATGGAGCTCCAGGGCCATTTCCTCCAATGTTGGATTGCGTCCAAGCTCAGTCAGCAGACGCTTATCCGCAGACCGGTAATCCTCCAGCGCTTTGCGCATTTTTTGCCCCACACCGCTGGCTCTGGCCTGCAGGGTCACCGCCTTGGCCAGATACTGCCGGATCCACCAATCCACATGGGCTTCAAAGTCTCCCTCCCGGTAACGCAGAATGCCCTGCCACAGGCCCAGACTTGCCTCCTGGATCAGATCCAGAAGTAAAACGCCCCTGCCGGTCATTTCCTGCGCCAGAGCGACAGCCCGGCTGATGGTCACATTTACAAGCTGGGAAACCACATCTTCCTCGCCGGCGGCGTAACGCTCAGCAAGAAGCTGCGGGTCACCTGCCGCAGGCACAAGGGCAATCTCTTCCAGATAGAGCCGCAAGGGGTCTGCCTGCTCAAGATCCCGCAAAAGTGTTCCGCTTGCCACCATAGCTTCTTCCCAGCGCAGACGTTTTTCCGTTTGCCCTGCGCCGTAATCCTTGGGCAGGTCGCGGATATCTAAGGTAATATCTCTGTCAAGCAGTGTCTGCAAAGCATCCTCTACCGCTGTTTCGTCCTCCCCTTCCAGCAGAGTCAAAAACCGGACAGCCGACAGGGTATCTCCATCCCGGAGCGAATCGGCCGTGATCTCCCAAGGCGTCCGCTCAAAGCAAAAATCCATCATTCCAAAAAGTCCTCCAATCCAAAGCCAGCTCCCAGCTTCTGCAGACGGTCCATGGCCTGGCGTTCGATCTGCCGGACCCTTTCCTTCGACACACCGAGCTGTATACTGATCTGCTCCAGGGAGTGACACACACCGTCCTGCATACCAAAGTGCAGCCGAAGCACTGTCTGCTGCCGCTGACTGAGCCTGGAAAGCAGCTCCTCCATAGTGCGCTTCAATTCCTCCCGGACCAGTTCCTCCTGGGGTTGGGGGGAAAGCATGTCCTCCAAAAGAACGCCCAGTGTATCTTCTCCCGCCGGGGCATCCAGGGAGCAGGTCTCTGGATTCATCTGCAGCAGCTGCCGCACCTTGGCAACAGGCATCTCACACAGCTGGGCGATCTCATCCTCGGTAGCCTCTCTGCCCAATTCCTGATGCAGTGCAGCTTTAGTCCCAAGAACCTTTCGCATACGCTCGGCTGTGTGCACAGGCACACGGATCATACCGCTGTGGTTTATCAGGCACCGGGTCACGCCCTGACGGATCCATTTCGTAGCATATGTAGAAAACCGATAATCCAGCGTATAGTCAAATTTCTTGGCAGCTGCCAACAGGCCGATACTTCCCTCCTGGATCAGATCCAGCAGCGGCACGCCCCGGCCTGCATATTCCTTGGCTACAGAGACTACCAGCCGCAGATTGGAATTAACCATTTGCCGCACAGCATCCTCATCGCCTTCGGCGCAGCGCTGAGCCAGTGCCCTCTCTTCCTCCGGCGACAGCCGGGGAAAACGCCGGATCTCAGAAAGATACTGCCGCACAGTATCGTCTCCATCCTGAACCGGATATATCTGTTTTTCCTTGTCTGCAATCGCAGAAATCATGCTTTGATTCCTTTTCTTTCCTTGAGTTGATTCCGCAGAGCCAGCAGGTCATCCTCTGTAGAAACACCGGCTAACTGATGCTCTGCACGGATAGTGCGGATACAGTCTGCCAAGGCAGCTTCATTCACAGGGCCCTGCTGCCGCTGCAGTACACCGGTCACATGGGATATCTCTTCTGCTGTACAGTCTTCCAGCACTGCCAGAGAGACCTCCAGCCCCTGCTCATGGCGCTGCTTCAGCTGCCCATAGACCTTACCCAACAGCGCAGAGGAAAAAGCAGCGGGCTTCAATTCCTTTGCCTGATCCAGAAGCGCAGGCTCTTTGAGCACCATAGCAATAACAGTTTCTTCTGCCATAGCCGATTTCATGTTGACATACCGAATGCTTCTGCTTTTGGGCTGCATAGCCTGGGCAGGTGCCAGATCGATTTTTTCTTGTTTCTTTTTCTCCCGGGCGATCCGGCGTTTGAAGGCCTTATCTATCTCCAGCTTCATAGCCTCAAAGCTGATCTTACCTGTCTCAGCTACCCGGTGTCCGTAGATCTCCCGCTGCACCGCGCTGCCCAGAGTGGAGATCAGCTCTGCCGCTTCATGGATAAACCGGATGCGCTGCTCATCGTCCTTCATTTCATACTTGCGGGCAACAGCATTCAGCTGATATTCCACCCGGTTGGAGGACTCCTCCAGCAGAAGTTTGAACTTATCGGCACCGAATTTTTTCAAGTATTCATCCGGATCCTTGGCATCACGGATCTGCAGGACCTTGACCTGGATGCCCGCCTTCTCCAGCATAGGAATTGCTCTTTGGGCTGCCCGCTGACCTGCCTCATCGCTGTCATAGGTCAAAACCACCTGCTCCGTATAACGGCTCAGCAAAGCCGCGTGTTCTTCTGTCAGGCTGGTGCCCAGAGAGGCTACGGCACAGTCAAAGCCATACTGGTGCAGGGCCACCACATCGATATTGCCCTCCACCAAGATCATATAATCCAGCTTGGTCTTCTTGGCAAAGTTCAGGCCAAACAGGTTTTTGCGTTTATTAAAGATCAGTGTCTCCGAGGTGTTCAGATACTTGGGCTTGGAATCATCCAGCACACGACCGCCGAAGCCGATCACATTGCCCCGGACATCAAAGATGGGGAACATAAGCCGGTTGCGGAACCGGTCATAGATCCGTCCGTTTTTCTCACCCACCAGGTCAGCATCCTTCAGCTCCTCATCGGTGTAGCCCTTTTTCTTCATGGCATCCACCAGAGCGTTCCAGGAGTTGGGCGCAAATCCAATACCAAAGCGGGTCACGATGGACTTGCTCAGGCCTCGCTTTTGCACGTAGGCAAGGCACTCTGCGCCCACCGGTGCATAAAGCTGGCTGTGATAAAAGCGCCCCGCTTCCTTCATAAGCGCCCACAGCCGCTCCTGCTTACGGTAACGGCTCTGATACTGCTCATCTTCCGGCACCTCCATACCCGCCCGCTTTGCCAGGGCACGGACCGCATCCGGATAGCTGAGGCCCTCGACCTCCATCATAAAGTTCACTACGCCGCCACCCTTATGGCAGCCAAAGCAGTAATAGATTCCCTTATCGGGCGCAACGGAAAAAGACGCAGTCTTCTCTCCGTGGAAGGGGCACAAGCCAAACAGATTAGAGCCGGAACGCTTCAGACTCACATACTGCCCCACCACATCCTCAATGGGATTGCGCGCAATCAGCTCATCAATAAAGGAAGGCGGAAACGCCATAGCTTGTACCTCCTTTCGAAATTCTGCAACAACTAATTAATTATATCACACTATCCGCGAACACGCCACCCTGCAGGTGTAAAAATTTCTGTAAATTTATCTACTGCATACTTATCGGTCATGCCCGCGATATAATCGCATACCGTACGCTCCATACCGTCAAAGGAAAGCTGGGGCTGGAAATCATCCGGAAGCGTTTCCGGATGGGCATAGTAGTGCTCATACAGCCGCTTGAGCATGTCCTTGGCCTTGGTCTCCTCCCCCTTGGCTGCGGGATTGCGATAGACCCGCTCAAACATAAAGCTGCGCAGCTCCATCAGGGCTTGCTCCACCTGATCTGTCAGGCAGATCCGGCCCGCTTCCCGAGAGGTCAGGATACAGTCACATACCAGGGTGTCGATCCGCTCCCGATAGGTTTGGCCCAGAACATCCACGATATGGCCGGGGATATCCCTCCCCGATAGGATCCCCGCCCGGATAGCATCGTCAATGTCGTGATTGACATAGGCGATCCGGTCAGCCCGGCGTACGATCTGTCCCTCCAGGGTTTCCGGAATGTAGTCACCGGTATGGCCCAGAATGCCCATACGCACCTCATGGGTCAGGTTCAGCCCTGCACCGTCATTTTCCAAAACATCTACCACCCGAAGGCTCTGCTCATTGTGGCAAAAGGGCTTTCCCAGGCAGGCAGACAGCGCTGCCTCGCCGGCATGTCCAAAGGGTGTATGACCCAGATCATGCCCCAAAGCTATGGCTTCCGCCAGATCCTCATTCAGGGCTAAGGCTCGGGTAATGGTCCTGGCAATGCGGGACACCTCCAGGGTATGGGTCATGCGGGTTCGGTAGTGGTCACCCTCAGGCTGCAAAAACACCTGGGTCTTGTGCATCAGCCGCCGAAAGGCTTTACTGTGCACGATGCGGTCCGCATCCCGTTGATAGCAGGTGCGTACATCGTTCTCCCGGGGCAGGTCCAGTATAGGTCTGCCTTTACTGGTATCGGAAAATGCCGCCAAGGGATTCAGCCTGCGGTGCTCCTGCCGCTCCAGTTCTTCACGCACGGTCATAGTCTTCATCCTTTCATACAGGGAATGCCCGATATTCCTGTCCGGTCTGCATACCCTCCACAGTACCCGCCGTCATATCCGTCAGTGCATCGAGAAAAGGCTGTGCCTGCGCCTCAGGAAACAGCAGCTCCAGTTCCACTTCAGCACCAAACTGGGTATCCCGAATAATACCCTCAAAATTGGCAACCTCAAGCTTTACCCGCTCATAATATGTATAGGGGCATGGCACATACAGCACAGACCACACCCGCTTCATGGATTTTCCCGCGGCATCTACAGCAATCTTCGCGCCCTTGGTATAGGCACGGACCAGTCCGCCGGCGCCCAAAAGGATGCCGCCGAAGTACCGGGTCACCACACATACTACATTATACAGGCCTTCCCGCTGCAGCACCTGGATCATGGGCATACCGGCAGTGCCGCCGGGTTCTCCGTCATCGGAAAAGCGCACCGCCCCATCCCGAATGATATAGGCCCAGCAGTTATGGGTGGCATCATAGTGCTGCTTTTTCATCTTCTGGATGCAGGCAAGGGCCTCTTCCTCTGTTTCCACCGGCCAGATCCGGCCGATGAACCGGGATTTCTTCTCCGTAAATTCATCTTCGCCAAAGTCGGTGGGTACAAGGTACTCGTCCAAGTTCAGCACTCCTTTGTTACATGATCTCGCAGCCGTCCGTACAGGATCTCATCCAGTACCGCATCCACCACGATGCCCTCGCCGGTATATTCTACACCGTTTACCTTGGCATGATCGTGGAGCGTTTCTACCATACCGCCCATGGAATAGGGCAAGGTCAGCACCACATGGTGGCGGCTGTGGCCCAAGGCCTTTTCGATGGCAGCCAAAAGGACTTCCATGCCCACGCCCTTCGCCGCCGAGATGGCAACTACATCTTCACCTATCGGAATGTCGGTCTTTTCCACCAGATCAGCCTTATTATAGCAGCGAAGCACAGGCGTTCCGGGCTTTGCCAGCTTGGCGATCAGGCTGTCCACCACGGCGATATGTTCCTCCCGGTTGGGGTCAGACGCATCCACCACATGCAGCAGCAGATCCGCAAACTCCAGCTCCTCCAGAGTGGCACGGAATGCTTTGACCAGATGGTGAGGCAGCTTGGCGATAAAGCCTACCGTATCAGACAGTATCACATCCAGATTGTCGGAAACCGTCAGCTGCCGGGAGGTGGTATCCAAAGTATCAAACAATCGGTTATTGGCAGGGATCCCCGCCCCGGTAAGCCGGTTCAACAGGGTGGATTTGCCTGCATTGGTGTAACCAACGATAGCAACCACCGGCACAGAGTTTTTCATGCGCCGTTCTCTTTGCACACTGCGCACCTGACGCACCTGCTCCAGCTCCGACTGCAGCCGGGCGATCCGCTCCCGGATATGCCGGCGGTCAGATTCCAGCTTCGTTTCACCGGGCCCTCTGGTGCCGATACCACCGCCCTGCCGGGAAAGGCTCTTGCCCATACCCGAAAGCCGGGGCAGTAAATATTGATACTGGGCCAGCTCTACCTGCAAGCGGCCCTCCTTAGTCTTGGCCCGCTGGGCAAAGATATCCAAAATCAGGGCACTGCGGTCCAGCACAGGCACTCCCACAATTTCTTCCAAGGCCCGGATGTGTCCGGGCGAAAGCTCATTATCGAAAATGACCATGGTTGCCTGGGTAGCCTCCACCAGCATCCGGACCTCCTGGGACTTGCCCTCGCCAATAAAGCTGTGAGAATCCGGCGTATGCCGGTTTTGCAGTATTTTTGCAGTACAAAAGCCCCCGGCAGTTTCCAAAAGGGCCTCCAGCTCCTCCAGGGTTTCATCCGTCGCTGTTTGGGACTGGGTAAAGCAATCCGCGTTCAAACCCACCAACACAGCCCGTTCCTGCACCGCTTTTTCAAAATTAGATTCCATTTTACATCCTCCGTTGTCTATTGGATAGTATACCACGAATCCCGCGGGGCAGGCAACTGTTTTCACAGGGAAAGGGTTAAAAAAGCAAAAAGCCTGCACCGCGAAGGCAGTACAGGCTTCAAGCTTACTTCAGATTGAATCTCTTGTTGAAACGATCAACACGTCCACCGGTGTCAACCAGCTTCTGCTTGCCGGTATAGAAAGGGTGGCACTTGGAGCAGATCTCAACTCTGATGTCCTTCTTGGTGGAGCCAGTCGTAAAGACATTGCCACAGGCGCAGCGAATCGTAGTCTGTTCGTAATTGGGATGGATACCTTCCTTCATGTTGTTCACCTCTTTCTTCTGGGTTAAAAGGGCATAATTGCCCCAGCAATTTCAATCGCTCGGCTATTGTAGCACATTCAAATAGAGAATGCAAGTGTTTTTTTCAATTTTTTAGAGCCTGATCCCACAATTCCGACACTTATGCTTCTCAAAAGGCCCAATTGCCAGCCCGGAAGATCGGCACGACCCTGCCGTCACAGGTAGTGGCATCAATGTTCAGGCTGTCGCAGCCGATCATAAAGTCCTCATGGATCATGGAATCGTTAATGCCCAAGGCCCGGCAATCCTCCAGGGATTTCTCATGGTAATTCTCAATGGTATCCACATAACCCATACCCATTGCCAGATGGCAGGCAGCATTTTCATCGAACAGTGTATTATAGAACAACAGCCCGCTCTGGCAGATAGGGCTTTGCTGCGGTACCAGCGCACACTCACCCAGATAGGCAGCCCCTTCATCCATAGAGAGCATGGTGTTGAGCAGCTCTTCGCCCTGTTCAGCCTTGGCTTCCACAGCCTTACCGTTTTCAAAGCGGATATAGAAATTGTCGATCACCTGCCCCTGGTAAGAAAGGGGCTTGGTGGAATATACGATACCCTCAGCCTTTCCCTTCATGGGGGAGATAAAGCATTCCTCTGTGGGGATATTGGGGTTAAAGCAAATGCCCTGGGTGCTGCGCTCTTCGCCGCCGCAGAATCTGGCCTCCGGGATCATGCCAACCGTCAGGTCCGTGCCGTTGTCGGCTGTGTAATGCAGCGATTCGATACCCAGACTGTTCAGATAATCACAGCGCTTACGCAGATCTTCATTGTGCTTTTCCCATGCGCCGATGGGGTCATCCGTCACCCGGGAGGTGGACAAGATAGCCTCCCACAGCTTCTCGATGGCCTGACTGGTACGCATACCCGGAAACACCTTCCTTGCCCAGGCCGCACCGGGGACTGCGGCAATGCACCACTGCTGCTTTCCCTCCAGCTGATCAGCATAGGGCTTCAGGATCGGATAAGAAAGTTGCCTGCCCTTGGCCATCTTAGCAATATTCATACCCTTCAGACCGTCCGGGTCCTCAGAGATCAGGTGGATACGGCAGGGCACAGTGTCCACCATATGCTGGCGGCGGGCCTTCTGCCACTCGGGAACTTCTCCCAATGTCTTGACAGACTGATACCGCACATGGATCTTACTCAGAGGCTGATAATTCCACTCCACAATGACCTTTCTGGCTTTGGCCTTGTAGGCCTCCTCCACTACCATCTGCACAAATTCCGGCTGATCCAGGTCGGCATAGACCATGACCTCCTGGCCCTTTTGTACATTGACACCGCAGCACACGATCAGCTTTGCGTATTCTTTCAAAACAGTCTTTTTCATATCCATTTCTCCTATTTGAAATTATGTATATTGTACCAAAATCAGGGGGAATCGTCAATGCTTGTTGCATTATTTCCGGAATTGTCGTATAATATGCAGGTATCATCCAAACATGGAGTTGAAGACATGCTCACCAAAGATGCATTTCATAAAATAATTGCCTCCGGCCCTTTGCTGCTGGACGGTGCCACAGGCTCCAACCTGATGAAGGCAGGCATGCCCCGAGGCGGCTGCACGGAAAGCTGGATCCTGGAGAACCCCCAGGCACTTACCGATCTGCAGCGGCAATATGCGGAAGCCGGAAGCCAGATCCTGTATGCACCAACCTTTCAAGCCCAGCCTATCGCCTTGAAGCAGGTAGGGCTCGATACCCAAACAGAAGCCATTAACGCCCGCTTAGTGGCATTGACCCGAAGTGTATCTGAAAATGTACTGGTAGCCGGCAACCTGACGACCCTAGCCACCTTTACCGACAGTTGGGACTCCGACAAATTTGAGCTGTTGGTAGAAAACTACCGCCGGCAGATCAAGGGTCTTATCGATGGCGGTGCGGATCTGCTTGCAGCAGAAACGCTCATGTATCCACAGGAAGCGGAAGCCATCCTCACCGCCGCGGAGCTGGAAGGGGCATCCTGCTGCATGTATACCTTTACCATGCAATCCGACGGCGCTCTGTTTTCCGGCATGGACGCAGGCCCCGTGCTCCGGGAGCTTGAGCAGGCCGGTGCTGCCGCTGTGGGCTTTAACTGTGTGGCTGCGGATAATTTGACCGCCGGGCTGGTCAGCAAGCTGCGCCGGTATACCCACGGGCCCCTGATCTGCAAGCCCAATGCAGGCATCCCCACCATCGGAGAAGACAAGCTCCCCCACTATCCCATGGAGCCCGAAGAATTTGCAGCTATCGCCGCCGACTGCCGCGCTATGGGTGCAGCCATTCTGGGCGGCTGCTGCGGCACTGACCCCCGCTTTATTGCCCAGCTTCGCAAAACCATCGCATAGCACACCACAAAGAAAGAGATAATTGGAGGTACTATGGAAAGAAGAATCAGTCTGTATGTCAATCGCAGAAGCCCCATGGCCTGGCTGGCCGTGCTTTGTATGGCGGCATCTGCCGTTATACGCATCGTGTTTACCTGCACAGGCGCCATTGCCCCGGATTTCTGGGCGGGCCTAATGCTGCCCGTATTTTCCACAATACTGTTTGTACTCATTGCCCTTTTGAACAAGCAGATGTTCTACAAAACAGCCATCCCTGTCTGGCTTATGGCCATTTACTATGCCATCCGCCCCGGTATGATCGTCACTCTGGGCAGCTTTACATATGCGCTGTTCTGTGTTGTTCTTCTGTTTTTCTGCATCAGCTACACCGCCATCACCGCGGGAAGAGTACGCCACGCCTGGCTGCTTTTGCCCCTGTTCGCAGCACCCCTGGGTGTAACCGGTTACTATTTCTTCACAACTGCCAAGCAGCTGTATCTAATTCCCGAGCTGCTGATCTTTGCGGGCGGCTGCCTGCTGCCCTTTGGTATCCGGCCTTTTGCTGACGGTGAATACCACCCCACCTGGGGTGACCGGCCTGACGGCCGGAAGATCCGCACCTTAGCTCCCATGGCGCAGATCACTGCCTATTTCCAGGTAGAACGCAACACCTGCTCTAATTTCTTTGAGGAATCCTTTGAAATTACCCACATTGACCGCTACATTCGCCAAAAACGCAGAGAGGGCTATACCGATTTTGGCATCACCCATGTCCTGCTGGCCGCCTATATCCGGGGCGTGGCAAAATACCCTCAGCTGAACCGCTTTATCAGCGGCCAGAAGGTCTATTCCCGGGGCAATGACATTCAGTATTGCATGGTCATCAAGAAGGATATGACCATTGACTCGCCTGACACCTCCATCAAGGTCCACTTGACCCCCCACGACACCGCAATTGATGTATACAACAAGCTCAACGCCGCTGTAGAAAGCGTAAAGGCGACTCAGGAGCTGGACTCCAGCCTGGACGGCCTGATCATGGGTCTGAATATGATCCCCAGTGTGGTTCTGAAATTCGTGGTATGGCTGCTGAAATTCCTGGATTATTTTGGCCTTCTGCCCAAGTTCCTGCTGGAGCTCAGCCCCTTCCACGGCAGCCTGTTCTTCACCTCTATGGGCAGTCTGGGCATCAAGCCTATTTATCACCACCTGTATGATTTCGGTAATCTGCCTGTATTCGGTGCTTTTGGCTGCAAGCGGCGGGCATTGGAGGTCCAGGAGGACGGCAATGTTGTACAGCGCAAGTACATCGATGTAAAGTTTGTACTGGACGAGCGCATCGTCGACGGCTACTATTACGCCACCTTCTTCAAGTATTACCGCCGTCTGCTGGCTCATCCTGAAGTTCTGGACCAGGCACCCGAAGAAGTTATCCGGGATATCGACTAAATGAAAGAACAAATTCTTTCCCATTTGCCTCAGGCTTTCCCCTGGCGAGACAATTTGCTGTATCTGGATAGTACAGATTCCACCAGCAACCAGGCAAAACAGCTTGCCCTTCATGGTGCTGCCCATGGCACTGTGGTCATAGCCAATACCCAGTCCGGCGGCCGGGGCCGTATGGGGCGGCAGTTCCATTCTCCACCCGATGCAGGCATCTACCTTTCCCTGATCCTCAGGCCCCAGCGCCCCGCCGCGGAGCTGATGCATTTGACCTGTGCCGCCGCTGTAGCCATGTGTGACGCCATAGAAGCCGCCGTGCAGCTTCGCCCAGGCATCAAATGGACCAACGATCTGGTGTGCGGCAGAAAAAAACTTGGCGGCATTCTGACAGAGCTGGTATATCCCGCCTGTGCTGACCCCTGTGCCATTATCGGTATAGGTATCAACTGCAATCAGGAGACAAATGATTTCCCTGAAAGCATCCGGCAGATCGCCACTTCCCTTTCTTCGGTGACAGGCCGACCCGTGGACCGAAGCAGGCTTGTGGCTGCTATGCTTCTGTCTCTGGAGCATACATCCAATATCCTGTTTACGGAAAAGGCAGCCCTCATGGAGCGCTACCGCAAGGACTGTATCACCATAGGGCGGGATATCTCCCTCCACCGGGCAGACAGTGTGCGGCACGGAACTGCTATAGGAATAAACGAAGACGGTGCTTTACAGGTCATCTTTTCCAACGGTGACGAGGCATTTGTCAGCTCCGGCGAGGTCAGCATCCGGGGCATGTACGGGTATGTTTAGAAAAAACCGCAGCCATAAAAATAGTAGTTGCTTTTTCGCCTTTGTTTGGTTATACTGGTCTTAGAAATCTATAATGAATGGAGGCTCACTTATGAAAATCGCTGGTATTATTGCAAAGATTCTTGTTGCTCTGGCCGCTGTTGCCGGTGCTGTGTATGTGATCGCCACCTACGGCAATCAGATCGTCGCTTGGGCCAAGAAGGTCCTGGCTTCCCTGCCCTGCGGATGCTGCCGTGAGGAAGCTGATGCTGAATGCGGGGAAGTTGAAGAGGTTGCCGCTGAAGTAGCCGAGGAAGCACCCGCCGAAGAGGTCGCTACTGAAGAGGCTCCCGTAGAGGAAGCTGCTCCCGTAGCTGAAGAAGCCGATTTCGAAGGCTGATACGCAAGAACATAAAGGAGGCTGCCACAGGCAGCCTCCTTTTCATTTTACAGCATTGTCATGATCTCCACAAGCATTCGTGTGCAAAGGTCCATATCCTCTACAGAGATGTACTCAAAGCGGCTGTGGAAGTTTTCTCCGCCGGTACACAGATTGGGGCACGGCAGACCCATAAAGCTGAGCCGGGCACCGTCCGTACCGCCGCGAATCGGAACTGCCGCATATGTCATGCCTACATTTCGCATAGCCTGCATAGCCCGGTCCACTACATGCATACATGGCTCGATCTTTTCGCGCATATTGTAGTAGCTGTCCTTTATGGTCACATTCACTGTTTCCGCCCCATACTTGCGGTTCAGGAACGCGGCCGCAGACTCCATCAGAGATTTTTTCTCCAGAAATCTCTCCATATCATAATCCCGGATGATATAGCGCAGGGTGCTGCGTTCCACCTCACCCTGCATATCGGTCAGGTGGACGAAACCCTCATAGCCTTCTGTATGCTCCGGCCTTTGATTCGCCGGGAACTGTGCCGTAAATGTAGCCGTGCTCGTCCATACAGGCATCTTGAATACCAAGCTCCAACATTTCGCGGACCAGCTCCGCGCCAAATACCTTCTGCTTGTCCGTAGAGGGACAGGTTTCGGAGAATTCATCAGACTGGGTATCGAATGTTACATAGCGCAAAAAGCGCTCAGAAGCAGTTGTCATTGTGCATTCTCTTTTTTGTCATTCTTTTTTTCGCAACCAATCCGGCAGCAAAGGCCAGTACCGCTGGGAGGAGCCAGATCAGCGAATCAACCAGGATCCATACCGAAAAGGGTGCGGAATTCAGTGTTGTGGAATACTGATAATAGTCAACGGCCAGATGGACGCAGAAACCCAGCACCATCAGCAGTGATGCTCCGTAAAGCAGTTTATGTGCCTGCACTTTTTTCATAGATCCGCCTTTCTGCAGGAAGAGCCGCCGCAGATGCGGCGGCTCCTTGCCTCAATTTAAATTACTTGGCTGCGTTGACCAGCTCAGCAGTATCCTGAGCGATCATCAGCTCTTCGTTGGTGGGAACGACCCAAACCTGAACCTTGGAATCGGGAGTGGAAATAACCATTTCCTTGCCGCGCTTGCTGTTCAGCTCGGGGTCGATCTTGACTCCCATAAAGCCCAGATACTCGCAGACAGCGGCACGGACATTGCAGTCGTTCTCGCCCACACCGGCAGTGAAGGTCAGAACATCGATGCCGTTCAGAGCGGCGGCGTATGCGCCCACATACTTAGCGACCTCGTAGCAGAACTTGTCCCGGGCCAGAGCGCAGGCCTCGTTGCCGTTCTTAGCGCCGTCTTCCAGGTCACGGAAGTCGGAGGAAACGCCGGACAGAGCCAGCATACCGGACTTCTTGTTCAGCATGTTCAGGCACTCGTCAACGCTCATGCCGTACTTATTGCAGATGAACTGCACCACAGCGGCATCGATGTCGCCGGAGCGGGTGCCCATGGGAACACCGGCCAGAGGGGTCAGGCCCATGGTAGTATCCTGGCACTTGCCGTCCTTCACAGCGGACATGGAAGAGCCGTTGCCCAGGTGGCAGTTGACCATCTTGAATTCCTTCTTGCCAACCAGCTCAGCGGTACGCTTGGCAACATACTTATGGGAGGTGCCGTGGAAGCCGTAGCGGCGGATAGAGTCGTTCTCGTAGTACTCAGTGGGGATGGCGTAACGGTAAGCCTTGGGAGGCATGGTCATGTGGAAGGCGGTGTCGAACACAGCCACCTGAGGAGTCTTGGGCATAACAGCCTGGCAGGCGCGGATGCCCATCAGGTTTGCGGGGTTATGCAGGGGGCCCAGGGGGATGCACTTTTCGATGGCAGCGATGACCTCATCGTCAATGATGCAGGAATCAAAGAACTCCATACCGCCATGCAGCACCCGGTGGCCCACAGCATCGATCTCGGCAACACTCTTGATAACGCCGTGCTCAGCATCCTGCAGGATCTCCAGAGTAGCGGCAATGGCCTCAGAGTGGGTGGGCATGGGAATGTCCTTAACGACCTTATTGTCGCCGACCTTGTGGTTCAGGCGGCCATCGATGCCGATACGCTCACACAGGCCCTTAGCGGAAACTTCGCCGGTCTCGGGATTCATCAGCTGATACTTCAGAGAGGAGCTGCCGGCATTGATGATCAAAATGTTCATTTGAGATTGCCTCCTAAAAATAATATTTTTCATTTTTCGGGTTTTATGATAATATAACCATAGATGAAACTATTCTATAATATTTCGCGGGATTTCTCAAGCCCTGTTTGCAATTTTTTGAAAAAAAGGTGGAATTATTTTGAAGGTAACCGGTATTATCTGCGAATACAATCCCCTTCACCTGGGTCATAAGAAGCAGATCGACACTGTTCGCGCCTTACAGGGCGCAGACAGCGGCATCGTCTGCCTGATGAGCGGCAGCTTCGTGCAGCGGGGCGCTCCTGCCATTGTGGATAAATCTCTGCGTGCCAAAGCCGCTATTCTGTGCGGTGCGGATCTGGTACTGGAGCTGCCGGTTACGGTCAGCTTGTCCTCAGCGGAAGGCTTTGCCGCCGGCGGCGTAAGGATTCTTGCCCCTTTCTGTTCTCATCTCTGCTTTGGAGCAGAAACCGCTGACCCGGAGTTGCTGCTGTCCACCGCTCGGGTGCTACTCAGCGAAGAATTCCCGGAGGCTTTGCATCTCCAGCTGGACAAGGGGCTATCCTTCCCCGCAGCCCGGCAGGCAGCCCTGGAAGCTATGGGTATCAACAGCGATGCCCTCTCTCATCCCAACGGCATTCTGGCTGTGGAGTACTGCAAGGCCATCCTTTCCCAGAAAACCGCCATGGCGCCTTTGCCCATCCATCGCAGCGGCAGCTACCATGACTTGGAGGCGGATCTGCAAAATCCGTCGGCCACCGCCGTGCGCAGGCTCATGGTGGAATCCGGCGCATGGCTGGACTATGTACCTGCCCAGGCCCGAACCTGCTTTGCGGATGCCGCGATACACACCCTTTCCGCCGGTGAACGGGCGATCTTAGGGCAGCTTCGCCGTATGACCGAAGCGGATTTTGAAGCCCTGCCCTATGGCTCTGAAGGCCTGTGGCGCAAGCTGATGCATGCCGCCCGGGAATGCAGCACTCTGGAAGGCATTTTAGCATCGGTGAAATCCAAGCGTTACACCATGACCCGGCTGAGCCGGATGCTGATGTGCGCCTTCCTGGGTATTACCAAAGTAGAATTGGAAACCCCCGCTCCCTATGTACGGGCACTGGCTTTTAATGATCGGGGCCGGGACATTCTGCGCACCGCCCGTCAATCCGGCATTTTTCCCAACACAGGAGAAAAAATAGATTCTCCTTATCAGACTTTGGAAAATCGCTGCGGCGATCTTTACGGTTTGTTTGCGCAAGGAGCACCGGAGCCGCCCGGTGCAGAGACATCCCGTCGGGTTTTTTATCTTGCTTAACGAAACAGGACACAGTTTGCTTTCAAACTGTGTCCTGCTTTGATTTATTTGCGGCTGGCAACACTTTTGCGGATCAGCGCCCGCTTCAGACGGGCTTCCGCCAGACGGATATCCGTATCCGCCGCGCCCTTATCCGCAAGCACGCGCCTGGCCCGCTCTTCCGAAGCCTGTGCACGCCCCACATTGATCTGATCTGCCCACTCAAAGGTTGTGGCTACGATACGGACCTGGCCGTCCAGCACGGACACCATGCCGCCAATGCAGGCTGCATACCGCTTCTGACCGTCTATGGTGATCACGGCCTGTCCCATACCCAGGGGAGCAACGCAGCTGATATGTCCGGCCTGAATTCCCATATCGCCGGTGGTGGTACGCACAACGACCTGTTCGGCCTGACCTTCAAACTCCATGCCGTCAGGCGTAACGATCTTCAGCGGAAACTGGGTCATTTTTGATCACCCTTCCACTTTTCCACCACTTCGTCAATGGTGCCTGTAAACAGGAAGTAAGATTCCGGAATCTGGTCATGCTTGCCCTCGATGATCTCCCGGAAACCCCGGACCGTTTCCTTCAGGGGCACATACTTACCCTGGTAGCCGGTAAACTGCTCCGCCACCTCAAAAGGCTGGGACAGGAACCGCTGCACCTTACGGGCACGGCCTACCACCAGCTTATCCTCTTCGGAAAGCTCGTCCATACCCATGATGGCGATGATGTCCTGCAGTTCCTTATACCGCTGCAGGATCCGCTGCACCGCCCGGGCAGTTTCATAGTGATCTCTGCCCACCACCTCAGGGGTCAGGATCCGGGAGGTAGAATCCAGAGGATCCACCGCCGGATAGATGCCCAAAGAAGCGATGCCGCGGTCCAGAACCGTGGTAGCATCCAGGTGGGCAAAGGTGGTGGCAGGGGCCGGGTCAGTCAGGTCATCGGCAGGCACATAAACCGCCTGAACGGAAGTAATAGAGCCGTTCTTGGTAGAGGTAATGCGCTCCTGCAGCGCGCCCATTTCCGTAGCCAGGGTAGGCTGATATCCAACGGCAGAGGGCATACGGCCCAGCAGTGCCGATACCTCCGAGCCGGCCTGGGTGAAACGGAAGATGTTATCGATAAACAGCAGCACATCCTGATGCTTCACATCCCGGAAGTATTCAGCCATCGTCAAGCCGGACAGACCCACCCGCATACGGGCTCCGGGGGGCTCGTTCATCTGGCCGTAGACCATGGCAGTCTTGTTCAGAACGCCGGACTCGGACATTTCCCGGTACAGGTCATTGCCCTCGCGGGTACGCTCACCGACACCGGTGAATACGGAAATACCGCCCTGGGCCTTGGCAACATTGTTGATCAGCTCCATG
>JAGBSG010000056.1 GCA_017632035.1 Oscillospiraceae bacterium | reverse complement strand
GTGCTGGCGAGCCCGGAATCGAGCCAGTTTTGAAAAACTTTTTTTCACCCATTTCGTTGCATTTATATATGCGTGAGCGCACAGGATCCGCTGTGTGCTCTTTTTGTTTTCGGGTTGCGTGAATTATCCACCGAAGAACAAGAGGGCGCACAAAGGCTCCTGTGCCTTTTGATAAATAACTATGAGAGGTTGAACTATGGAAGAATTCAAATGCAGAGGATATGCCGGGGACATTCCGGTATATTGTGCACACGACAAAATCGTTCCGGTCGTGGAAGTCAAGCCGAATCCTAAGAACCCCAACCACCACCCGGAAGAGCAGATTGAACTGCTGGCGAAGATTATCAAAACGCAAGGATGGCGTGCACCGGTAACCGTATCCACGCTGTCCGGATTGGTCGTGCGTGGTCACGGTCGTTTGATGGCTGCCAAGTTCCTGGGGCTTGAATTCGTACCGGTTGACTTTCAGCACTATAAGAGCAATGATGCGGAACTTGCGGATTTGCTGGCTGATAACAAAATCGCAGAACTGGCCGAGATCGACAGCAAGATGCTGGCGGAGGTCTTTAAGGATATCGATACAGAAGAAATCGATATTGATATCACCGGCTATACCGAGGAAGAGTACAACGAACTGGTTTCCGCTTTGATGGATGCAACCGCACCGGAACCGGGCGAGTTGGACGAGGACGATGTTGTGGAACCTCCGAAGCAGCCGGTCTCTCGCTACGGCGATATTTGGGTGCTGGGCAAGCACAGACTGATGTGCGGTGATAGTACCAATGCCGAGGATGCCGCCAAGCTGATGGACGGTGCAAAGGTAGACCTACTGCTCACTGACCCTCCCTACAATGTAGCCTACGAGGGCAAAACATCGGATGCTTTGACGATACAGAACGACAGCATGGAGGATTCCGCATTTCGGCAGTTCCTTCGTGATGCGTTCAAGGTGGCTGACGGCTGCATGAAACCGGGCGCTGCGTTTTACATTTGGCACGCCGACACGGAGGGATATAACTTCCGTGGTGCTTGTAGGGATATCGGATGGCAGGTGCGCCAGTGCCTTATTTGGGCGAAGAACACAATGGTTCTCGGTCGGCAGGACTACCACTGGCAACACGAACCTTGCCTTTATGGATGGAAAGATGGTGCGGCCCATCTATGGGCAAGCGACCGGAAACAAACCACAATATTGAATTTCGATAAACCGCAGAGAAACGGAGAGCATCCTACGATGAAGCCCGTTTCTCTGTTTGCGTATCAAGTGCAAAACAACACAAAAGCCGGAAACGCTGTGCTTGACTTGTTCGGAGGATCCGGTACGACGATGGTTGCCTGCGAACAGCACGGACGGCGTGGGTATTTGATGGAACTGGACCCACGCTATGTTGACGTTATTGTCAAGCGGTACATCGGTGTGAGCGGAAAAACGGATGTGGTTCTGCTGCGTGAAGGTAAGGAGATTCCGGTAGAGAAAACTGGAATCATGGACTGATGGATTGATGAAAGGAGGCGGATAGGATGGCTGAAAATCTACAGACCTCGCAGGTTATAGCGAAAATTTTCGGTGTGTCAACCCGCCGAGTGGAGCAGTTAAAAACCGAGGGTGTTATCAAGGGGCAGGGCAAACCGACCAAGTATGACCTCCTCCCTACTATACAGGCATACATCCGTTATCTTTCCGACAAGGCGAACGGTCGTGAAAAGAAAGAGACGGATTCACAGTTGGAAACGGAAAAGCTGACGGCGGAGAAGCGAATCAAAACAGCAAAAGCCGAGATGGCAGAACTGGAGTTAAAGGAACTGAAAGGTGAACTGCATCGGGCATCCGATGTGGAGGCAATCACCACCGACCATGTTATGTTTGTGCGGTCTATGCTGATGGCTATTCCGGGAAAGTTAGCGGTAGACCTTGCAGCAATCCAAACAGCCCCGGAGGCAGCGGAGCGCATCAAGCAGGAGGTATATGCAATATTGCAACAGCTTTCTGACTACAAATACGACCCGGAGGAATACAAACGGCGCGTAAGAGAAAGGCAGGGTTGGAATGAACGGCAAGGAGACGAAAGCGACGAGTACTAAGCGCCGCCTCCGTCCTGTAGACCGCACATTTTCCCGTGCCTTTAGCAACTACACTCCTCCGGCAGATTTGACGGTTTCAGAATGGGCTGAGGCTCACCGTGTACTTTCCAGAGAGAACAGTGCCGAGGCTGGCCCTTGGCGAAACGCCCGGACACCTTACCTTGTGGAGATTATGGATGCCTTTACGGATCCAAAGGTTGAGAAAATCAGCCTTGTGGCATCTTCACAGGTCGGTAAATCCGAGTTGGAACTGAACATCATCGGCTATATTATCGACCAGGACCCCGGCAGTATCCTATACATACAGCCTACGGTGGACGATGCGAAGAAGTTCTCACGGCTGCGTATTGCCCCCATGATCCGTGATAGTGCGACACTACGGAGCAAGGTTGCGGATATTAAGAGCCGGGACAGCGGCAATACCATGCTGCAGAAGTCGTTCCCCGGCGGTATGCTTACCATCGTCGGCTCCAATAGTGCAAGCGGTCTGGCTTCTACACCGGCCAAGTATGTACTGGGCGACGAACGAGACCGTTGGGCATTATCTGCCGGCACTGAGGGCGACCCTTGGAAACTGGCAGAGGCACGAACGACCACGTTCTATAACTCAAAGATGGTGGATGTGTCAACCCCTACGGATAAAGAGACCAGCCCCATTGCCAAATCCTTTAACGAGGGAACTCGTGAGCGGTGGTGTCACAAGTGTCCGCACTGCGGTGAATACTCCAACATCGTCTTTGACGATATCAAGTTTGAGTTTGACACCATCGGAAGCGGCAGAAAAAAGGACTATATCGTGACCTCCATCTCGTGGTGCTGTCCAGAGTGTGGCTGCCTTTCCCCGGAAGAAGAAATGCGCAGGCAACCGGCGAAGTGGGTCGCAGAAAATCCGGATGCCTACAAAAAGGGACACCGCTCCTTCTGGCTGAATGCTTTCTCCTCCCCTTGGCAGGGTTGGGAAAAGGTCGTTTATTCATTCCTGGTCGCACGGAAAGACCCACAGCGGTTAAAGGTTGTGTACAATACAATGCTCGGAGAACTCTGGGAAGATCGTGGCGACCTGGAGGATGAGGACACCATGCTTGCCCGCCGTGAGGACTACGGCACACGAGAGGACGGAACACCGGTGGAATTGCCACAAGGTGTCTTGGTGCTTACCTGTGGTGTAGATACGCAGGATGACCGCTTAGAGTATGAGGTGCTCGGACACGGACACTACGGTGAAACGTGGGGCATCAAAAAGGGCATCATCATGGGCGACCCCGGATACAACGAGCCGTGGGAACGTTTGGACGAAGTTGTAAGCCATGTTTACAAGTTCAAAGACGGCACCGGGCTTTCTATATCCATGACCTTTGTGGATTCCGGCGGTCACAAAACACAGCATGTATATAACCAATGCCGAGCACGCCTGCAAAGGCGTGTTTTTGCTATCAAAGGACAGGGCGGCGACGGTGTGCCATACACCAAACCACCGAGCAAAGTCAAGATTGTCGTTGGCGGTAAGACTATCGGTCAAACGTGGCTTTACTCCCTCGGTGTAGATGCCGGCAAAGCGGACATTATGGGTGCACTGAAGGTGCAGGAACCAGGGCCGAAATACTGCCACTTCCCAAAGGGTGTTGATCGCGGCTATGACAACGCATTTTTCAACGGTCTGCTTTCGGAAAAACTGGTCATGAAAACCGACCGAGGGCGCACCCGCTGGGCATGGGAAAAGCTACCGGGGCATGAACGCAACGAGGCACTTGACTGCCGTAACTATGCACTGGCAGCTTTCCGGGTACTTGACCCGGATATGGATAAAGTCGAGCAACGGCTGCGTCAGCGGGCGGACGAAAAACCCCAGACACAGACCACAAGGACAAGGAAACGTGCAACAACCAACCGCAATATAGCGGGCGGTAACGATTGGTAGGAGGTACACAGCAAATGTCTTATAAGACCAAAGAGGAAATTCAGCTTGATATTGAATTTCACAAATCCGCAAAGCAGAAGCTACAGCAGGCTTATCTTGCCATTGCTGACGGTGGTGTGCAATCGTACTCTATTGGCTCCCGGTCGCTGACCAAACACGACTTGGAGAAGATCCGGTCTGAGATCGCCGGTCACGACAAAGCAATCGCCGAACTGACAGCTGCGCTGAACGGCAGAGGCCGCCGCAGAGCCGTGGGTATCGTACCCCGGGACTGGTAAGTGCACAAAAATGCAACTATTTATTTGGAGGTATTTTTATGATTACAAAAATAGTAAAGATCAATGGTGACGATTTCCGATGCTCGGCAGACGGTGAAACATGCAGACGTGTGGAGTATTACGGCAAATCCAGCGACACCAAGCCCGTGAATGGCGTGAAGAACGCTGATGTTTTCTACGAGATGGACACTAAGAAAGTGTTCCTGTTCGATGCAGACGCTTCTGTGTGGCTTGAACAGTAAGGGAGGGGACAAAGTATGGATTTACAAACTCTTGCCCTTGCAAAGAAATGTATTGAAAAGCTCGAAGCTAAACTGGATTGTGTGGCATCTGTCACAAAAGTTTGGCTCCCTGTAAAATTTGAAACTGTTGTTGGAAAAACACTAACCTTCCCCAATGGGGATGTATCGAGTAGCACATCTAGCGGTTTCAATATCAGTGACCCGGTTCCTGTTGCTCCGGGTGAACAGTTACTAATTACAGCCTCCAAAGACTATGCCAATTTTTTGTACGTGTTTTATGCGGAAAATGGTACTGTTGTGAAAAAGGCTATTGCTGATGGCTATGCAAAAATAGAGGATGAGTTGGTAACAGTTCCAGCAGGTGCCAGCACTCTGAGGATATCTTTTTGCTACAACAATATCGGACAGATAAAGCGTCTTATTCAAGATGGTGGCATGAAATTGCAACCGTGGAAGGGACGTGTCTGGACAGTTGTCGGTGATAGTCTGACTGAAAAAAATTCTAGGACTGACATGAACTACCATGACTACATTGCGGAAGCAACCGGAATTACTGTGGTAAATCTTGGTTACTCCGGTTCTGGCTATGCAAAATCCGGTCAAGGTAAAGCCTTCCATTTAAGAATTACCAATGTTCCATCTAATTCCGATGCGGTGACGATTTTCGGTAGTTTCAACGATCTCAGTGCTGATATTGAGTTGGGTACTCCCTCTGACACTGGTACGGAAACCATCTGCGGATGTATCAACACAACCATTGATAACTTGATTGCTGTAATGCCTTCCGTTTCTCTGGGTATCGTCACCCCGACAGCATGGCAAAGTGGCAATCCAGCTGATCCCAATAACGCTCAAACCAAGTATGCCGATGCACTAATTGAAATTTGCAATAACAGAAGCATTCCGTGCCTTGACCTTTACCGATGCAGTAACTTGCGCCCGTGGACGGAAGAAGGTAGAGTTGCCTGTTATGGCAAGGACGATGGTGCTGGATGTCACCCCGATGAAAATGGACACAAACTCATTGCCGGACGGTTTAAGGCTTTTCTCGAATCTTTGATTGTGTAACAACCAACAAAGCACCATCCTCCGGGGTGGTGCTTTTTATAAGAGATTTTATCGGAATGGAGGTCATGACAATAGAGAAAAGAGTATTTTTAGGCGTTGGGCACGGCGGTCTGGATCCCGGCGCTGTTGCAAATGGGTTCAAAGAGAAAGATGTCAATCTGCCAATTGCCCTTGTGTGTCAGTCTGAATTGGCACGACATGGGGTGCTGACAAAAATCAGCAGGTCTGTTGATGAGTACGAATCCCCCGACGATAGAATCAGAGAGTGCAACGAGTATGCACCGGATATCGCCGTCGATATTCACAACAATACCGGCGGTGGTGACGGAGCGGAGGCATATTACTCTCGCTTCGGCGGCACAGGAAAGGTGTTGGCTGAGAATATTCTGGACGAGATACAGAAGATTGGGCAGAACTCCCGTGGTGCAAAAACGAAAGTAAATGCCCAAGGTGCCGATGCATATGCATTCATTCGGAACACAGCTGCACCGGCCGTCATTGTTGAGTGTGCTTTCCTTGACAACAAGACGGATGTGCAGATTGTAGACACCGCCGCAGAACGTGAGGCAATGGGCATCGCCATTGCCAAAGGTATGCTGCGTACTCTTGGAATTGCGTACAAGGAGGATGCTCCTGCGGTAAAGCAACCCGGCACGATGTACCGCGTTCAAGTATTCGCAGGATCTAAGCGCGGTGCTGAGGAAGTGCTTGCAAAAGCGAAAGCCGCCGGATTCCATGATGCATTCATCAAGAAAGGATAACCTGCGGATGGAAGAAATGTACAAGTGGATAATCGGCGCACTGCTTGCGCTGTCCGGGCTTGTTGAGATATCACCTATCAAGATCAACCCTTGGACGGCAATCCTGCGCTGGTTTGGAAAGAGGCTGAACGGAAATGTAATCGACGAGGTTGCCATCTTAAAAGAGAAGGTGCAGCAGCTGTCCGATAGGCAAGAGGAAAACGAGGCAAAATCTGCTAGAGTGAGGATCCTCCGCTTTGGTGACGAGCTATACCAGGGAAAGAAGCACAGCAAGGAACACTTCGACAACATTCTGGAAGATATTACGACATACAACGATTACTGTCGTGATCATCCGGATTTCAAAAACGAGCGCACAAAAATAACAGAAAAACAGATTGTCAGCACATATCAACGGTGTTTGACAGAACACACCTTTTTGCAGTAACGGAGGTATATATATGGAAGTTCTGAAGAATTTTGCAAACCTCATCAAGGTAAAAACCATCGTCACTCTGGTTGTGATTGCTGTTTTTGCCGTCCTCGCCCTGCGTGGCGATATCGAACCCAACGACGCAATGCTCGTCGTTTCCATGGTGGTGTCTTTCTACTTTGGCACTCAGCACGAGAAAAAGCCCACCAAGACCGAGAATATCGAAGGCTGACCATTGTCTGGCTTTGATATAAAACGCAAGAAAGGAGGGAGAGCGTTATAAAAGCACAAGTTTATCGTAAAACCGCACTCAATCCGATTAACAAAGGATATTCGGATGCCGGCGCAAGCTATACCAAGCGGGCGCTGAAAGGCTTCCTTGCCGCTTCCGGCAGCCCAGCCGAGGATATCAACGAGGCTAACTACACTCTGCGACAGCGCAGCCGTATGCTGTACATGGCGGCTCCAATTGCCACCGCAGCACTTAAACGACAGCGGACAAATGTCGTGGGTAACGGACTGCGTCTGAAATCCACCATCAACCGGGAAGTGCTGGGCATGACACCGGAGGCAGCAGAGAAGTTGCAGAAGCAAATAGAGGCTGAGTTTGCTTTGTGGGCAGAGCGCAAAGATTCGTGTGATGCTACTGGCATTAACGACTTCTACGGACTGCAGCAGTTGGCAATGTTGGCATGGCCTATGTCTGGCGACTGTTTCTGTCTGTTCCGCAGGTACGAATCCACGAAGATGCAACCCTATTCCTTACGTCTGCACTTGCTTGAAGCTGACCGGGTACGAACACCCACGGCAGATGGTGGCATTACCATGCTGTCCACTACCGGAAAAGCCGCAAACGGTAACCCTATTTATGATGGCGTGGAAGTAGACAGAAACGGACGGATCGTTGCGTACCACATCGCAAACACTTACCCATTCCAAAACACGCTGGAGCCCACTAAGTTTGTAAGGGTTGAGGCATACGGAAAAGAAACCGGACTGCCGAACATCCTGCACATTATGGATTCCGAGCGGTGCGAACAGTACCGAGGCGTTCCGTATTTGGCACAGGTAATGGAACCGCTGTTGCAGATGCGCCGATATACAGAGGCTGAAATCATGGCTGCCATTGTGCAGTCATTTTTTACGGCATTTGTCAAGACCGAGGGCGATACAACAGAAATGCCATTCGGGGAGCCTGCCAGCACAGATGTGCATGAGGTCAGCAAAGACCCGACCGACTACGAAATGGGGCCAGGTAACACGGTCATTATGGAACCGGGCGAGGATGTGGCTTTCGGCAGTCCTACGCATCCCAACACCGGCTTTAATGTCTTTATGCGAGCCATGTGTGAGCAGGTAGGTGCTGCGTTGGAGGAACCGGCTGACCTTCTACTCATGTCGTTCAATTCCAGTTATTCCGCTAGCCGTGGTGCTCTGTTGGAGGCTTGGAAAGCATTCAAAATGCGCCGTGAATGGCTGACGAAGAGTTTCTGCCGACCGGTATTCGAAGCATGGATGACAGAGGCTGTTGCCCGTGGTCGCATCATTGCTCCCGGTTTCTTGACAGACCCGCTGATTCGGCAGGCATATTTGCAGAGTGAATGGATCGGCCCGTCGCAGGGACAGCTTGACCCGACGAAGGAAGTACAGGCGGCACAGATGGCGGTTGAGAACGGATTCTCTACCCGTGAGGCCGAAGCAATCCGCTTGAACGGCAGCGAGTATGCATCCAATGTTGACAAGCTGACCTCTGAAAATGAACGGTTGCGGAAAGCCAACGGGGCGAATGCACAGAATACCCAAACTGTCAAGCCACCTACAGAACCGGAGCCGGAGCCGGAACCTCCGGACGATGAATAGCAAAGGAGTGATAATGTGCCCCAAATTACGAAAACACCGCTGATTCCCTATAACATCGTGGTGAACACGGAAGCCAACAGCGCAGAGATCAATATGTACGGCGAAGTCGTGCAGTCCCGTCCCGTTGATTGGTGGACAGGTGAACCCATCCCCGGCAATTTTATCGCACAGGATGAATTCCTGCGGGATTTGGAGGAACTGTCCGGCAAGGACAGCATCACCGTGCATATCAACAGCGTCGGCGGTGATATGTACGCAGGTATCGCAATTTATAACCGGCTGAAAGGGCTGGCGGCAAAGGTCACGACCATCAACGATGGTTTGGCTGCGTCCGCTGGCTCTTTGATTTTCATGGCTGGTGACACCCGCAAGGTAAACGCAGGCAGTAACCTTATGATTCATGGAGCCGCCGGTTTCCTGTACGGCTATTACCAAGTACAGGACTTGAACTCCGTGAAAAAGCAGTTGGAGGCTCACAACAAAGCAGGCATCAACATCTATGCAGAGGCAACCGGAAAGGACAAAGACACCATCAAAAATATGGTGGACAAGGAAACTTGGCTGACCGGCGCTGATGCTGTGGAGGCAGGCTTTGCCGACGAGGTTATCGGTGAGGATACACCGGTATCCATGAGCCTAACCCCGGACAAGGCACACCTCATTGTCAACGGTGTGGCAATGTCCGCTCGTGGCTTAACCAACATCCCGGCAGGCATTGAGGTTATGCCCACCGCACCCGTATCTAACGCAGCACCTGTGCTGCCTGTAGATAACAACAATCCACAAAATCAAACAAGGAGTGAAGAAGAAATGCCCATTACCAACGTGGACGAACTGAGAGCGGCACACCCCGACCTGGTAGCACAGGTGGAGAATGCCGCAAGAACCGAGGGTGCCAACAACGAACGCGCCCGCATCCAGGGTATCGAAGCGATCCAGAATGCGATTGCTGACCAGACCCTTATCACCGATGCCAAGTTTGGCACAAATCCCTTGACTGCCGAGCAGTTGGCATTTAAAGCCATGCAGGCACAGGCCGCCATCGGCAACACCATGCTCAACAACATGGCAGCCGATGCAAATGCTTCCGGTGTAGCAAATGTGGCTGCAACACCCAACGCAGGCCCCGAGGTAAACGTCGGCAACCCCGACGATGCAAAGGCAGCGGCTGACGAAGCCGTGGCACTGTTTAACAAGATGAATGGAGGTAACAAGTAATGAGCAAGGTACTGAACGAAACCATCGGCACTGTCGGTTTCGACAAGCTGTTCGTAGAGAACATCCCCGAGGCTGACGTTGTAACTGTAAAGCTGGTCGCAGCCGGTGTTGTAAAGCGTGGCACCGTTGTTTCCGGCACTCCCGGCGGTGCAGATTTCGCCGCCCTGTCCGCTGCGGCATCCTCTTCTAAGGCACTGTATGTGCTGGCAGAGGACTGCGATACCGCTGCTGATCCCGTCGGTATTGCATACCGCACCGGTCATTTCAACCGTAACGCACTGATTGTTGGTGCTGGCTACGCACTGACCGCTGCTGACGAAGAAATTCTGCGTAAGAGCGGCATTCTGCTTGCAGATGCCATCGAATACTAAGAGGAGGTAATAAACTATGCCTTTTAACTTTTTTGAAACTCATAACCTGCTGATGGCGGTGGAGCAGCTGACTCCCCCCACTACTTTCCTGCGTGACCGCTACTTCCCTACCAATGCGGCATCCGACATCTTCGCTACCAATGACGTGCTGGTAGAGTACAAGGACGGCAGCAAGCGCGTCGCTCCCTTTGTAGCACCTCGCAAGGGTGGCGTTACCGTTCTGCGTAACGGCTACGAAGTACAGCGCTTTGAGCCTCCTTTCGTGGCTCCCCGCCGTATGCTGACCATCGACGATCTGAACAAGCGTGGCTTCGGTGAGGCTCTGCTTTCTCAGCTGACTCCCGAACAGCGCCAGCGTGCTCTGGTTCTGAAAGATGCACAGGAACTGTCCGATATGATTTCCCGCCGTGAGGAAGCTATGGCTGCCGAAGTTATGCAGACCAATGCCTGCGTAATGAAGCACATCGCCGACGATGTGGATGTTGCCGACGAAAAGCACATCAACTTTGCAAACGGCGACAGCACTTGGCAGTACACTCCCACTGGCAATTGGGGCAAGGACTATGCCGGTGTTCTGGCCGACCTGGGCGCAATGGCTCGTCTGCTGACTAAGCGTGGTCTGGGTGCAACTGAACTGGTTGTCGGTGCTGATGCTGCCGATGCTATTCTGGCAAACGCAGAAATTCAGAAGCTGTTGGATTTGAAGAATTACGAAGCCGGCCGCATCGACCCCAAGACCCTGCCTCATGGTGCAACCCACATTGCAACTCTGAACGCAAAGGGTCGTTTGATCGACGTTATCTGCTACGACGAGGAATACACCGAGGGCAGCGAGACCAAGGCATACATTGATGCCAAGTCTGTCATTTTGACCGCTCCCGGCGCAGGTCGCACCCTGTACGGTGCTGTTTCCCAGGTCGAGCAGTCCGACGGTCTGTTCCATACCTACACCGGCAAGCGTGTGCCTAAGTATCTGTCCAACGCAGACGGCAACACCCGCTCTCTGACCTTGAGCGCTTGTCCTCTGCTGATTCCCAACAACAAGAACCCGTTCATCGTGGCAAAGGTTCTGGACTAAGGAGGCATTCGCATGATTAAAATCGTCCACGGCGTTTACGGTTACGTCGATAAAAACGGCATTGTCCGTCCTAAGACCGAAGCCGATGAACCCTTTGAACTGCTGCCGGAACAGGAAAAACGGCTGGTAAGGCTCGGTGTTGCAGAGTACGTGCGTGCCGTCAAGGCTGAGCAGGAGCCGGAAGAACCCGAGGCAGAAACCGAGGAAGAACAGGATCCTATCGGTTTTGACGAAACACCTCCCGTCGATATCGACGAGGCAGATGTGGTGGAGGAAATCGTTGACCTTGAAACGCTATCCGCAAAAGAATTGCACGAATTGGGCAACGAATACGGTCTAACCTTTAAGTCCAACGCTTCCAAAGCCTCTATGATCAAAGCTATCACGGAGGCGCAGAAAGAGGATGCCGAGGACGAGGACGGCGAACCTGCTCCCGTGTTCGATGCATCCGAGGCGGTGCAGTAATGGGATTCAAAGATATGGTGGCGGCAGATATTGCCGCCACTTTTCTGGATAGTAACTTCTTCGGTGAGCCGTATCGGATTGAGGGCAAAACCGTTCTCATCGTGATCGACAACGACCAGCTGAAGGAACGGCAGGGCGGTCAAGATTTGGCGGTTGCAGAAAGTGCAACACTGTTCCATGCATCTGCTGCGGATCTGCCACCCCGGAAAGCTCCCGGTTCCAGTCTGAATGTCAATGGACGTGAGTGCCTTATTGACGACTGGACGGAGGCAATGGGTGTGGCGACGATTGCACTGCGCGAAAATATCGTCGCGTAAAGGGGGCGTTGCGAAATGTCAATAGTTAAAATTCTGGACGATGTGACAGAGTGGGCACGGCAGAATATATGCTCCAAAATTGAGTTGAAGGTGCCGCCCAAAAACACAGAAGCCAACGATGAAGGCTATGAGCACAAAACAGCGCACCCCGTTGCGTTCACCATGTATGTTCCTACCGAGGATAAGCTGCCCCGCAACATTCCGTCTGCTTTCCCATCTTTGTGCGTCCGCTTCTCTGAGGGTGTAGACGACCTGCAGAGCATGACCGGAACTATGGGCATCCAGTTTCTGCTTTCCACATGGAACCCCGGCACGCACTCAGCAGACACCTTTGTTGTTCATCCGGACGATCCTTTCCAGTGGCAAAAAGACACCAGTGAAGAGAAGAAGTTTGAACGAAACGGCGAAGGCTGGCGGGATGCGTGGAACTTCACAGACCTTGCCGTTAACGCTGTTGAGAGCGTGACGAACGTTTCCGGGTATGAGATCGACCGCTCCGTCGCCGTTAAATACGGTCCGCTGACCGAGCAGGAGGCCATCCCGGACTATTACCCGTTCTGGTTCACATGGGTAACTTTCCAATTAAAATATCCGCTTATGCGGAATATTGACAAAATACAAGAATTCCTTTAAGGAGGGAAATAAATGGCTGACTACAAACACGGCACTTATGGCGAGTTTGCAGCAAGCGTCGGCGCGGTGGCTGCACAGAGCGGCACGGTCGCCGTCTATGTTGGCATTGCACCTGTCAACCTTGTAAGAGGGTATGAAGCATATGTGAATGCCCCTGTCAAGTTGACGGATTATGCCTCTGCAACTCGCTATATGGGCTACTCCAGCAACTGGGCGCTGTTCGACCTGTGCGAAGCGTTCAAGGTTCATTTCAACAACACGCTCGGCAATATCGGCCCCATTGTGGCAATCAACGTTCTTGACCCTGCCACTCACAAGAAAACCGCCGAAACTACCAAGAGCCTGTCCTTCGTGAATGGTCGCGCTACCTTCGAGAGCGACACCATCATTCTGGACACTCTGGTACTGGCGGACAAGGTGGAGGGCACCGATTTTGCCATTGACTACGATTTCACCAAGGGGCAGGTAATCATTAACAGCATCGGCACAGCTATTACCGGCACTTTGCAGGCTACTTATTCCGAGGTGGATCCCGCACAGGTGACTGCGGAGGATGTTATCGGCGGCGCTACCGCAGCAGGTGAATATTCCGGCTTGGGCTGCTTGGGTCTGGTATATCCGGAACTGAGCCTCATTCCCAACATCATCTGCTGCCCCGGTTGGAGCCACGAAACCGAGGTTTATAACGCAATGATTACCGCTGGCACCAAAATCAACGGTCACTGGGATGCTATCGTGTGCGCCGACATTCCCGTTCTGGATGGTGCAACCAAGGTTGACACTATCGAGGCGGCGAATAAGTGGAAAACCGATAACGCCTACATCAGCGAGAGAGCCAAGGTGTTCTGGCCCATGGCAAAGGACAACGAAGGCAACCTCTACCACGGCTCCACTTTGGGCGTGTGGCAGATGCTGACTGTGGATGCACAGAACAACGGCATCCCCATGGAAAGCCCCTCTAACAAGGCTGTTCCCGTTGTCAAGCAGTATTTCGGTGCGGGTAGCACCAACCGTGGATTTGACCAGAAGCGTGCAAACGAGTTGAATGCCGAGGGCATCACTACTGTGGTATTCTGGGGCGGTCTGTGGGTGCTGTGGGGTCCTCACACCGCTGCTTATAAGTTCGGCGCTATCACCGACAACCGCGTGGTGTTTGACAATTCCATCCGTCTGATGATGTATGTGTCCAACAGCTTCCAGCAGGAGCACGCGCTGACCATTGACCAGCCCATGACCAAGGCAATGGCTGACACCATCAAGAACCGTGAGCAGGAGAAGATGGATGCACTGGCTGCTATCGGTGCTTTCATCGGCACTCCCGTTGTGGAGTTCGTGGCATCCGAGAACACCACCGGCGACTTGGTGGAGGGCAACTTCACGTGGGGCTTTAAGGGCACTCCCACTCCGCCTTTCAAGAGCGGCACTATGAAGGTCGCATACACTACGGACGGCTTTGACAGCTATTTTGGGGAGGTGTAAGCAATGTCTAAGTTTGTGAACATCTGCGGTCCCGTTATCGGCACTACCGCCTATTCTGAGGGCGTGTTGGTGGCACGGGATACCGCCATCACCCTGCCCGAAGTAACGCCCTTGACTGCTGACTTGCAGGCTATGGGCACATTCAGCATTCCCATCTGGCAGCTGATTGAGAACATGGAGACCGCCATCACCAAAATTGGTGCGGATATGGGTCTGCGTTCTCTCATTAAGCCCGACATGAAGCCTTTGGAGTTCCGTTGGGCGCAGACCGTTACGGATGCAAACGGCGTTACCAAGAACGTGGGTTGTAAAGCTTTCATTAAAGGCATTCCCAACAAAATCCCCGGCATCGGTGTGACTGTTGGCGAGGCAAGCGAGAACGAGTGCACCATTGCAACCACTCGCTATAACCTGTTCGTAGACGGACAGGAAATGTGGCTTATTGACCGCATGGCAGGCATTGTTCGTATCGCTGGCAAGAACTACAGCGATCTGGACAGCTTGCTATAAACAAATAAAGGCCGGGATATCCCCGGCCTTTTTCTTTCAAAAAGGAGGAAAACGATATGAAAGGCACCATTAAACTTGACAATCCCATTGCTGTTGCCATCGATGGCAAGCAAGTGCAATTAGCAGAATTGAAATACGACACCAATGAAATCACTGGTGCACTGTTTTGTGAGGCGGATTCCAAACGCAGATTTGCGGCAGGTGCAAAAAATGTTTCTATTGCCCCAGCTGCAGAGTTTGACTGCGGTCTGCATTTATACCTCGGCTTTGCTGCAATAATCGCAGCAGATTCAAATATTGACTTTGCGGATTTGGAACGCATCCACGGTGCGGATTTAATCGACGTTATGGAAGTAGGCAGAAATTTTATCATGAAGTCGGAGGATTCAGCACAAAGCAACTCCGACGATCATTCCGAAACTACAGCAGAGCCTACCACACAAGCGTAACGGACCTCGAGAACAAGCGCCTAATAGATTTTCTTGAGGAATATGCGGAGGCTGTGGGGGAATCAAAAAACAGGAAAAACAATACCCCCCGCCCACCCGCACATAGACCGAAACGGCGCAGATAAGGAGGTGATCAAATGGCAGGTAAGACCTTAACGACAACTGTTAGCATAAACGGAAACATTGATGCATCGGTTCAAAAAGCATTTGACAGCATGACCAAAAGGCTCAGTGCAGTTCAAAAAGCATCCGTCCAGGCTTCCGGAGCAACAGACAAGTTATCTGCCGTCATTGATATGCAAAGTGATCAATTGGAAGCTGCCAAAAAGGCATATTCCGATTACATCCTTAGTGGGGAAAAATCCAGAAAAAAAGCACAGGAACTCGAAAAAAACATCAAGGATCTCGCAAAAGAACTGGGCGATAATAATAGCAAACTAACGAATGCGCAGAAAGCTGCAGAAAAGTTAGCAGATGGCCTTGAGGAGACCAGAGATTCTGCCAAGGAAGCTGAGGGTGGTTTCACTGTTATGAAGGGCGCTGCCGCTGAGTTGGTGGCGAATGGAATAATGAAGATCACATCAGCTTGTGTAGAAGCAGTTAAAAGCATCTACGGACTGGCTGAAAGCACACGGGAATATCGCGAGGATATGGGCAAACTCGAAACCGCTTTTGAGGCAGCGGGCAGGTCCACGGATCTTGCGACAGACACCTATAAGAATTTCTACTCCGTCCTTGGAGAGGAAGATCGAAGCGTTGAGGCTGTCAACCACCTTGCACAATTCGTCGAAACTGAAAAAGATATGCAGAAGTGGACGGATATTTGCGCAGGTGTTTGGGGCACTTTCGGTGACAGCTTGCCCATTGAGGGCTTGACAGAGGCTGCCAACGAAACTGCCAAGGTCGGCGAAGTGACCGGTGTGCTTGCTGACGCATTAAACTGGGCTGGTGTTAACCAGGACGATTTCCAGACATATCTGGATAAATGCACCACCGAACAGGAGCGTGCTGCGTATATCACAGAAATGCTCAACTCTCTGTATGGTGAAGCCGCAGACAAGTACAAAGAAAACAACGCCAGCATTATCGATGCTCGATTGGCGAACTCCGACTACACAGACAGCTTGGCAGAAATTGGAGAGAAAATCGAACCTGTCACCACAGCAGTGCAAGGCGGATTGAATAAGATCTTGCAAAAGGGCCTCGAACTGATTAACAAGGTAGATCTGGCAGGGTTTGCAGGCAAAATCAGCACGGCATTTGACCGGCTGGCTCCAATCCTTGGAACCGTCATGGAGCAAGGCATGGAAATCGGCGGACAGCTATTGCAGGCAATCGTCCCGGTACTGCCTCCTCTGTTGTCCTTGATAGGCAACCTTGGCGGTTTCCTGGGCGACATTATCCCAATAGTGGCTCGAATATTGGCCGTCATTGTGCCCCTTGTGGGTTCTTTGATTGATGGACTTGCCCCGGCAGTTATGACCGTTTTGAACTCACTGACCCCTGTCATTTCGGCGGTACAGAGCATCCTGGAATGGCTGCTGCCACCACTGATAACCACCATCAACGCACTCATGCCGATTATTCAATATTTGGCGCACCTATTCTCCAACGTGTTAGGAAATGCGATAGCCATAATTATGCCATATATTCAGCATCTAATTGGCTATTTCCAAGGGATAATCGACTTTATTCAGAATGTTTTTGCAGGCAATTGGTCAGCAGCGTGGGAAAATATCAAGAGCATTTTTGCACACGCCTTTGGTGCTTTTGTAGCCATTGCAAAGGCTCCTATCAACACCGTAATCGGCATGATTAACTCTGTCGTTGGGGCTATTAATTCTGTCGGATTTAAAATTCCAGATTGGGTTCCTGTTATTGGCGGCAAAGATTTTTCTATCAATATCCCGGAAATTCCGATGTTGGCAACCGGTGGTTTTACAGAGGGTGTGTCTATCGCGGGTGAAAAGGGAACCGAAGCAGTCATTTCCTTTGACAACCGGTACCGGGCTCAGAACCTTTCCTATTGGGCACAAGCCGGACGCATGTTGGGTGCGGATCCTGCGGATTATGCTTTCGGTGGATACGGCGGCGGTTCTCACATTGATTTCGGTGGCGTTACCTTTGCCCCGAACATCACTGTTTCCGGAAATGCGGACAAGGAAAGCATTATGGAGGCAATTGAGGCAGAGTACCCGGAATTCATCGACATGTTGGAGGAATACCTTATGCAAAGGAGCGTGACTGCGTATGCCTAAAATCCATATCACAGCAGAGGGCGATACGTTCGATGCTCTGGCACTGGATTACTACAACGACGAAAAATTGGCAAGCACCATCATCCAAGCTAATCCGGATTACTGCGACACCCTCATTTTTGATGCGGATGTTTCTCTTGTAATTCCGGAGGTTTATGCGGTGACTTACCCGGAGACCTTGCCACCTTGGAGGCGGGATGAATGATTCAGATAACCTATAAGGGTGTTGACATTACCGAAAGCGTGAGCATCAACCGGTGCTGGCACGATATGTACGCATCCGGAAAATCCGACACATTGCAGCTTCGACTGAATGATGCGCAAAATCTGTGGGATGTATGGTCTCCGGCTGTTGGGGACGAAATCCGGGTGGATTACGGCACGATCAGCACCGGCACCATGTTTGTTTCCAGATTAATACCGCAGAACGGAACCTTTGACATTATCGCACAGTCTGCACCTGCCTCCGGGTTTGTGCCTCAGAATAAGGCATGGCAAAAGGTGCGACTGCTACAGCTTGGCGCGGAAATTGCAAAAAGAAATGGCCTGTCCTTTGTAAGCTACGGCGTGGAGGACAGGCTGTATTCGTTCATCAATCAAGTGGAACAAGGGGACTTCCCTTTTCTGCACCGCAGAGCGCAGTTAGAGGGCTGTTCTTTTCTGGTATATAGTAAGACCCTTGTTCTTTATTCGGAGGCATATATGGAGGCTGTACCGCCCACAGAAACGATGGAGGTCGCTATTGACGGCGACTACAAGTACACAGACCGCAGTTCCGGTATGTACGGATCCTGCGTTGTGGAAAGCGGTATGTATTCCGGGGAATTTGTGACCGACATAAATGTCGGGAACATCTACCGACCCACCAACATTGGAAGTATTGGCAGCGACCAAGAAGCGGAGCGGTTTGCCAAGAATCTGCTACGCTCGGTCAACAAGGACTGCTACAGTGGCTTTGTACGCTCCCATATTCTTCCCGGTTATGCTGCGGCATCCACCATCACGCTATCCAATGCCAGGGCTTCCACATGGGATGGCACTGTATTTATCGACCATATTCGCAACGACTACGGCAGCGGAAAAAGCAAGATATTTTTCCGCAGACCTTTGGAGGGGTACTAATGGCGCAAATGGTGCAAAAAGGAAAAATATCGTCCGTGCTGAATGACGGAAAGAAGGTCATCGTCACACCATATACCGGCAGCACCGTTACTGCCCCCATTACCGTTCCTGTTTTCCTTGTGGGCGTTCTGCCCGTAGGAACACCGGTGGCTTATGTTGTCTTTGAGGACAATACCGGCATCGTTCTTTCGAGAATGGATGGCGAATGGAACGGCACTATTACCTAAGTGGGAGGGAATTGAATGGAATATACCGCATTATGGGGTCCCAAGGGGTTTATTATATCGCCCTCCAAAATTGTGCCGCTGATGGATTTGTCAACGTCCTTTGCTGTAAAATCCGACAGCGGTAACGACACAAGCGGTGCAGCGGTAACAAATGCCAGGGGACGTGAACTGCAAAAGGTATCGTTGTCAACGCTTTATGTGCGTGGTGCAGGAGTTGACCCCCGTGGACAGATTGCCGAGTGGGAGGCTGTGGTTGGACAATCGCACCCTCTATACATTGAGGGTCAGCGATTTGGCCCTCCCAAGCTGACATTGAAAAGTGTCGATGTTTCCGATGTACTGCTGAGCAACAGCGGAAAGTTTCTGCAATGTGCAATTTCTGTCAATTTTGAGGAATACACAGAACCGAGCGCCCCAAAAAGCGGCTCTGGTTCTGCCTCTGCCTCATCTGGCACATCTTCCTCCGCCTCAAAGGCAGCGGCAACGTATAACTCAATCGTGGCACAGAAAAAGAGTGCGCTAAATGCTACCGCCAAGCCACTGGATAAGGCGGCGAAGAAACCTACAGTAAAGGCGGTGACCTTTAAGTGAGGGCAAAAGGAAACGGCACACCCAAAGTGTGCGTGAATAATCTTTTAAGACTTTTTAGAGGCGAGGTTCCGTATGAGCGGGTTAAGGGGCTTGACCCTCGCATCATAGACCGTCCGATTGTGACGGCAGATTCGGAACTCCGCCAAGATGCCGACTGGCTTGTGGATACCTACGAGCCAAGGGCACAAATTACAACAATAACCGTGACACAGGACATTGCCGCAAGCGGTGGCATTTCCGTGTCTGCGGAAATTCAAGACAGGGAGGGATAACGCATGGCGGACAACTTTGATTTTGTGGAGGTGAACAGTGCGAAACTGTATACCTCCATTATCAGTTCCCTTATGGATAGCTGCGACGAGGCACTATATCCGGGCGACGAGCGCCGCATTTTCGGCGAGGCTATCGTTGCCCTTTTTGTAAGTATGTTTAGTCTATTTAACGACAAAGCGAAGCAGAGAACGTTGCGTTATGCCCGTGGAAATGTGCTGGATGCTATCGGCGACCGGTACAATGTCACCCGTCTGGCACCCGCCAACGCTTCCGCTACGTTCCGTTTCACAGTTTCCGAGGTGCAACAGGAAAACATCATCATCCCGGCTGGTACTCGCATCACTTCGGATGGCAGAGCATATTTTGCAACCCAAGAAGTCGCTGTGCTGCCTGCATGGAGCGAATCAGTCGATGTTTTGGCGGTATGTACTACCGGCGGCGCTGATTACAACGGCTATTCCATCGGCACGATCAGCACGCTGGTCGATTTGATTCCGTATATTGAAAAAGCAGAAAATATCTCCATCAGTGCCGGTGGCGACGATGGCGAACCCTACACCGAAGAAGGTGACGAAAAGTACCGGGAACGCATCCGGTTATCTCCTGCCACACAGTCTACCGCAGGCCCCGAGAGTGCATATCGTTACTTTGTGCTGTCTTCGGATCCGAACATCATAGACGTGGCAATTGACTGCCCGGAAGACGAGCCGAACGTGGTGAATCTGTATCCTCTGATGGTCGGCGGTGAGCTACCGGACGAAGAGGTTCTGCAAAAAGTGCTGGACACTATTTCGGACGATGTGCGCCCCATGACGGATAAAGTCAACGCACTACCCCCGGCGGCTGTGGAATATCAATTGGAGATCAAATACTACTGCACCAAGGAAGACGAAGCCGCAACGATTACGGCAATCGAGGGCGAAGGCGGTGCAATAGACCAATATAACGAATGGCAGACGGCGGCTCTAGCAAGGGATATCAACCCGGATCAGTTGCGCCGTTTCATTTTGGCTCCCAGCATCGGCACCGGTGCAATGCGGGTTGATGTGATAAAGCCGACATTCCAAGAACTAACAAAGGCACAGGTGGCGAAGCTGTCCGGTGCTCCCGTTGTTTCTCATGAGGTGGTGAACTGGTGAAACTTTCGGACATTGAATTTGTAAGACTGCTTCCGCAGTTCATGCAGAACGATTGCTCTGTCCGTGGATTGGCAGCCGGTATTGACAGCATCATTCCACAGATTGCTGCAGAAATACAAAAGCTGTCAACGTGGGATAGTATCGATAAACTGTCCGAGGCAGAATTGGACGAACTGGCATGGGAGTTAAACATTCTGTGGTACGACAAAGGCGCCACAATCGATGTAAAGCGCACCCTTGTGAAAGAAAGCGACAAGGTATATCAGAAGCTTGGTACAAAATGGGCTGTGGAGAATGTTATCCAAGCCTATTTTGGCGAAGGATATATCGAGGAATGGTTCGAGTACGGAGGAGAACCGGGACATTTCCGGGTAAACTCTTCTAATCCAACACTTACAGAGAGTAAATTTTCTGAGTTTTTGACATTGCTGAATAAGGTAAAACGTGCATCCGCAAAGCTTGACGGCGTATTTATTTCCTCGCTTGGCCAAATGAATATGTACGCAGGCACTGCCATCCACGAAATATCGGCAGAACAGCACGACATTGGTGCTGCAACACCTGTTTGAAAGGAGTAAAAGCAAATGGGAAACTTTTCGAATAATGCCATCACAGACGTGGGCAGAATGTTGCTTGCGGATGTGCAGGCGGGCGCGGTGTTTACACCGACACGAATTGTTATTGGTTCCGGCAACATGGTTGGCGGAGCCACTGCGCAGAGCATGACCGCTGTTATTACACCGGTTAAATCCCTTGCGATCAACAAAAAGCAACGCACGCCCGATGGCAAATGTATCTTCGGCGGTGTTTATACCAACGAGGAAGTAACAGCGCCGTTCTATTTTCGGGAACTCGCCCTGTATGCGAAGGCGGTTTATCTCAACACGGACGGATCCGTAAGATCAGAGGGTGAAGAAACCCTTTATAGCTACGGCAACGCAGGAACCACCGCAGACTATATGCCCGCTTATTCCACCTCTACGGTCGTGGAAAAACAGATCGATTTGGTCACATGGGTCGGCAACGATGCACAGGTGAATTTAACCATTGAGAGTGGCATATTTATAACGCATGAGAATTTCGACAACCATGCTGCACGGCACGCTGCCGATGGTGAAGATCCAATCACACCGGAGAGCATCGGTGCAGCCCCGGGTGGGTATGGATTGGGCGGAATGTCACAACTTCTTCGCAATGTAGACCTAAATGATATAACCGACAATGGTTGGTATTCTTGGCGTATTGATTGTATCAACATACCTTTTGATTCTGGCACGATGTTGGTTGTCAATCGTGGTGGTGAAGATAGCAACGCGTATTCATTCCAGATTGCTTTTTATGATGGATCTTATGACACCGTGATAAAGGTACGCAAAAAAACACTAGGCACATGGGGAGAATGGCGAAATTGGTCCACGGGAGATTTTGCGCCAGATGGATTTGGTTTGGGTGGTTATCCACAGAAAAACCTTTCATTAGCCGAGTTAGATTCCACATTTGACACAGGCTGGTATATGCTAAAGCAACCTGGAACAATCTTAAGCGGAGTAAGCCTAAACTATGCTAATGTGTTGGTGCATTGTCTTGAACCTTCTTCGTGTGTACAAGAATTGCGTCCTTTGGCATCTAATGTTGTACTGAGAAGAATTTGCCATCAGAACAATTGGGCAGAATGGGAAGTAGAAAATCCGCCCATGCATGTTGGCGTGGAATATCGCACAACCGAACAATACAAAGGGTTTGCTGTGTACAAAAAGATAGATGCAATCGGCAATATCCTGTGGCGGGCAGAAAACGAAACGTCGTGGCACTTGCTTTCCTCTGCTGACTATGTTGCCACGGCTACTGTTGAATGAGAGGGGGAATAGACGATGTCAAATATTAGAGTAGATGTAGGATATACAATCCATGACGGGTCTGAACTCAAATTCAGATCTCCTGCCAGTTGTTCTGCCATTACTGGTTTAATCGTGTACTACCCCGGAACGAACGGAAACATCACTTCGAATGTGTTTGCACTGGCTGATGCGCACGGGAATAATGTGGGCGATATTGACCACCTGTTTGCTGAGAATGTGGTGGTCAAGGTCATTTTGGATGTTACCACCGGCATGGCATTCGTGCAAAATGCGGACACCAATGCATATATTGAGGACACTTTCCTCAAAAAAACAGGCGGCACTGTAAATGGTGAGTTTAAAGTCGGTGCAAACGGTGTTACCATTTGGGAAAGTACTTATGAAGGTGGCAATCTCCGCTTAAAACCTCCTGCCGATAAAACGGCAGACTACTGGGAAATGGATGCCTATGACGGTAATCTTAGATTCCATACACAGAAAAATGCTACTGACCCAGACGGAGCAGGTAGTAAGACCGCATTAAAATTAAACACTGATGGCTCTATTTCAGTTGGTAATATTTCAAAAACTCTCTCTAATTTAGGTGCTTTACCAACAGCAGGCGGCACTATGAATGGCGCCATTAATATGAATGGAAAAATCATTCATGGATTGCCCGATGTTACAGGCAAAGACCAACCTGTAACGCTAAACTACTTGGAGCCTCGTTATTGGAACAGCGGCCAAGTATGGAACAATGCAGCCGGTAGCAGTAATTTCGGTGCGCAAAAAGTTTCTGTTAACTTGAGTGCTTACGGTGCTGTGCTTATATTCTTTAAGCACGCTCACGAAACGGGTTTTGTGAGCGAATTTGGTATCAAAAATCAGAAGTCGGTAGTTACAAGAGGCGGTTTTACCGCTAAAGATGGCAAATATTATATTGCCACATATCGTGATTTTTCCGTTTCAGATTCCGGTGTAACGTTTAGTGCTGGTTTTGCGTCCCAAAACAATGCCGATGCAACTGAACAGAATTGGGCACTGATTCCGTTTCTTATTTTAGGATTGAGGGGGTTGAGTTAATGAAATACGCATTGAATTTAGGGGAGGACGGAAGAGTCCTGTCTATTACCTACGAAGAATTCGCACCAGAAAACGCTGTACTGGTTGACAGTTTCCCGAAGGATGACGTTTCCGACTACCGCTATGTGGATGGAGATTTTATTCACGACCCATTACCCGTGCCGGAGGAAAAACCTAGTCAGATGGATATTTTGGAGGCGCAGGTCACCTACACCGCTATGATGACCGATACTCTGTTGGAGGTGTAAGCTATGTTTGAGAAAATCAAAAAATGGTACAGCCAGGGCCTTTGGTCTGCCCAAATGGTGCAGACAGCTGCTGACAAAGGCATTATCACCCAGGAACAGGCAGCAGAGATTTTAGGCAAGGAGGAATAATATATGGCTTTTAAAATCGCTTACGGTGCAGGGCATTATCTGCACGAAGCGGGCAAACGGCTCCCCAGGCAACTGGATGCCAACGAAACAAGAGAGTGGACACTCAACGACCGAGTAGCAAGGTATTTTGCCGAAGCGGCGGCACAGTACGAAGATGTGGAACTGCTAAGAACCGACGATCCCACCGGTGAAACGGAAGTCAACCTCCAGCCTCGATGCGACAAGGCGAATGCTTTTGATGCTAACCTTGCACTTTCGATTCATCACAATGCGGGTGCTGAGTTAACGGAGGCGGGTGGTATCGTAGCATATTCTTACTACAACAGCACAGAAGGCGCTAAGTACCGGGATATCATCTATGATGCCTGTATCGCCGCCGGTGGTCTAAAGGGCAACCGGGCAGAGCCTAAGAACGAAGCTGGCTTCCATGTGCTGAAGCATACCCATATGCCAGCCGTACTGATGGAGTACGGCTTCATGGATTCCCTGTTGGATGCCCCTGTAATTTTACAGGAGGAATACAGCAAGAAGATGGGTTATGCAACTATGGAAGGCATCGCCAGGGCTGCCGGACTGAAAAAGAAGGTCACCACAGCCCCAGACGTCGCCCCTGTACCCTCTACGAGCGAAAGCGGTAAATATACCCTCGAACAGTTTGTGCGGGACGTACAGGCAGCCACAGGCTCTTCTGTTGATGGTATCGCAGGCCAAGAAACAATCGGCAATACTGTGACGGTTTCTGCCTATAAGAACCAGACCCATGAAGTTGTGGCAGCTATACAGAAACGGCTTGCTGCTTTGGGATATGATGTAGTTGGCGAACCGGATGGAGTTGCAGGTCCCAAGTTCGAAGCGGCAGTTCTCGCATTCCAAGAAGACAACCGCTGTTGGGTGGACGGAGAACTCACTGCAAAAAATAAGACTTGGCAAAAGCTTCTGGAAATGATTTAATTTAGATATCCGACTTGTTCTGCTTTTACAAGGAAATAATCAAGAAAGACCCCCATCTCATATCGAGGTGGGGGTCTTTTTCTGTTGTACCGCGTCATAGCGGGCTTTGTTTAGTTGGTACTATTGTTACTTTACCAAACGTGAAGGGTATATTAGTACCAACAAAGGCGTAAAAAATTTTACGCCTTTATCTTGATACCAACCGGCTCTGTGCCGTCCAATACGATCTCGTCTACCACAGAGCGCCACAGGGTACGTCGTTCTTCCTTTGTTAGGGTTTCATATATGGATTCAAAATCGGTCTCCAGAAAGGCTTTCACGGCCTTTGTATCGACTGGCTTTTCTTCTCTTGCTTCTGCTGCCTGTGCCTTTGCTATTTGTTCCTTGATGGTTTTCGTCTGCTCTGCGTATTCCTCGTCCGTCATATTACCGGCGAAGAATGCCACATTTGTTCGGCGCAGTTTTTCGTTCAGCTTTTCAACTTCGCTCTTTTTAGGCTTGCTTTTCTTTTCTTCTTTCGGTGTTGTCTCTGCCGATAATACTAATTGCTCCATTTCCTTGCGCACATTCTCAAGCAGATATTCTTCAATGTTCTTTTCCGTTACGATCTTGAAATCGCAAGTACCGGCCAGCTTGCCCACGCATCGGTAGTACATATACTCTTTGTTGTATGCACGCCCGGATGTGCAGTATTTACCACCAAGCCGTCTGCCACAATTTGGGCATCTTAACAAACCGGTGAAAATATAAACTCGGTTTTGTTTAGTTTTGCGAATCGTCTTGCGTTTGTTGTTTAGATTTTCGAATTCTTCTTGTGTTATATAAGCAGGGGCAAAGTCCTCGATGCCTTTATACATTCCGGTGTATAGTTCTCTTTTTGTGATTTGCCACCAATACTTGTATGGGTGTACTCGGTCATACTTTATGTTCATTTCCTCGGCTGCCACCCGGATGCTGGTCGCCATAGCACGTTGGAAGAAGTCCTCAACGATATGCTGTGTTTCTGGATCCTTGACCACTCGGCGCACTCCGTCGATCATTTCCGTGGTATAGCCTAAAGGCAGTTTGAAGTAACATTCCTTTTTTGCAAGTTTGGAATCGAAAACGAACTTGATTCGCTCGGATGTGCGGTCCGATTCGTTCTCCGCAACCGAAAGCATGATGTTTACTTTGAATCTACCGTCCGCGCTTGCCGTTTCGTAGTTCTCGAGGATTGCCTGCCACGCCACATCGTGTTTGTCAAGTATGCGCTGTACAGCGTAATATTGCTCTACATTTCGGAACCAACGGTCAAGCTTTGTTACGAGTATGCGGTCTATTTTGCCGGCTTTTACATCTTCCAGCAGTTGTAACATAACAGGGCGCTTCAGCACGGGCTTTCGTGCGGAGTGACCTTCGTCCCGGTATATGCCTACAATCTTCATGTTGTTTTCGGTTGCGTATTTAACAAGGGCATCCTCTTGCGCCTGCAAACTGTCGCCTGTTTTAACCTGTTCATCTGTTGATACGCGTGGCACCAGTGCCACCCTTAATACATGTGCTTCTACATTTAACATTGACAATAATCTCCTTTTTTGATATATTCGGAGATGCAGAAAGCACATCTCCATTTGCGTGGTAAAGTTTTTTGCAGCCCCTCGTTGGTGTTACCGGCACCGACGAGGGGCATTTTCTTATTTTATGCCGAAAAACTCGGCGACCGCTTTATAGGCAGCACTGCCTTTGTGTGGTTTTATATAATCACTGGCTTCTCTATTGCCAATAGACCGCATTATCGAAGCGTTGGCTGTTGCCATATCTGCGAAAGAATAAAGCTGATTGAAATACTCAGTAGTTTGTAAATCCCCAATCTCTCTATGATAGTGATCACAAAGCACACAATATGCAAAAAAAGCAGCCTTATCACGTTCCTTTAGACAATACACGGTGCGGTTAAATAATGCAACTTCGCCAATGTACTTAGAGAACAATATACCCATTGCATCTGCGTACTGTGCAAATTCCTCACTCGGCCCATCTAGGGGACGAATCCTCTCCACGGATTTGCTTGGAGATATCCGTTCTTCGGCAACGACACTATACGAATCCTCAAGGCGGCTCAATATCGCGCTCACATCTTCCTTGACGGCTCCCACCGGCACCTCAACATTCCAAGAATGCAGATACTCTATCTGTTTGTCCGTCGGGGCATCATTGGGCATAACACGGATTTCGTATGGTTCTAAAAGTCCATCAGCAGCTGCAATCGATGCAAGCGCCGATTCGCTCCTCGCTGCATAGCGTCGAGTGTTTTTGCGATTTGTTGCAGCGTTCTTGCCTTTTACTTCATAGCGTGTCCAGTTGACATACCCACCGGAGGGGCTTTGATAGCCACCAAGATTGAGATGCGACACCTCTATGCCATCAGCAATAAAGCGATCAACATAATGCTCGGTTGTTTCTGTGCTGATTGTCAGCTTTATTTCTTGACCGTGTGCGGTACTGGGGTGTACATCATTTTTAAAGGCTGCTTTGATTATTTCCACAATCTTACGAAACATAAAAAGTACCTCGTTTATTTAATGCACCCGGAAGAATCCGGCATCTACACTCACTTTTGGTGCCACGATCTCCACGCTTTCAGTTCGTCTTTCAAGAATACAATCTGTTCTTGGTATTCCTCTTTGACGGCACGGATATCTTTTCGGTGCTGCTCGTCAATTTGGCGCAAGCGTTCCTTCAGCATTTCGTTTTCGGCTTCAACCGCAGACAGCTTTGCTGCCTGTTGCTCTAACCGCTCCTTCTGTTGAAGTTCTTGTTCCACCAGTTCGGTACAAGCAAATTCGTCTTTTGTACCGCCGATCAGTGCAATGAGAATACTACGCATCGTGGAGTACTTGCAATCTTCCTCACCAGCTTTGATGCGGCCGATTGTCCCTTCTGGTACTTTGCTGTTTTCAGCAAGTTTTTTATTTGTCCAGTCAAGAGAGTTCTGCCTTTTGTTGCACCATTGCAAAAGATCGGGGAAAGAAAGTAACATCAAATTTGGGACGCAGCTTTCACCGATTCGAGGGCATTTAATACACTTTTCAAACATAAAATATCTCCTATACTTCACTTATGAAAATGTTAAATTCAGAAGTGAAGATTCGACTTCACTTTCGGTGTCAAAATTTCACTTCTGCTTGTTGCAAAATCGTTTTGTGAATGATAGGCTAATACCAGGTCAGCAATGGCCTAACATTCCACTAAGGTGTTGGGTGTTCATCGTTGGCGCGGGAGCATCCAACACCGCCTCTAATTGTCGAAAAAAATCGAAATGATTGTTTTGACTTAGATATGGAATCCAATTATAATTCGTGGCAGAAAAAGCAATCTGCCGTTGGTTATGTAACCAAAATTTACTTCATAAAAAACTATTGCATTACGGATTAACATAGTTGTAAGATACTAACTGTACATCCGTTTTCCACCCCGAAGAAAGGATGGTAAGAACCGTGGAAGCAAAACACAATACGTCGTTGCTTCATGCTAAACTTTCCGAAGACCCAGAGTTTTTAAAGGCATGCCAAAAAGCGCTCAAGGATCCGGAAAAGCTGGAACAAATTATTTGTATCCTACAACGCGCCGGATTAGTTCAAGAGTCTGATCGTCGGCCTGCTTAATTAATTCAATTAAATCATCGATATCACTTCGCCCACTCCCATTTTCGGGGGTGGGTGTTTTTTTGTTGCCTAAAAAATATTCCATTGGTACTTCAAAGTATGTAGACAACTTTTGCAGATTCTTAGGGCCCAACGTTTGCGTTCGGCCTTTTTTTAATTCGGTCAATGTTGCCCGAGGTATTGCGGCCTCTTGGCACATCTGAGTAATATTCACCCCCTTGGTTGAACATAATTCTTCAATTATGTTGTACATATTCTCCATAATTTGTCACTCCTTTTTGGGCATGCTGACAAATTACAGAACTCCGTAAAATTACCCCTTGATTTTTACAGAATACCGTATTATCATAAGGGCAGAAATTACAGAACGCTGTAATGTGCTGTGGAATTAAGTCACCCTTAGTATATTACGGCTTTCCGTAATTGTCAACCAATATTTACAGAACGGAGGCGTGTAATTTGGAAGCTACAAAAGACTTCGGCAAGCGTGTGAGAATACGCTTAATCGAAATGGGCCAAACACAGGAATGGCTCATTAACCGGGTCAAGGAAGAAACTGGCGACTTTTTTGACAGTTCTTACCTTCACCGAATCTTATCCGGAAAGATAGCTGCGGAAACAAGCCGCAACGGCAAACCGGGAAAGTCCCAAGTAATTTGTGAAATCCTTGGGTTAAACAAGGAGGCGCAATAATGGGATTGTAACAAACCCAAGATGGAAGGAGTTCTGGTAATGGAAAACAGAATCAATATTGACAGGATGATGAAAACACTATCGGAAATCCTGTCCGAAAAGTACGGCTGCAAGGTGACGATTACCGCAGTACCCAAAGCGGAAAAGGAAACCGAGGAGCCCGTGCAAAAAGCCAGCTAAACGCTGTGAAGTAAAAGGAGAATTCATGAGTTTTGAATCAGCAGTAAATCTATTTTGTGTTGTATGTTTTGCCTTGCTTTGGGTTGCAGACCTTTTCTACGAGAAAGTGTGGAAAAAGTGGTGAATAAGATTCTTGACGTGCTCATAGTTGCCGCCGCTACGGTTGCTGTAATTGTGGCGATCAGCGAACCCAAATCACCCACAGAAGAGCCGAGCAAAGATGCATACGGTGCCACCGCAACGCACACGACACCGGAAAAAACCGAAACCACGCAAGTACTCCAAAAAGCCACTCGGCCTACGACAACGGAAACTGAGCCGCAGGAACCCACGGCAGAAGAATTCCTCCCGTTAGAGGAAAAAACCATCACTCTGTACGATGTTCCTCTTGCAACTGACCTCCAGATGCACATCATCCGCACGGCAGAAGCATACGGCATAGACCCTGCGATTATCTTCGCTATTGCTTACCGGGAATCCACTTTTAACGCATCGATTATCGGTGACAATGGTAACTCTTTAGGGTTGATGCAAGTACAACCTTACTGGCACGGCGAACGAATGGCGCGCCTGGGATGCACGGATCTACTCGACCCTTTCCAAAACGTAACAGTAGCGGTTGATTACCTGGCTGAGTTGTTGGGATGGTATGGCGGAGATTTGGCAAAGGCACTGACTGCATACAACAGGGGGTCATACCAAGGAACAATTACCGAGTACGCAACAGCAGTGCTGGCAATAGCGGAAGAATTGAGAGGTACAACCTATGAATCAACAAAGCACCACTTCGGCCCTAAAAGCTGAAATACAGCGTGTAAACGCAATTATCAGAACGACCGATTCTCCTAAACTGCGCCGGGATATGGCGAAATACCTTAAACGACTGGAAAAGGAGGCGCGTTTTGGAATTACCAAAAAACCATGAAGAATGGCTTGAATTGCGCTTGAAAGGCATAGGTGGTAGCGAGGCCGCAGCAGTAATTGGACAATCCCCGTGGTGCTCCAACGTGGAACTCTGGAAACGGAAAACCGGCAAGGCGACCGCTCCGGACATATCCAATAACGAGGCCGTCCAGTACGGTCACGATGCCGAGCCGCTGATCCGAGGGTTATTTGCCCTCGACTATGCCCACAAGTACAAAACCGAATACCTGGGCGAGTTCGATATGGTCCACCATCCAAAGTACCCATTCATTTTTGCCACTCTGGACGGACGGCTCACAGAACTGGAAACAGGGCGCAAGGGCATATTTGAAGCCAAAACCACCAGTATCGTGAGAAGTATGCAAAAGGAGCAATGGTGGAAAGATGGCAAGCCCTGCATCCCTCAACAGTATTTTATCCAAGTTTTGCACCAATTACTCGCTACCGGATGGGATTTTGCAATTCTGCACGCACAGTTGCGATATGAGTACGGCAGCAACCCGGAAGATATCCGCAGTGAGCGCCGGTCGTACCTCATAGAGCGCAGCGATCACCTTGCTGACCTCGAATACCTACTGGAAAAAGAGGTCTACTTTTGGGAAGAAAACGTGCAGAAAGATATCTGCCCCGCATTGATCCTCCCGGAGATTTAGAAAGGAAAAACCTATGAGGGTAAAGCCTATGAAAGTAAATGTGAACTTAGTCAATGTCCAGTTCCGCGATAAAAAGTGCGGAGAGTTTACCGGCAGAGAGTTCAGCTACATTGCCGATGTTCCACTGCAAAAAGGTGATGTAGTAAGTGTTCCTACTCGCTATGGACCCCGGCACGGCTGCATCAGTCGAGTGGGTGTTCCAGTCAGCGAATTGCAATGCCGGGTTGGTGAACTGCGGCACATTACCGAATCAGCAACCCCCGGCGACAACCTATTAAAAGGATTTTTTGATTAACAAAAGGAGAAACCGATGGAAATACAAGTATTTACCCCAACGCAGGCACAACCGCTGCCCCCTGTCAGTTGGAACTATGACGAGGTAAAGCAGTGGGTACAAGATGGTCTGCAAGCCTACAAAGGCCGTGTCTATACCAACGACACGATCGCAGAGGCTAAAAAAGACCGCGCCAACCTCAATAAACTGGCACAGGCTATTGCAGCCAAGCGCAGAGAAATGAAAGCCATTTATCTGAACCCCTACGAGCAGTTTGATGCAGAGACCAAGGAAATCGAGGAAATGATTACCACCGTTTCTGCTGAGATCGATGCACAGGTAAAGGCTTATGAGGAGTTCCGCAAACAGGAAAAACAGCAGTTCATCGTAGAGCAGATTTACAAGCCCCTTATCGGCAACCTTGCAGAACTGGTTCCGTATGAACGGCTGCACAACCCCAAGTGGCTGAACGTGACTGCCAATATGGGCGATATTAGCGACGATCTGGCACGGACGGTTGAGAAAATCGAAAGCGGACTGAAAGCCATCGACCAGTTGAACTTGGCAGACGCAGATATTACCGAACGTGTCAAGAGCGTGTTCCTTCGGAACTTTGACCTTGCTGCAGCTATCGCAGAAAAGGAACGCATCGAAGCGGAGCGAGAGAAATTGGCACGATACCAGGCGGCACAGCAGGCGCAGACCGCCGAGGCAAAGCCCCAAGCTATCAGTACCCCGGTGGAGGAAGTAAAGACCACACAGCCCCAACAGCGCCCCCAAGAGGAGGAGAAGGTACTGGAAGTCGTATTCCGCATCCGAGTTACAAAATCTCAGCTTGACGGCTTGGGCGCTTATATGAAAGCAAACGGCATTAAGCCAGAGAGGGTATAACCTATGCGGGACGAGTTATACGATGGGTTGAAAGCTCTTGCAAAGCAAAACCACCGAGAAAGGGTGGCAAAAAACCCCGAACGAGTTGCTTATGCGATTGAACAGTTTGAAACCAAGGGCATCCGGTATGCTCTTAAAAACCCCGAAATAGGGCACTTTCATGCATGGGACAAAAAAGGAAACCTGTATCAGTTTTGGGCATCGACAGGAAAAATCCTTGGAACGAATATGCGTGGAATTCATAACTTTATAAAAATTTTAGGAGGACGTTAATATGGCAGTCAACAATCAATTGGTCCAGCGCCCCAGCGCCGGCAAACCTCAGACATTCAGCGCATTCCTTACATCGGATGCGATTAAAAATCGAATCAACAACATGGTCGGCGGCAAAGATGGTCAGCGGTTCATTTCCGCAGTTATTTCTGCGGTAAGCGTGAACCCCGGACTTACCGAGTGCGACCACAGCACGATCCTTTCCGCTGCCCTCCTGGGCGAAAGTTTGAAGCTTTCACCTTCCCCTCAGTTGGGCCAGTACTACATGGTGCCTTTCAACGACAAAAAGCGAAACTGCAAGGTGGCTCAGTTCCAGCTTGGATATAAGGGCTATATCCAGTTGGCTATACGCTCCGGGCAGTATAAAAAGCTGAACGTTCTGGCAATCAAAAAGGGCGAACTGGTCAGCTACGATCCTTTGGAGGAGGAAATTAAGGTAAACCTTATCGAGGACGAGCAGCTGCGTGAGGCTGCGCCGACCATTGGCTACTATGCAATGTTCGAGTACACAAACGGCTTCAAAAAGACGATGTATTGGAGCAAAGAAAAGATGATTGCCCATGCCGACAAGTACAGCCAAGCATTCAGCAAGGACGCAGTCACAGCACGGGATCCGAAGTACAACAAGGTTTCCTTTGCAGACTTTGAGGCGGGCAAGGTCAAGGAAAGCGATATGTGGCTGTATTCCTCTTTCTGGTACAAGGACTTTGACGGTATGGCATACAAGACTATGCTCCGCCAGTTGATTAGTAGATGGGGCATTATGTCCATCGAACTGCAGACGGCCATGGACAATGATATGGCCGCCATTCACGAGGACGGCACTGTGGACTATGTGGACAATTCGGTGGACTACGGCCCCGACACCGGCGAAGCACCCACCACACCCAAATCGGATCCCGCAACAGGCGAGGTAATTGATATGCCCCAGGATGCACCGGAAGAAGACCCCACCGCTGGATTTTTCAACAACTAAGGAGGTTTTGAATTATGAACGAAATCGGCAAGTATAACGTGCTCAAAGAGAAGTTGCAAGGCATCTGCGACGAGAACGATTTGACCTTTGCAATCCATAACCAAAAGTACCCATTCTTTATGACGGTCAAAGCCCTTTCCGGCATGGATGCCCAAATGTCCATGCTTGAGGATGCCGATGATAACGGCGACACCGGATATATCAGCCCGGATGCGGTCATTGTGTTGGCCTATAAAGACGGCGACTTGACTTATAAGATGTCCGAGACCATCAACATCAGCGATGCCCTGTTCAATAAGATCAAGAACCTTTTCAAGAAAATGTATGCCTGTTATATGGCTTACTACTTCCGGGACAGAACCGAGAACTGCTGCGGCGATACGGAAAAAGACCAGGGCAATACGGAAAATGCCCCCGTTGATACGGAAACCGATGCAAATGATACGGAAGAACCCACTTTTGATACGGAAGACGGCGTTGTGGTGAAGCCGGACGAATTTGCAGACTTTTTCGATAGCGGAGAAGATATCCCCACCTAATAAAACGACAAATAATCCGGGCGGGGAAACCTGCCCGGAGATGAAAGTGAGTTGATACCAATGACGGACGTAAAGTGGGTCAAACTGAAAGTTGGGATGTTTGACGGAGAAAGTTTTAAAAAAATCAAACGCGCCAAAATAGGCGGTGAAAAGTTCCGGGATAAGCTGACGGCCGTATGGTTTGAACTGATGGACTTTGCTGGTAAATGCAACCATGCAGGAGCCTTTATCAATTCCAGAGAGATTCCATTTTCGAGTATAGATGAAATCGCAATCATGATCGACCGGGAACCGGAAGAATTACAGCTTTGTATGCAGTTCTTTGTAGCAGAGGGAATGGTTGAGATTGTAGACAACATCTACCAACTATCCAACTGGACACAGTACCAGAACGAGGAAGGGTTGGCAAGAATACGAGAGCAAAATAGAATTCGACAGGCGAATTTTAAGGCAAGAAAAGCATTACAGGCTGCGAACGAAGAAGGGCAAGAAGATGATAGTAACGAAGAAAGTAACGTTACTGATAACGTTACTGATGCGTTACCCTCTATATCTATATCTAATTCTAACTCTAATAATTCTAATTCTAATTCTTTAATAGAGATAGAGGGGTGTGGGGAGAAAGAGGAAAAGCCGAAAAGCATCCGCATTGACTATATGGAAATCAAAACCATGTATAACGAACTGTGCCCATCCTTGCCAAGCTGCGTTGCAATGTCCGATGCCAGAAAGACCGCCATCAAAGCAAGGTTCACATCCGGCTACACGATGGAGCATTTCAGAACGCTATTCCAGAAAGCGGGAGCAAGCAGCTTCTTGAAGGGCTGCAACGATAGAAACTGGATAGCCTCCTTTGACTGGCTTATTAAAGATTCCAATATGGCAAAAGTCCTCGGTGGCAACTACGACGATCGACAACCGCAGCCGGCACAGCGCCCACCGCAACAGCCGCAGCGTCCACAAAGGGAAAAGACCTTCATGGATATGGTGCGGGAAATGGAAGCGAACGGCGGAGGTGATGTACTGTGAACCAACTTGAAACCATGAAGATCATGGCGGTAATAGAAACCGCATACCCGCGATTTTACGCACAAAAGACTGCAGAGGACAGGGAAAACGCCGTGAAGCTGTGGACACAGGTTTTTGCAGAGGACCCATACAATGTGGTGTCCATGGCGGTTATGGCGCTGATTAAAACAAGCCCATATCCACCGCAGCCATCCGATGTAAACGCCAAGATTCAGCAAATCACACAGCCGGAGCAAATGACCGAAATGGAAGCCTGGAGCCTTGTATTAAAGGCAATCGGCAACTCCAACTATAACAGCGGCGAGGAATTCAACAAGCTGCCACCGGTCCTGCAACGGCTTGTGGGCGCACCCTCACAGCTTCGGGAATGGGCTGCAATGGACAGCGAAACCCTCAACAGCGTGGTTGCCTCCAACTTCCAGAGGTCGTACAAGGTACGAGCCAAGAATGAGCGCGACTATCTGGCACTGCCGTCGAGCGTTAAAACCTTTATGGCAAGCCTCACAGAGGGCATGAAGATGCCGGCGCTGCCAGACGGAGAAATTACCGAGCAGAAAAGAATGGATGCGATACGGAGACTGAGAGAACTATGAGCGAACAAATAAAAACAGCGGATCTACTCGATGAAGCACCGGACAATTTGACCATCCAGGATGCCCTTGGAAAGTGCCTGCAGCAGGTGCGAAACCACGACAAGATTCTCGTTGCGGTCAGCGGCGGAGCCGATAGCGATATTATGGCTGACTTGGTGATCCGTTGCGGAGGAAAGAACAAAGCCACCTTTGTGTTCTTCAATACCGGATTAGAATACGAAGCTACTAAAAGGCAGCTCGCACATCTTGAGGATAAATACGGCATTAAAGTGATGGTTTTGCCACCAATTAAGCCAATACCGCTTTGTGTAAGAAAGCACGGAGTTCCATTTTGGAGCAAGCATGTTTCTGAAATGATTTCAAGACTGCAGCGGCACGGCTTCAAATTTGAGGACGAGCCACTTGATGTGCTGTTAAAAAAATATCCTCGGTGCAAATCGGGTTTGCGTTGGTGGTGCAACGATTTTCCCCAAACCGATACAGGTCGAGCCTCTAAATTCAACATTGCTTATGTTCCGGGTCTCAAGGAGTTTTTAATCGAAAATCCTCCAGATTTTATTATCTCTGCAAAGTGTTGCCACTATGCAAAAAAGGAGCCTGTTAAAAAATTCCTCGCAAGTGGTGACTTTGACCTTAACTGCTCGGGGGTGCGAAAAGCCGAAGGTGGTGACAGAGCATCAGCTTACAAAACCTGCTACACACAGGCTCTCGCAGGACCGGATCAGTACAGACCCCTGTTTTGGTTCTCCAATGCGGATAAAACCGAATATGATGCCCACTACGGCATCACCCACAGCGACTGCTATAAGGTCTGGGGCATGAAACGGACTGGATGTGCAGGTTGCCCATTTGGCAAGAGTTTCGAGGAAGAGATTGCACTGGCTGAGAAGTATGAGCCTAAGTTCCACAAAGCGATGTTAAAGGTGTTTGGAGCCAGCTACGACTACACGCGAAAATTCTTGGAATTCCGAAAGCAGATGAAAATACAAGAAAAAAGCGAGGAGCCGGAGTATGAGTAAAGGCAAACTTAAAGGCTGGCGGGGCATAGGCCCCAACGCCGGCGAATATGTGGCAGCAGAAGACGGTTTCGGTTATGCCTGCACGCATGTCGGCATTGACCGCTTTGACGAAACCGCCCTCGAAGCAGAGGATTTTAAGGAAATGCTGATTGAATGGTACTTTTCCGGGAATTGGATTGAAGTATATTCGGAGGACTGACTATGAAAGAAATGGAAAAAATGAAAGAAAAACTAACCGAAATTTTAGAAAGTACCCCATTTGTATCTGTTCCATTCGTAGATGCAAGCATGATTGCAGACCACCTTATTAAAAGCGGCATTATCGTTCCACCTTGCAAAATCGGTGACGATATTTGGTGGATTGACGCTGAAGACTTTACCGTTAAATGTGAGGAAAACGGAGTTACAGGCATCGTCATTACAAAAGATGAATTTCTCATAAGAGATAAAGGTGGCTGCGACACCAAAATTGGAACGCAGTTTTGCTATTTGTCAAAAGAGGATGCCGAAAAGGATCTGGCCGAGGAGGCAAAACAGTGTAAATACTGCAAGGATGAAATCTGCGTGAATGCCGACTGCCCCGTGAGAGCCGACTACTGCCCCGTGCCGGACAATCCCGGCGTGTGCAGATATGAGGAAAGGGGTGCAAGCAATGGCTGAGCAAAACACCACAAAAGGCACAATCTTCGCAATCGACCCCGGCAACACGGAGAGCGGCTACGTCATAGCCGAGCACAACGGCGAAGAAATTACCCGCGTAACCCACAAGGGAAAAATCGCCAACGAAAAGCTGCTGCGAATAATTGAGATGTCCCCCGTCAGCATTCATGTGGCAATTGAAATGGTGGCAAGCTACGGGATGCCGGTCGGTGCTGAGGTTTTTGACACCTGTGTGTGGATCGGACGATTTACGCAAGCCGCACAGGGGCGCACAATCGAGCGCATATACCGCAAGGACGAGAAGTTGTACCTGTGCGGCAAGTTGACAGCCAAGGACAGCAACATTTCGCAAGCACTTGTGGATAGATTCGCACCCGGACAACCCAACAAGGGCAAGGGAACTGTTAAAAACCCCGGATTCTTCTACGGATTCAGCAAGGATATGTGGGCAGCTATGGCAGTAGCTACCACATATTTTGACAAGAATATCCGCAAGATACCGCTTTAGTGCTGGAAAGGAGGCGGCAAAGTGAAACGGTTTATTGCGATACTTAACGATCAATCATATGTGAATGTTGCTGCTACCCGAATGGAATTAGTTGATAATGCGCTCCATGTATGGAATGGGGTCGAGCTTGTGGCATTCCTCGACGTGAGTGTGATTCTCAGTGCTCATATCAGCGAAAGGAAAGATAATGATGGCTGAATTGAAACCGTTCTATAAACAAAAAAGGTGGAAACTTGGCAATAGTTTTGGTTATTGGAAAATTCCCTATTGTCCTCATTGTAAAAGGCAGCTTGGTTTGATGGCAGAAGAACTAAAAGTGGAGAAATGTCCAATGTGCAATAAGCCGTTGGAGTGGAGGAAAGAAGATGGCAAAGGGACAGCGGTTGATTGATGCGTGGAGATTGGTCATTGATCTTGCAAAACTGCAAAAGCATGGAGAGTATGACCATGAGAACGTGCTGGCTGTGATAGCAAGCCAAGAGACGGTAGATGCTGTGAAAGTGGCAGATCCGGAACTACGGGAAGCCATTAAGCTGCTCATTGAGCAATATGAGCACTCCAAGGCTTCAGATTATGTGCATAATCCCGTCGCCCATGCTTTCTTTCACACATGGAAGAAGATAGATGAAAGAGGTTACGGAGAAAGGAAATACAAATGAGTGATATTGATGTAATCCGGGAGATACTCACGCAGGAAGAACTGCTGGCACAGCTGGCAGAGGAGGCTTCTGAACTGGCCCATGCAGCGCTGAAGCTTCGGAGAGTGTATGACGGCAGGAACTACACACCGGTCACGGAGAGTGAGGCAATCGCAAACCTCAAGGAAGAGATCGCAGATGTGCAGCTTGTTGTAACTGTTCTGAAGCTTGAAATGAACCTTTCGGAATCTGTAAGAACCAAAAGAGACAAGCTAACGCGGTGGGTTGGTCGGCTGAAAGGAGTGGCAAAAAATGGCTAAAAATAAGCATCCCGGAGAAAATCCGGTGCTGGCTGCCTTTGCAAAGAAGCTGGAGGCCAATTACCGGCAGCGGCTTGAATTTAACACGGAACTAGATCGAATTGCCATGATAAAGACAGTTCATGAGCGGCTGAATGTCGGCCCCGGCAGAGCCCAAGGGGTTCTGACCGACTATGAGATCAACCGAAAAGAGTTGGCAAAGATCATTTTGGAGGACTACGGTCCGGATAAGCACACCGGCGACAAAGACATTCTGCACACGAAGTCCACCCTTGCGGCTTTTGTTAAGCGGGTATTTGGCAACACGTGGGAAGAGGTAAAGATCTTCTTCCCGCTATTGAAAGAGTATTGGTAACAGGAGGAATTTATATGCTGAATCATATAACAATCATGGGACGCATGACACGCGATCCGGAGCTGCGCCGCACGGGAAGCGGTGTAGCGGTGGCATCCTTTACGCTTGCCGTTGACCGGGACTTTTCCGGCAAGGACGGCGGCGAAAAGGAAACCGACTTTATTGACTGCGTGGCATGGAAAGGAACCGGCGAATTCGTCAGCAAGTATTTCGCAAAGGGATCGATGGCGGTTGTTTCTGGACGGCTACAGATCCGAGATTGGACAGACAAAGACGGCAACAAACGCCGCAGCGCCGAGGTTGTTGCCAACAATGTCTATTTCGGCGACAGCAAGCGAAGTGCTGACAATACTTCATCGGTTCCCAATTATGCAAGCAGCTATGGCGCACCGGCACAGGATTTCGCACAGCTGACGGACGACGATGCGCAGTTGCCGTTCTGAGGAGGCGATAAACATGGCAGAAATTAACCCTGTGCCAAGTCCGTGTGAAAGTTGTACTACAACAAAGGATCCCACAAGCTGCGCTAACAAGAGTTGCAACAGATACCAGACATGGTTTATGAAACAGTGGAATTTTTGGGCTCCATTTGTATTGCAGAAGCTGAAAGAGCGGGAGGCTGAAAATGGACAGCGTGCATAAAGAAATGGACAACCTCTCGAGGCAAATGATTCAGTGCAAAAAGGACGGCTTCGGTTGTCATTATGGAGCGTGGAAAGCCACGCAAGATCCGGTCGAGTATGAAAGACCACCGCTGCCTGGTGACTGGAGAAAATGCGCATGGTGCGGCAAGCCGTTCAGAATCAAGTACAACATGCAACAGAAGTACTGTGAGGCGTATTGCCAAAAGCTGGCCGGCGACGAAAGGAACCGGAAAAAGAAAAAAGGAATTTCCGATGTATTGAAAGGAGAAATCACAAATGTTTGAAAAAGTCAACCCATCCCATCCCGACAAGCTGGCAGACCGAATTGCTGGCGCAGTAGTAGACCTCGCATACGAGGTAGAAGAAAATCCCAAGATTGCCGTTGAGGTCTTAATCGGACACGGCATCTGCCACATTATTGCCGAATCCTCGGTGTGGCTGAAAGAAGCCGATGTATATAAGGCTGTTTGGCGTATTACCGGATGCGACGGCATGTGTGTAGACTTCCAGTGCGTACAGCAAGACACCCACCTTGCCGAAAATCAGCAGAACGGTTTCCGCTGCGGAGATAACGGCATCTTTAAGGGTATGCCGGTAACCGCTGAGCAGAAGAACCTCTCCCAAATTGCTCGGTACATTTATGCGGACTACCCCCACGACGGCAAGTATATTCTGGACGGAAAGCACCTCATTATTTGCCAAAGCAACGCAAGCACCGCCACGCTTGAGTACCAGTACCCCGGAGCGGTGGTAAATCCCCTCGGAGACTGGACAGGCGGCACAGACGTTGACACCGGCGCAACCAACCGCAAGTTGGGCAGTGATATGGCCGACAGCGTAACCGGCGGTGGTCTGCACGGCAAAGACCTCTCCAAGGCAGATGTGAGCGTGAATATTTACGCATGGCTTGAAGCACAGAGAACCGGAAAACCTGTGGAACTATGCTGCGCCATCGGAGACGATACCATCGACGGCAAACCTTACTCCACGATTGTGAGTATCGCACGAGCCTACATTGAAGCGGTCGGTGGATTTGAGAAGTTTGCTGAATGGGGACTTGTGTGACACAACAAAAAGCAAAGGAATTAGGTGATACCCGATGTACAGACCATCGATAGACGAAATTAAAAAACGGCTATCCAATTACAGTGCAATCCGGGTGGAACTTGACAATTTGGAAGAACGGCTGGAACGGCTGAAAAGTGAAGAAACCCTCCCTCCTGTGCGCCCCGGTAATGGCTCCAAGCATACCGGGGGCACGGGAGACAGGCAGGAGCGTGCAATCATCCGCCGCATGGAATACGAGGAACGGCACGGCCCAGAGATGGAAGCAAAACGGAAAGAACTGAAATACATCGACGATTCAATAAACTCCGTTGCAGACCCTATGGAGCGCATGGTACTGCGGATCCGGTACACCGAAAGCGGAACAGCCAAACCGATGCTTTGGAGGGATGTTGCGTTTGCAATATACAAGGACGATAGCGAATCAAAAATGCTCGCTACATACCGCCTCCTCGACAAGGCAATAAAAAGCCTGCAGAAACTAATGCTATGGGAAAAGGAGGGCGAGGAATGAATACCCTCTTGAGCCGAGCAGAAGCCGCGCAGCGCCTCGGTATTTCACTGGTTACATTCGACCGGATATATAAGAAATGCGGCCTGCCGTACATCCAGATTGGCCACTCGGTAAAAATTCCATCCAAGGAACTGGACGAGTGGATTACCCGGAATATTACACGAAACACGCAAAGCACAGAGCAGAGATAAAGTAAAGAGCCACCCGCGACCAGAGGTGGCTCTTTACATAAAGGGGTTATTCTTTTACATACTCCATGATATCCCCCGGCTGGCAATCCAGCTTTTCACAAAGGCGATCTATGGTGTCGGTGTTTACCCGTTCGTTTTTCCGCAGCTTGTTCATAACGGCAGGATGGATACCCTGTTGCCGCAGGAAATAAACGGCGCTCTTGCCCTGCGCTTCAAGCAGAGCAAACAGCTTATCAAATTTGATCATTGCGGAGCCTCCTTTCACAGCCACATTATACACTCCGAAGCCTGTACACGCAAGTGTACAAAACGCACAAAATAATATGTACACCATTGTGTACTATCCCGACTTGCTTTTATGTTCACGATAGTGTACAATAAGGCCATAAAGAACAACACCCCCACACACCGAAAGGAGAAAACACCATGACCACACAGGAAGCGACCAAGATCAAAAAGGTTTTGAAAAAAGAAAATGCAGTCTTTACAGCCACTGCAGGTTATTATGATGGCAATGAGTTAAGAGTCAAAGTTATCCAGTTTATTGAACGCAGCAAATTTGAGGGCGCCAAAATAGAAAAAGAAACCAACGAACAGAAAGGAAAAAAGACAAGAGCGAACATCATCAAGGTTCTGAGAGCACTGGAGAAAAACGGATTAAGGCCCGAGTACAGAATAGAGCAAAGAGAAACGACAGACGCGTATGGTACATGGGATTGCAGATACATAATTTTCAAATAACACAACAAACCTCCCAGGGCCGGGAAACCGGCCCATCCTACCAAACAGCCGAGCCCCGACGGAAAATCCGGGGCAGGAAGGACACCAAATGCCAGACAAATCTATTATCAAAAAGGAAGCCCAGCGGCTCCGGTACCGGGGCGCAACCTACTATCTGTACAAGGGCGTGATATACGATCAGCGCCTCGATGTACTGATTCCAGGAGCAACAAACGGTTTCCTCGACCTGTATGAGTACTTCGAGTATTTCCCGCAAAACAAACCGGCAACACGAAAGGAGAAAAACACACCATGAACAAATACCTAGAGCTGCACGAAAAGCAGCAGGCGGAAGTTGAAGCCTTCCCCATGTTCTTCGCATTCAACAACAAGCAATTTGATGAGGGTATGCGGTCCCTCGGGCTGAACCCCGGCGATACTGCCAAAATCTACAAGCTAGGCAACACAGGCGGTTTCTACCGCAAGAGCGATGCCCCTGCCTTCCGCGAGATGATGGAGCGCCATACAAAGGAGATGGAGGATGCCATTGCAGCGGATCCCACCGGCGACGGCTTCATCTTTGATATGTTCAACTACGAACTTGCAAACCACGAATACGGATACACCCACGACCCCGAACCCACCCTTGAATGCCTAGGACTGACCATGGCACAAATCAATGCAGACCCCCGACTTCTCCACGGCTGGCGAAAAGCGACTCGATACAGATAAGGAGTGATGAGTATGAGAGATTACAGAGGCAAACGCGTAGACACCGGCGAGTGGGTACAAGGCTATTACAAGCTTTGTGGACACCTCGTTGGAACTATTGAAGAAGATATATACCCGACCATTACACCATTTAACCAATATGGGTACATAGTAGACCCCGCCACCATCGGCCAGTGTACCGGCATCTTTGGCGACTTTATTAAAGGCGAACCCAAACCCGGCGACAACATTCTCCGCTCCTTTATCTACGAGGGCGACATTGTGGAACCGGTTCTGACGGACGGAATACACGAGGGCTTTTCTTGGGGCCGGCAGGTGGTCGTATTTGACAGGGGCGCGTTCTGCTTGAAGGATCGCCGGGGGCTGATAACCCCAATGTGCAACTATTCCGTAAATGTCAAGTTTAAGGTGCTGGGTAATGTGTATGACAACCCGGAACTGTGGGAGGGTGCTGCAGATGCGTAAATACTTTGACCACGCCTTTGAGGGTTTGTGCAATACACTTCAACCGTTTGCAGAACTTGTAGGATGCATGGGTGAATGTGCAAAAATCACATTGGTCTATATAACAATTCCGCTGTGGATTGTGCCGTATATGGTTTATCTAAAAATTAAGGAAAGGAAAGAAAATCATGCGTGAGATTTTGTTCCGTGGAAAGCGGATTTATGATGGTGAATGGGTTGAAGGGCAACTGCTGAAATATGAAGATGGCAGAGCAAGAATTTGCGAAAGTCATACAGATATATTCTGTTATGAGAAAGACGAAAGCATTATACAGACCGTTGCCCATATGGTTGCCACCTCTACCGTTGGTCAGTTTACAGGCTTGACCGATAAGAACGGCAAGAAGATTTTTGAAGGGGATATTGTCGCACAAAGCTGGTATGACCACGATGAACCATCTGACGATAGTTTTGGTGAAGTTGTGTTCTGTGAATACGATTGTTCTTTTTCTGTGATGGATGTTCAAAAAGATGGCATTGTTCCGCTTGGAAGATGCCACGCATACCATTGGGAGGCTGAAATCATCGGCAACATCCACGACAACCCGGAAATTATGGAGGTAAGCGAATGAACAATATTACACCCGAAGCACGGGCCAAGGTATATGCCGATGCCATTGCCACATTCGGCGCGAACTGTCAACTGGTCGTTGCCTTGGAAGAAATGAGCGAACTGCAAAAGGAAATCTGCAAGGCGCTCCGGGGCGATATACACCCGGCACATTTGGCGGAGGAAGTTGCCGATGCCACCATCATGTTGGAGCAGGTGCGGCAGATATTCAGCATTAACAAGCCGGTGTGTGAAATGATGGACAGCAAGATTCTCCGGCTCCGGGAACGGATTAAGTGTGCCAAAGCATCCCACCCACCAGCGGTTCAGCAAGGGTACACACCTACCTGCCCCCGAGGATACACGGATTGCATACACGACCCTGCATATATCAAATTCCATCACCCGGAATGGTATAAGGAACTATACGGCGATATGACCCCGGAGGAGGCAGCCCTCGAAGAGAACGGATGTTATGACAGTTTTGAGGAAGATCCCGACATGAAATATTACTGCTACGATGATGAGGATAAGTAAGGAGGGATGATACATGAGCATGACAATTCAAGAAGCCATCCGGGCATTACACCTTCCGGGCGATCACATAAAGAGTTATGACGAATATGGCTATGGTGTAGACGATGAACTGAAAGACGCTATGCAAATGGCAATCGAAGCCCTCCGGGAGAAAGCTGAGCGCGAGGATCCCAAGCCGCTGACCATAGAGGAATTGCGCGACATGATCGGGGAGCCGATTTATATTGTCCATTCTCATAACGGCAACGAATGGCAGATATTCACAGGCTACAACGATTGTAGCTTTTGGAGTATGGGTGAAAGCTTTTATTTAAATTGCAGATACGGAAAAGGATGGATCGCCTACCGCCACAAGCCGAAGGAGGCGCAAAAATGAACGCTAAAGCGAGAAAGAAAAAGAAGTTCGACCTTGACCGTAAGCAGCGGTTTTGCGATCCCGGCGCCTGTGATTGTTGCCAGTATATCGGTGACGGCGATTTTATCTGCGACGAGCACCAGACAATAGTGGTTTGTGACTGGGAGCCGACCGACGAATATATGATCTGCAAGGCAGGGAAAAAGCAATGCTTAGTAAAAAGTTGAAGCCGTGTCGGGCTTGCGGCAAAGATAAACTGGATATTGTTCATGCACATATGGGGCAACTGTATTGTTGCTTAATTGGTTGCATGAATATAAATTGTGATGATGAGCCTGTAACATGCACCGGTTATTCTAAAAAAGAAGCGGAGAAGAAAGCCAGAAAGAGATGGAACAGGAGGACGGAAGATGGCAATTGACGGAGTGAAAATCACAATCGAAGAATGGGCGGGGGATAACGGAATCAGTTTGACCGATGAACAGATTGTGGAACTTGCAGAAGCTATCGACACTGCCTATGAAATGAGTATGCCTTGTGGATATGGGATTGACAGATACCGCCACGAAGAAAACATAGAAATCAAGCGGCTTAAAAACCAAATTGATATGTTACAGCGTTATTTGGATTCTAAGGGCTTGCATTGCATTCTCTACGATGACAAAGTTGTCCGCCCTTATTGGGTCAACATCGGTGATCGGTCTTGTAATGTTGAGGAAATTTTTAGATAGGGGGCTATAAAAAGATGGCGAATGAAAAGCTTATATCCCAAATCAGCACCATACAACGTGCGCTTGGAATAATCGAGGGCGTGACATTCCTCTTGGAAACCGTCCAGGCGAATGAAATCATTCGGGCCATTGATATGATTGATGAAGTAGCAAAGGAGCTTTTGGAAGATGGTCAAAAATTGCAATGAATGCTTGCACAATCCCATATGCCAAATGTGGCGCGATCAAGAGTGCCAGGACGCATCCTCATTCCAGCTATCCGGGTGTCGCCATTTTAAAGACCAATCCCAGTTCTTGCACGTGCCTTGCAAACTCGGCGACTTCGTTTGGGTAATACGCAACTATCACGGAACGAATCATCCACAGCAAGGGCAAGTTTCGGAATTGCTTATTTCCAAGGATTTGCGGTTGGTGATTGTAGTGAAGCACATAGCGCGTGGCGAATGGGGAAAGGAAGTGTTCGCCACTTACGATGAGGCACAGGCTGCGATTAAGGAAAGGAAAAATAATGGCGAGAATTACAATCAAAAGTGACGGAAACGGTGGTGCCGAGGTAATCGGCACGCCTCCGGCAGATAACGGCTTTTTTGAGTTTGCTTTAGGTAAGGTCCTTGCTGGAAAATATACCGAAATATCGTGGGAACCCTATGACCCATGGAAACCCATCAAGCAGATGGGAGAAAGGAAAGACCAATGATAATCGTTTTACAGGTAAACGCTCCGCCGTTCATGGCGCAGGGGATCAAGGAATCGCTGGCGATGTACATGGAGCGGTTCGGTGACACGAAGGTGCTGGAAGTAAGATTTGAAGAAAGAACGAATGAACAAATGAAGATTGAAGGTGCGAAATGACACGGAAACGATTTGTAAAACAGCTTATGTCCATCGGCTACAGCCGGAACGAGGCCAACAAAGAGGCTCGTACAGCGGTCAGCGATGGTGTTTCATACGATGGCAAGTATTTGTATATCCTTTGTGAAAAGAACGGCTTAATGCCTGTTGAATGGTTCGATGGCGTTGGAAATTGCGTTGCTCAGTTAGCACGAATAATCGAAGGATGGATTCAACACATTGTAGAGGTGATTCCCACCATCATTGAAGCAATAACCGCAGCCATGCCGCAGGTGATCGCCGAAGTTGAAAGGCGACGACAAGAAGAAGAATCCGCCACGGAATAACAAAAACAGCCACCAAATGCGGTGGCTGTTTTCTTTGTTAAAAAGAGGAAATATAACTTGCTGTATTCCACGCGTTGCGGTATAGTTAAGGTATACCAAACGAAGGGAGGCAAACAAAATGACATTTGCAGTATACACGGACAAAGACGGATATATCGGCGAAGTATCAGCGCCAACGAGAGAGGCAGCCATGGCATTCCTTGCAGAGCAAGGCTACGAAGTAGGAACTTACGAACTTCGAGAACTATATAACCAATAGGAGGAAACAAAAATGTTCAAAGTAAAGAATAAAGAAACGGGAGAAATCTTCACGGTATACGCCGTAAACGGAGGAACTTTCCTGATCTATGACGAAGCCTTCAACGGCGGCACATGGCTTTGGGAACCGAACGGAAAATACATCCCTGCATAACCCCACAAAATAAAAGAAAAGCCGGTGGTAACCGCCACCGGCAAATAGGAGAGAACAAAATGGAAAACAAAGTAAAAGAACAGATTCACGCAGTACGAGACACGGGGCTTACGAATATGCTTGACATTCACGCAGTACAGCGAATCGCCTTTGAAGAGGGATATTACGAACTGGTGGACTATATAGCCGAGAATCGCAAGGAATACGCAACGTTCATTTTTACAGGAAAAGTAGAATAAAGAAATACAAAAGCCACCTTTTGGGTGGCTTTTTAATATGAAAAAGTTTAACTATTTTTGTAAATTCGCTTGACTTCTTCCACGCAATGCGGTATAATGCAGACAGTTAAGGGGAACACCACTTAACAGAAAAACAAAACGGAGGTGATAAGGCTTGAAAGTCCGGGTAAAAGTGAAACGCCGTAAGGCAAAGCCCACGGCGCTTCGGGAAAGAATAGTAGACGCAGCAATCGATCTTCTTTCCAGTATCGTATCCGGCCTGATAATCGAGGCGATAAAGAAAGCCCTCGGTATATAAGGCGGAGGAGCGAGGGGGACTGGACATCCCCCAAGCACCTCCCACTATAAATATCAAACCAATATTTGTCAAGGAGGAAAACGCTATGAGACACTTTTTGCTTGCGGTTTTGTTTGCGGCCCTGTTTTTAGGAGTAAGGGCAATTCTACGGAAAATCTTTAAACGGTAAAGGAGGAAAAGACAAATGCAGTCGATTAAGGAAATAAGACAATCCACAGGGCTGTCCCGGCAGAAGTTCGGTGATGCTTTGAATATCCCAAGACGGACATTGGAGGATTGGGAGCAGGGCTTGCGTAAGTGCCCGGAATATGTAGCTGAACTTATCGCATATCGAGTGGCGAACGATCCGACCATTCCCAAGGTAAAAGAAGCAGACGAATAAGGAACGACCGGGGCTTAATTGCTCCGGTTTTTCTTTTGGTTTATTTTGCCTGTTCGCTTGCTTAATGTACCGCAATGCGGTATTATATAAAGGTAAGCAAGAGACTTACAAAAAAGGAAAACGGAGGAAAAGAAAATGAGAGAAGCAAGCCAAAGAGTAATAGAGGCCCTAAAGGAAAGATACAAAGCCGGAGCGAGGGTGGAACTTACCCAAATGAACGACACGCAAGCACCTCCGATAGGAACGCAAGGCACGGTGATAGGAGTAGACGATATCGGCAGCATAATGGTACATTGGGACAACGGCAGCACCTTATCGGTAGTATACGGCGAAGACCACTGCAGGCTAATATAGCAAACGACCCCGGACGGCGAAAGCCAACCGGGGATTTTTTCTTTTTTGTTTGATATTGAATGATAGTAAATGATACCTTTTGATATTGAAAGATAGCGAATTTGCATGATATAGTACCATCATCGGAGCAATAGAGATTCCGAGGATAATGTTAAACGGAAAAGCCACCACAGGAAACCGGCCTGCGGTGGCTTTTCTTATGCTACGAAAGGGGGCGGTTATATGTCGGTCACTTGCGAAGTGAAGAATTACAAGCTGATAAAGAAGAAAATCGACGATATGCAGAAAGCCCCACGGCAGGTTATGAAAAGCCTAACAGCCGAGGCGAAGAAGCGCGTCCCCGGATGGGTCGCCACTGAGGTGACCAAGGAATACGGCGTTAAAAAGGGCGATATTACAGGTCAGAAGTTGGGCAGGGTCACGCCACAAGGTGCGAACTTCAAAGAGGTGCGCGTTGTGTACACCGGCAGAATGCTGACGCACACGCATTTCAATATGTCACCGAAAGCACCGAATCCTGGCGGAGCCTATACATTAAAGGCAACGATTGTCAAGGGACAACGCACGACCCTTGGCAAAGTAAAAAAGCTGACTAAGAAACAGCGTGCCGCCCTTGGTAAGAACTTCACCCGCTCCGGCACAAAGCAAAGCGACCACTCACCTATCATGCTGATGCCTGCCGCAAACGGTGGTCATTATCTACCGTTCCAGCGCGTGAGCCGAGACAGGGATGATATCGTGGCAAGAAAAGCAATATCCCTCCCGCAGATGGTTAGCAGCAAGCGCACGGAAGAAGGCATACAGAAAGCCATCAACGAGAACCTGGGGAAGCGACTGGATCATTATATCAATCGATATATGAAATAACTGAAAAAACAAAAGGAGAAACACTATGGAAAAACTGAGCACGATTCAGAAACGCGAGAACCTGAACAAAGTCTTCCGCACCGGCGAACCCGGACCCGGAGGCGCATACCATGATTACGACATCTACCCCGAAGGATGCAACCCCATCACAACTGAAGCCGCCATGGCCTGCATCGAGTTCCAGAAGGGACCCAGGAAAGGCGCTGACAGCCGCCACGGCATCCTCGACACAGACCTCCTGGAGATTGTCCGGGATCGCTTGAAAGCCTTCCAGGCCGGTCCATACGCATGCAGAGAGAACGCCTGCGCACTGACCCATATCGAGGAAGCCCTTATGTGGATGAACCGCAGAGTAGAGGACCGCATCGAGCGGCAAGTGCTCGGAACTATGGAAAAGTGAACACCTCATCACATGAAACGACACAAGGTCAAATAGCACGGCCCTACCCTATTGGGTCGTGCATTCCCTTGCACGCACTTACACGCACTTACACGCGCACACGCACGCGCGTGTAATATATATCTTACAATATAGCAATATGTATTTATGTGTATATGTAATTATATAAGTACTACTTACTATAGGAGAAAGCACACGGCTTTGTAGCTCAGTCCGGCAGAGCACTCAACCGAATTGACATTCGGGGTTGTCCTCGGTTCGAATCCGAGCAGAGCCACCACGAGGCGAGGACTTGGAACACCCTCGCCTGCTTTCATGGTTGTCCTCCTATTATATGACCACAAGCAGGTAAGGGTCACGCAAGGGAAAGATGGTGCAGCATCGACCTTGTGCTACAGTGCAATTCTGTTGAGCCTGCCACGAGCCACAGGATGCCTCACAGCTCCTTTAACTTTCACCAACGACAAAGTTGTCAACCCCAAAAGAAAAAGGCGAGATATCGAAGCTGTGGGGCTGAGAATAGAAATCAAAAGGTACTGTGACGGGAAGAAATCGCCTGTGGTGCTGGCGAG
>JAGBSG010000055.1 GCA_017632035.1 Oscillospiraceae bacterium | reverse complement strand
TTAGAATGACACCGAATCCTGTAACCCACAGCAGGCGATCCTGCTGAAAAATGTATTATTTTTATTAACTAGGAGGAAACAATAGTGAAGAAGACAATTTTTGCTCTGCTTCTGCTGGTGGCTCTGGTTGCCGTTCTGGCGATCCCCGCTATGGCAGCAGAAGGTACACTTGAGAATCACTGCGTTTGTGGTGACATGAGCTGCGACGGAACTCCCAGCAATGGAAACGACCAGCACCACATGGAGACCTGGGCAGAGTGGGACGGCACCGGTACAAAGACCACTGGTTACTGGTACCTGACTGGTGATGTGAGTGTAACAGGAAATGGAATAACCCCTGCTGCCGGTACATCCGCTGCTGTCAATGTTCTGGGTATTGACCTGAACGGCCATACCATTAAGGGCACTGGTAATGCGAGACTTTTCTACCTCAACAATACATACTCCAAGCTGATCCTGACTGACAGCAGCACCGGAAAAACTGGCATGCTGGACTACAGCAGCACCTGGAAGACCTATGGTGCAGGTATTAATTTGCCCCAGAATAATGTTTCTGTAGATATGTTTGGCGGTACTATTACTGGTACTCGCGAAACACTGCCTACCGGTGGTGGTGCCGGTGTGCAGATCGGCGATTCCGCTGGTGGTCAAAGTATCTTTAATATGTACGGTGGCACCATTACGGGCGGTGAGAGCGGAGCTACTGCCGCGAACCGTGGCGGCGGTAATGTTGCCTTGACTAATGGCACATTTAATATGTATGGTGGTACTGTGTCTGATGGCGTTGCGGGTCCCAATGGCCTTGGCGGCAACTTCTTCCTTTTTGGTGGACAGGTGAATGTATACGATGGTGCCCAGATCCTTGGCGGAACAGCAACTCAGGGTCCTGCTATCTACTCCTACAATGGCTATGTTAAGCTCATGGGCGGTGTTATCACCTCTGGTCAGACCGATCCTGGCTATGCTCACGGTATCTATGTACGCTCTGAAGCAACAAGAACCCTCATCGCAGCGGGCATTGATGCCATTAAGCTTGAGAGCGATGTTCCGGCCCTTAGAGCTGAGAAGCCCGTTGAGCTGGATCTGAATGGCTATACTGTTAAATCTGCCTTGGTCAGAAGTACAGCCGCCAACCTGAAGATTCTCGACAGCAAGACTGCTGATTACAACGCAGCAGATGCCGGTAAGATCAGCGCCATTACCTATGACCAGAGTGCTACTGCTGAGAATGTGGCCCGTCACTTTGTGAGCGAGGTCAACGGCCAGAGATACCTGGTTGTTAAGCAGGGCGACGTGTATTCCTCTCACCGCATCTACCTGGCTGTCACCCACTATGTGCTGACTGACGATGCTACCGCTCTGAGCTACAAGACCGTTCTGAAGTGCGACGACGTCGTTGCTGGCCTGGTTGGCAGCAATTACGGAGTTGACATTTCTGATGGCGAAAACAATTTCCCGCAGACGGATAGCCAGAATGTCGTTGCCGGCGAAAATGTTAAGACCCTTGTTGTTAAGGGTTTCCTGAAGAACAGCACCGCACAGGGTGCTGATCAGAACGAGTATTACGCTAATTTGGTGTTTGCTGTTAAGGGTTACATCACCTTAGCCGACGACTTCGGTTCTGAGGACACGATCTACAGCTCCGAGAAGGCAACCAGCTATGCGAATGTTATTAAGGCTGTTGAGAGCATGGAAGCAAAGCTGACTGGTGATGATAAGGCTCTGCTGGCCAAGGTCTATGCCGATTACAACTATAATAACTTCATGCAGAACTGGTGGATTTCCAAGTACGCTGCCTAATGACTGACGAATAGTGAGGTATTGAGATGAAGAATATGTATATTTCTCCTGAGGCTGAGCTCATTCGTTTCACCCCCGCTGAGAACCTGGCTGTCATCGAAGTGATCGCCAGCGGCGACGAGCTGGGCAACTAATGCGCTATGAGATCGCCGGTCTGAAGGTGGACATGGCGGTTTCCGGAAAGACACAAAGGCAGGCGGCGGCGTATGCCGCCCCTGCCCAAGGTCCCGCGGACCTGCAGATCCATTGCCCCCCGCCGGAGCTGGTGGCTGAAAAGGCCGGCCTGCTCACAGCGGACGAGGTGGAGTATCTGTACACCGGCGGACAGTTTTCCACCGGCCTGCTGGACTTTAACGGTTTTCGGCTCCATGCCTCCGCAGTGACGCTGGATAGCAGGGCATACCTGTTCTCAGCCTTCAGCGGCACCGGAAAATCCACCCATACCGCAAAATGGATCCGCCTGTTTGGGGCTACCTATTTGAATGACGATAAGCCAGCCCTGCGAAAGCTGGATGGCGTATGGACGGCCTTTGGAACGCCCTGGTCCGGAAAACATGACTTGAGTTCCCCCGAGGGTGTGGCCCTGGGGGGTGTTGCTTTTTTGACCCGGGGCGATGTGAACAACATCCGCCCCCTGTCCCCGGCGGAGGCCCTGCCCCTGCTTCTTGGTCAGACCATGCGCAAGATCACCGCACCGAAAATGGAGCTGCTGCTGCCTCTGGTGGACGATGTTCTGCGCAGTGTGCCCATCTGGGAGCTGACCTGCCGCAACGATGACGACGCGGCCTATACATCCCACAGTGCTATGACCGGTGGGAAATAAAAGCGCTGTTCCATACAAGCTTATTATGAGACCCAGGCGGGCCGATGCACATCGGCCCGCCTGATGTTTTTCCCCACATCCGCCACGGCTTACGCCGTGCCACCTTCTCTGTTTGCGGTGCCCGGCAGCCTCGTTGCCGCAGGGGCGGCTTCCTCATCTGCCGACCGCGGCACACGCTTATGCCCTGCTTCATCCGCCCCCGGCGGCGCAGGGCAACGCGGCCCCGGGAGAAGCCAAAGCCCTCTCCTGAAGGCCGCGAGTCTGAGCGCTGCACCAATGCCCTCTCCTTGAGGAGAGGGTGGCTGAGCGACAGCGAAGCCGGGCGTGGTGAAAGGGAGGGTGCGAGCATTCGCCCCTACAGCGCTTGTCATCCTGAGGCGCGTAAGCGCCGAAGGGTCTCTTTTAGATTCTTCGGTCGCCCTGCTCCCTCAAAATGACACGGGGGTTTGATTCTTCGCTCTGCGAAGGCATGACATGGGATCGCGGTAGCACAGGAAGGAATTTTGGAATTTCTCTACTTGTTAAATCAGTAGTATTTGCTAAAATAGAAGTAAACATAGGCCGCAACATACCGCAAGGAGGAAAGAATAATGTATCGTATTGGATTTGGCGTTGCCAATATCAGTCCCACCGAGGACCTGTATGGAAAGACCGGGCTTTTGGGCTTCGGCAATGAGGGTACACGTCTCGTCACCGGCGTGGATGAGAACGCACCCATGATGGCTATGTGTCTGGCCGTTACCGATGCAGACGGCAAGACTGTTCTGCTCTATGCCACCGACACCGCCGCTGTAGGTGACGGCGAGGGGGCGGATATCGCACGGATCCTGGAGCAGGACTATGACGTACCCAAGGGTTGCGTCATGATCTCTGCCAACCATCAGCATGCTACCCCCGACTATGTCAACGGCTACGATGCGCTGTTTGTCAGACAGATGGTGGCTGCCGGCGCGGCCGCTCTGGCTGACCGAAAGGCTGTTACTGATGTGTCTGTGCAGATTGTGAAACTGCCGGAGAACAAGTACAACTTCGTCCGCAATCTGCAGTATACCGACTCCGCAGGCAAGCCAATCCCCGGTGCTATGAACACCCCCAATCACAATGATATTGGCCGTAAGGACCTGGAGGGCATTGTCGCCAAGGAGCGCAAGACCTATGAATCCACCGCTGACAGCACTGTGCAGCTGGTCCGCATTACCCGGGAGGGCGACGAGAAGCCCATCGTGATCTCCAACTTCCAGACCCACCCACTGTTGGCATCCAATGGCTTGGATACCGTGGCCACAGCAGACCTTGTGGGCATCTACCGCAACAGGTTAGAGCAGGAGCTGGGCTGCAGGGCTATGTATTTCACCGGCCCCAGCGGCAACATCCATCCTTTCAGCAATATAGACCCCCAGTATTATTTTAAAAACCGGGACTACATCACCTTCGGTCAGCAGCTGGCCAAGGAGGTGGCGCAGACCATCCGGGAGGATGGCTGGGTCAACGCCATGGGCGATCAGAAGGTCCATATCGAAACCCGCACCTGCGGCTATGATGTGAATTTTAATTCCTTCCCCGCATGGCTGAGGAGCACCAATCCCGATATTGCGGATAAGTCCGATGCCGAGGTCCTGAGCATGATCGAGGATTTCGCAAACGGCATCTGGAGCTATGACGGCGGCTATACCCGCAAGACCACCGAGGAGGACCTGAATACTTACGGCATCTACAGCAAGTATCACTGCAAGTATATGGTCATTCGCCAAAAGAATAAGCCCGGTGACAAGAAGTATCTGACCATCAGCACTGTGGCCTTCGGCGATGTGGCCTTTGTGGTGGCGCCCTATGAGATGTTTGACACCAACGGCATGGAGATCAAGGCCGCTTCGCCCTATCCGGTGACCATGATCGCCACCATGGCGGATATGCCCACCGCCGAGCGGTGCAGCTCGTGCAATGGGTATCTTCCTTCCACTCTGGGTTATGAAAACAGCGGCTATTCTGTGGATATTGCCCAATTTAAGAAGGGTATTGGTGAGAATCTGCGCGAGGATTTCCTGACCATGCTGGGCCATATGAAGGGCTGAAGCAAGGTGGGATTACCCCCATGTCCGTCACACCTTGTAGGGGCAAACTGCGTTCGCCCGCGGGCGGATAATATCCGCCCTACAGCGCTTGTTATCCTGAGGCGCGTAAGCGCCGAAGGATCTCTTTTAGATTCTTCGGTCGCCTTGCTCCCTCAGAATGACAGTGGTGTTGTGTCATCCTGAGGAGCGGCAGCGACGAAGGATCTTTGTTAGATTCTTCGGTCGCCCTGCTCCCTCAGAATGACACGATGGGAAAATGCATCTTTTGCTATTTGTATTTTTTCACAAAAGAACGGTCCAGTCAAGGGGCAACAAGTTGAGCATTTCGTTAAATTATCCCCTTGATTTATGGAGCGCAGTTTGTTATAATAACAATGCGGTAATTAAGTTTACATGCAGGCCTGCTTCGGCAGGCCCGGTACATACTTTCATAAGCAACATTGCGCCGAAGCGATGTGCATATAAAAATCTAGGAGGATATACAATGAAGAAACTGTTAGCATTGCTGCTGTGTGTGGTTATGGTTGCTTCTGTGCTTGTTGGCTGTAAGACTCCAGCAGGCCCCGACGACGATGTCGAAACCACAACAAGAAAGGGCCTTAAGGCTCCTGACGGATATACGCTCACCATTGGCTTGCCCGTTAACGCCATGGTCGAGGACCATCAGGACAATGCCCTGACCAAGTGGCTGGAGGAGCAGTCCGGCTACAAGATCAAGATCGTTAAGTACCAGTCCGCCGCCGTTGACTACAAGTCTCAGATTGCTACCCAATTTGAGGTCCCCGGTCAGAGGATGCCCGATCTGCTTATCGGCCCGAACCTTGGCCATATCACCGCTACTGAGTACGGCCAGAAGGGCAGATTCATCGAGCTGGGTCAGTACTTCAACGACAAGGAGTACAGCCAGCAGTGGTGGGATCGCCTTGAGAGCATCGACGATGAGGACTTCATCACCTATGTCAAGAAACGCCTGTTTGTCGAGGAGAGCGGTGAGGTCTACTACTTCCCCACCATCGAGTATAACATGTACGACATGATCAAGCACTCTGCTTTTATCAACCAGGAATGGCTGGATCGACTGGGTCTGCCCATGCCCACCAATAAGGATGAGCTGTACAACACTCTGAAAGCTTTCAAGGAAAAGGATGCCAACGGCAACGGCGATCCCAGTGATGAGATCCCCCTGCTTGGTATGGCTACCGGTGCTTACGGCGATGTCATCAGCTGGATCGCTAACATGTTCGGTTACTTCGAAGAAGCCAGACCCTGGAGAGTGGACGCAGAGGGCAACATCAGCGGCATCTACTGGACTGAGGAGTACCGCGAGGCTCTGATCTTCATGAACAAGCTGATGAAGGAAGGTCTGATTCCTGCCAACATCTTCACCATTACGCAAAGTGAGCTTAGCAATCTGGTCAACCCCACTGTCGGTGAGGAGACCGTTGGTGTCTGGCTGGGCCACCCCTCCCTGGTTATCAATGAAGGCAGTGACGCTGTTTATGTCTATAAGGCCATGCCTCAGTGGGGCTATGCCATCATGTCTCAGCCCGTGTTCACTGCTAACTGCTATATCACCCGTGACTGCGAGTATCCCGACGCTGCCTGGGAGATCCTGATGCTCCTGTCCAGCCAGGAAGGCTCCTACCGCTTGCGCTACGGCGATAAGGGAGTTGACTGGGACTATGCTGATCCCGGCACCAAGGCCTTCACCGGCCTGGATGCAGAGATCAAGGTTCTGAACCAGACTCTCTACGGCAGCAAGAACAAATCTTGCTGGAATAACATTAGCGGTGCTATGGGCCTTGCCAATGAGAACGAGCGCACCCAGCTTTCCGAGAACGATACTGCCTGGAATAAGGCCAAGCTGAACATGATGAGCGAGTGCTTCAAGAACAACTGGAATCGCTTTGAAGCTCAGGGAGGCCGTCCTGCTGATACTGTTATGCCTCTGGTCTTCACTGCTGAAGAGGAAAAGGAATGCTGGCAGTGGCGTGATAACTCTAAGAGCTGGTTCATAAGCTGCCGCGCTGACTTTATTAAGGGCATTAAGGATCCCAGCAACGATGCCCACTGGCAGGATTACATCAAGGGCTTTGAGACCCAGAATTATGAGGATTGGAAAGAAATGGCTAAGCATGTCTACAATATGACCTACGGTGACAAGGCTGGCAAGTAATCTAAGTATCCTTTCTTATTAATCTACCCGCAGGGGCTGCACATTTTGCAGCCCCTGTAAATTTACCTGCTGACAGGCTTTTGCCTGCCAGCGGGTTTTTGTCTATAGAACAAACCCTTTTTGAGGCCGCGAGCCTGAGCGCTGCACCAATGCCCTCTCCTTGAGGAGAGGGTGGCTGAGCGACAGCGAAGCCGGGTGTGGTGATAGGGCAGTGGGATGTGTGAAGAGGCCTTCCCCACATCAGTCATTTGCTCGTACCTCGCAAATGCCAGCTTCTCCTCAAGGAGAAGCCTTTGGCGCCGCCTTGCGACGCTCGGCGGCATGAGTCATGCCGCCCTACCGGAGGGGGGGTGCGCCAGAGCGATAAACGCCAATTTAAGTCACGCGGACAAATGATTT
>JAGBSG010000054.1 GCA_017632035.1 Oscillospiraceae bacterium | reverse complement strand
AGTAAGAGAAACCGCTCTCCGGGCACATGGCCTGCAGAGCGGTTTTATTTATTGGTTGGACCTGGGCAGCGTACTCATGCTGATCAGCACCTGAGACGGCAGATAGAAAAACCAGCTCAGGTTAAAATCCATAAAAATGATTTTATGAAGCAGAGAATTTGGGCCTATTGGCAAATACCCGGATGCAGCGACCTGCAGACCGATAACGGTGTCACACAGAATAAACAGAAGCAGACCTATGGGAAAAAGCCTGTTCTTGCTGAAAACTGTAAACCCTTCTATGATGTTTATAAGCAGATTTGCGTAGTAGCACATAGAGATCGCAGCCAGAGCGTCCAGCCTGCTGCCCAACACTATAAGGGCCACTGCCTCCGCAAGCACAGTCAACAGTATCCGTACAAACAGGATGGGCTTGTTCCCGGTGCACAGATGGAGCTTCACTGCATACAGGGTCTGTGCGACCAAGAAGAATACCATGCCCCATATCCTTTCGGCAGGAGTCTGGAGCACAAGGAAGAAATCGGCACCGACGGTACACGCCAGGGCAAACACTGTAAGGATACTGCTTTTATCACTGCATAGCAGGGCGAAAGCAAAGCACAGGACCACAGAAAGAAAGCTGGTGTACATCAAGACCCTGCCACTGGCCGTCAAAATAAAATAGTAGAGGATGCCCTCAGAAAGCAGAAAAATGGGAGGCAGGAACGCTGCCTTCCGGTCCTTTATCAACTGAGATCCGCTCCTTTCGATTGGCTGTGTAAACAGTATTATAGCGCAAAGCGGCAAAAAAAAGAAAGATGTAAATCGCCTGTTTCGAAGACCGGATCTGCCGCATTTTGGCGGTCACGCAGTGCAGAAATGATGTGCCTGAATCCCCATAATGCCCAGGAGGGCAGGAATTTGACTTTTTCTGCACAGTGTTGTATGATGGATAAATCTGTGAAGTAGTAATGTGTTACACCAATGAAAAGAGATGAAATAGATTGCAATTAAAGGAATACGGTGCAGGTATCAGGGCCGGTGTGCCTGTCTGCGTGGGCTACTTTTCCGTAGCTTTCGGTTTTGGTGCCATGGCGGTTGCCCAAGGCCTGGGGATATGGCATGCCGTGCTGATCTCTGCCACAAATCTGACCAGCGCCGGCCAGTTTGCGGGGTTGACTGTAATTGCCGCCGGCGCGGCGATCGTTGAGATGATCCTGACGCAGCTGGTGATCAACAGCCGCTATGCGCTGATGAGCCTTGCTTTGGGACAGCGGTTAGGCCCCTCCGTAGGCACAGGAAAGCGACTGCTGGCCGCTGTATTCAATACGGATGAGGTGTTTGCTCTGGGGATGGCCAGGCAAGAAAAGCTCAGCACGGGTTTCTTTGTGGGTGCCGGAACTGTGGCGGCTATAGGCTGGGTGGGAGGCACGGCGATGGGCGCCCTTGCGGGTTCTGTTCTGCCACTGTCTGTGCGTACAGCCTTAAGTGTTATGCTCTATGGCATGTTCATTGCCATCGTTGTGCCTCAGGCCCGGGAGGAAAAGCCCATGCTGCTGAGTATGGTGCTGGCCTTGGTGTTCAGCTGCCTGTTTGTCTGGGTGCCTGTGCTCAACGGCGTTTCGTCAGGTATGGCAATCGTTCTTTGTACCGTTGCAGCCGCGGCCATCTGTGCGCTGATTTTTCCTGTTGAGCAGGAGGTGGCGCAATGAGCATCTATCTATATATCCTTGCCATGGCTGCGACTACTTATTTGATTCGGGCAATACCCCTTACTTTGCTGAAAAAACCGATCCGCAGCCGGTTTTTGCGCTCGTTTTTGCACTATGTTCCCACTGCCTGCCTGACCGCTATGACTTTTCCGGCGATCCTTTATGCCGCCGACCATATGATCAGCGGCGTAGTGGCTCTGTTGGTGGGTGTGCTGCTTGCGCTCAAGAAGAAAAGCCTCATTGTAGTGGCACTGGCCAGCAGCGCCACCGTATTCGCGGCAGAGCAGCTAATTGGCTTTTTGTGCCGGTAATTAAGTCTGCAGAGCTTGGGAAAAGAGGTATGTTTCAAACTATGACGCAGAATGTGAAAAAATATCTGATCGGTGTTGTTTGTGCCTTAGTGGCAATGTTTTTGTGGATATTTGTGGCAGTGGCGCTGACCGGCGGAAGAGACGTGGAGGAGTTTACGCAGACGGATAAAATCATCATGACTTGCTTTCTTGTTGTAGAGGTGGTCACTGTGATTGCCGCTCTGACCCTGGCGGTGCTTTTGGGAAATGCCTATGGGAAAAATTTGCGGCAAAATATCCGGATACCGGAAACCAGGGAAGAGAAACGAAGCCATCTGCGTGGCTTGTTACTGCTGCTGTTGGCGTGGTTAATATCTCTTGGTACGATGATTGGCGGTATTCTGCTGCGAACTGTGATCCCTTCTCAGCTGCACAGTGCAGGCATCTGGGTTTCCGGTGGCTGCCTTCTGGTGGCGGTTCTGGCGTTGCTGTTCAATATGGCACTGAAAAGGCTGTACATCAGGCGGTTTCAGAAACAGCAGGTGGCTCAGTTTCAGGCGTTTGTGCATTCCCACCGAACCTGCGCCAGGGAAACAGCTGCGAAAAAGCTTTCTTTATTGAAAGTATGGCGGGCCGTTACCTCCGTGTATGCCTGCGTGCTTTTCGGGTTAGGGATTTGCATATCGCTGTGTGGCGGCCTTGCGTTCGATACCGGCAGCTCCACTGCGTTTTGCCTTGTAGGCGTGGTGCTGATCATGTGCGCCTTTGCACGTATTCGGTTTTCTGTTTCCAAGGCTGTATTTGAGGATGATAAAGCATATGTATCTCAGCAGCAGTATCCGCAGATCTATGCCCTGGCACAAAAGGCAGCCGGGGCGACGGGCTGCGACGGCGAGATTCGCATCGCTTTCCTGGCTAACTGCAATGCAGGCATTGCAAAGATCGGCCAATGTTACAGTGTACAGATAGGCGTAATATTGCTGCGGATTCTGTCACAGGAAGAATTGTACTGCGTGCTGCTCCACGAATTTGCCCACATGACAGAGCAAAACCGGAGCGGACTGAAAGAACAGGGTTATCATGCCTGGCTCTCCTTCGGAAAGACGGCACAGTTTCTGTCCGGCATTACATCGGCGTTTTTCGAATATTTCGATGCGGTGTATTTGGTGCAATTCATACTATATGACTACGCGTCCTCCATACAGATCGAGGAAGTGGCTGACCGGGCAATGCTTCTGTGTGATACGCCGGGAGCGGCAGCTTCTTCTCTGATGAAGTTAAAGTATTATGAGCTTTTCTGCTGGGAAAAGGGAACGGTGGATGAACCCTGCATTTATACTGACAGTAAGCCAATAGAAAACCCGGTGTCAAGAGAAGCAGACCGTTTCTTTGCTGCAATAGACCAAAACTGTGAAAAATGGAACGGTTTTATCGATATCGAGATTCAATCCCGCTCCGCGACCCACCCTACCTTGAGAAACCGATTGACGGCGTTGGGGGTTCAGCAGCTGCGCCTTTTCCGTGTGGAGGCGGCGCCTGCTTATACGCAGGAGGTACGAAGCGCCCTGGCGTATGTGGATGGACTGGTGCTGGAAGATGTGAAGTCTGACTATGAAGCCTGCAGGAAGGCCTACTACCTGGATCCGCTGACCCAGGTGGAGACCTGGGAAGCTGCAGGTAGGCCTGTGATCGCTGAGGAATACGGAGATATTATTTGGGCTTTGCGTCAGTTGGGACGCAATACAGAGGTTGTGGCGTTGTGCGATGAAGCCATAGGTGCGCTGGATGTTCAGGCTGCCTGCAACGCGTATTTTATCAGAGGCTGCTTCCGTCTGCATAGCTATGATCCGGCGGGCATTTCGGACATATACACAGCTGTTGCCAATAACAGCAATTATATGCAGGAAGGCATCGATGCCATTGGGGCCTTCTGCTGCCTGACGGGCAATCAGGAGGAATTGGAGGTTTACAGAGAAAAGGCTGTGATGTATGCCCAGCAATATAAGGATATGTACAGTCAGATGGGGGTTCTGGATAAGAAGGACCGTCTTTCGCCGGAGAGCCTGCCGGATGGACTGCTGGATGACATACTGGATTTTGTGCGCTCTGTTGACAGTGGGCAGATCGAGAAGATCTATCTGGTGCGAAAGACGATTACGGAAGATTTCTTTACAAGTGTCTTTGTGATTCGGTTTGCGCTGGATGCAGACAGCGATGCCTGTAACGAGATCATGCACAAGGTGTTTCAGTATTTGGATACCTGCAGCGATTGGCAGTTTTCGCTGTTTAATTTTGAGGATGTGATGCAGGTGCCGGTATATAAAATCGAAAACAGCTGCGTTTACAGAAAAAGAAATTCCCAGCAGTGATAGATTTGCGGATATTTGCTTATGACGCGGCGCAATGTTCTATGATCCGTCCTGGGTTTGGAGCGGCCTTTAGGGCAAACCATATGCCAATGCCCGTAAATGGACATGCCCGAGTTGTGGGCATAAAGGCTTCTGTGCGGAAGCCTACGGCGGAAGAAAGTGAAAACAGCTCCCGGTATTGGTTCGCCAATGCCGAGAGCTGTTTTTTGCGCAGACCTTTATTTCCTGCGAATGATTCCGCAGGCGATTTTTTCACCTGCACTGCCGGAGGGCTGGGTGTGAAAATCGTCGGGCATGGTGTGGACTACCACGGTCCGTCCAATCACATCTGCCACCCGGAAACGGTCTGTCAGCACCGATAGGTACGCATAGCCGTCGGCTGACAGCAGTGGAGGCAGATCCCCGGCATGTTTTGGATGGGGCTTGTTCTTGGGATCAAAGTGGCTGCCTGTGTTTTCGAAGTTCGTTCCAGTGCAGATGTCTCCTTCGTGAATGTGCAGGGCGAAAAAGCCTGTGGGTGTGGGCGGCAGACCCCACATATGGACCGTTACGACAGTCCCTTGAGAATGCGCAAAGAATTCTGCCCGTCCCCGGAGTTCCGGTGCACTGCTCCCGCCGTGGATATCTGCCTGTACATACATCGTTTCGTTCAAATAGATCACCCCTGCCATTTTATGAATGGCAGGGGTGAAAGGATTATACAATTTCCTGCAGGGTATAAGCCCTGCTGCCGTAGCCCAGGGCTTCGGCGGCTTCAATGGTATGGATACCGTTGCGGCTTTCGATCCGCTCCAACAAATGGGGCTTGCCCGGGTCTGAACAGGCGTAGACCAAATCAATGCAGGCCTGATCGATGGCGATAGGATCGGTAGATACCAGAATGCCGATATCAGCAATACAGGGGTCTTCGGCAACGGCGCAGCAGTCACAGTCTACACTCATGTTCTTCATCACATTGACATAGACGATGTTTCCCTGAAAGAACTCGACGACACTGCCTGCCGCGTCAGCCATAGCCTCCAGAAAGGAGTCGTGGTCAGAGGACCAGAAGTTCTCGGGGTCACCGACACCGTGGATGTAGGCCTTGCCGTAGGAGGAGGCGCAGCCGATGGAAAGCTGCTTTAACGCGCCGCCGTAACCGCCCATGGGATGGCCCTTAAAGTGGGAAAGTACCAGCATGGAATCGTAGGCCGCAATGTCCTTACCTACAAAGGTTTTCTTGATTACTTTGCCGTTGGGGATGGGCAGCTCCAGGTCGGGACCTTCCGCATCCAGAAGATCAACGCTGTAATAACGGAGCCAGCCGTGGTCTTCGAAAAGCTTGCGGTGTTTTTCAGTGGTGTTCCGCTGGCCGTTGTAGGCAGTGTTGCATTCTACCACTGTGCCGCCTACATGGTCGATTACCGGCTTCCAAAATTCCGGACGCAGGAAATTCTGATTCCCTTTCTCGCCGGAGTGGACCTTCACGGCAACATTACCGGTCAGTTCCTTGCCGGTCAGCCTGTAGAGCTCCAAAACCTTTTGTGGTGTGATATCTCGTGAAAAATAAACGGTTGCGCACATATACGTCCTCCTTGTGAAAAATGGGGTGCTGTCCTTCAGCGGGTGTGCAAAAAGCAGCCATGAAGTGTATATAGTATACCTCATGGTATACTGCGATTACAAGTGCTGGTTATACATATTATGTATTCTGACGGTGATTTTTTGCCTGGCTTTGCAGTCGGCCAGAGTCTTGCTGCGGAGATAACCCCACATAAACTATATTGATCTGCGTGCTTATTATACTGCATGAAGCATATGTGCTTATTATACTGCATGAAGCATATGTGCTTATTATACTGCATGAAGCATAGCTGTTGCAAGGTGCATTTTGGCGTGGTATAATAACTGCAAAAGCAGTTATTATACCGGTTATCGCCATTTTCCTCCCCGGCTTCGCCGGGAACCGGAAAATATGGCTGCATTATACCATTTCACTTACGCTTCATGGTATAATAACCGCAAAGAGGTGAAACGCCGTGAAGAAACGGATATGGATAATCCTTGCGATGGCGTTATTGACCGCCTGAGGCAAGTCTTTGGTATGCTATCATAAAAGCGCATTTCCAAAGGCGCGTGGGGAGGGGTGGAACATGAAAAAGGCAGCATCGAATTATGATCTTCAGGTCGATATCGGCAAACGGATATTTCTGGAGTACGACCAGGAAGTGCTGATTCGCAAATTCCGGCTGAAAGCGGATGAGCGGTATATCTATCTGAACTATCTAAATACCCCGTGTCGCATCAATAGAACAACCGGTGGGGTGGAGGAATCCATCAAAGGTGCGTGGAAGGAGTGCCGCTCCTTCAGTACGGTGATGACAATCTACGATCTGCTTTGCTATCATCAGGGAGAAACAGCCCCGACATTGGGTGGTCAATGGTGTGCGGTTGGCATGTTTATTGTTACCGGCGTTACCGAAACTAATACTTTCACAAAGAAGTATGCCGCGATATTTGACGGTCGTGTGGAGGAACTGAAGACGGCCTGTGCAAGCCTGGGCGGAAGCTTGCAGCCCCGTATGGCGGGCGCGGATGTGACCTGTCTGATCCCGGCAACGGCCTTCTTCCCGGTGCTCCTGCAATTCTGGGAAGGAGATGAAGAATTTCCACCGAAGCTGATGCTCCTGTGGGACCGGAATACAGACAAATTCCTCCATTTTGAAACCACTTTTTACTTACAAGGCGATCTGTTGGAAAGGTTGAAAAACCGCATGGAGGAAAACGCATGAGGAAAGTCAAAATCACAGCCATCAGAAGGACCTGTTATCCCGACCTGATGGCAAAATACGAAAACCCCATTGAGCACGCCTGCGATGCAGAAGAAGGGCAGGTTTGGATAGCCAACGGCTGGGTTAAGCCTGAGGGCTTTTGTGACAGCGCCTGGGAGAGTATGTCTGCCTTCGTCAAAACACTTGCCGAGGGCGGGGGGAACTTCTATGACGGCTGGATGAAAGATCCCAAGTCGGCAATGATCTCCTGCAACGACGGCTTCCGGCCCGTGAGTTTTTATGTTGAAGCATTGGAAGAGGAGGCGGACATATGACACGCAATGAAATGATCTACCATCGCAAATCCTGCCGCAGCTTCACAGGTGTTCCCGTAGACGCAGCGATGATCGAAACCATCAAGGCGTTCTCTTTGAAGCCGCTGTACCCGGAAATCAAAGTCCGTTGGGACATCGTGCCCAGAAATCAGGTCAAGTGCATTTGCCCATGGACCACACCGCAGCTGATCACCATTTATTCTGAGGAAACCGATGGCTGGCTGGAAAATGTGGGTTTTCTGTTCCAGCAGATGGATCTGTATCTGCAAAGCCTTGGCCTGGGTGTCTGCTGGCTGGGTATGGGAAGAATGAATCTCAAGACCACTACCGAGGTGGAGGGCATGAAGTTTGTTATCATGCTGGCCTTCGGACACCCCAAGGGCGACCAGCTGCGTCATGACTTAAAGGGCTTCAAGCGCAAGTCTCTGGAACAGATCGCAGACCAGCTTGATCCCAGATTGGAACCTGCACGCTTAGCACCTTCCGCGGTCAACAGCCAGCCATGGTATTTCACCCACAAAGGGAACAACATCCACGTCTATTGCAGCAAGAAAGGCAGCCGCCTGGATGTGGGTATCGCCCTGGCGCACCTGTATGTGGCGAACGAGGAAGCCTTCCGCTTCTTCAAGGCGGAGAATCCCCCTGCGGTAGCGGGTTTCAGCTATATCGGCAGCGTAACGCTGTGAAAGGGAGAAAACATGAAACTGCTGATTAACGCACTGACGAAATTTGTATGTGGACTGCTGTTGGTGGGCTTGTTGATTTTTCTGCCGGCGGGTACGCTGCATTATACATATGGCTGGCTGTTCATCGGCCTGCTGTTCGTGCCTATGCTGATTGCCGGGTTTGTGATGTTCTTTAAAACGCCGGATTTTCTCGCTAAGCGGTTGGATGCCAAGGAAAAGCAAGCGACGCAAAAAGGCGTTGTTGCTTTCTCGGGCCTTATGTTTATTGCCGGATTCGTGGTGGCGGGTCTGGACTTTCGTTTCGGCTGGTCGGCCATGCCCGCTTGGGTGGTCATTACCGCATCGGTGCTGTTTTTGACCGCCTACGCTCTGTACGCCGAGGTGATGCGTGAGAATGCTTATCTAAGCCGTACCATCAAGGTGGAGCAGGGGCAGACCGTGGTGGATACCGGATTGTACGGCATTGTCCGCCATCCTATGTATGCGGTTACGATTCTGCTGTTTCTGATGATGCCGCTGGTGCTTGGCTCCTGGTATGCGCTGATTGCTTTTGCCTTCTACCCGGCAATTATCATTGTCCGCCTGAAAGACGAAGAGAACCTGCTGACCCGGGAACTTCCCGGCTATACCGAGTATAAAAAGAAGGTCAAATACAGGATCATTCCATTTGTTTGGTGAGGGGTTATGATAGAAATTACTACTTGGATGAATCAATTTTTGATAGGCTTAAGCAAAAATTTTGGAGATCGTGTATGGTTTGTTGGTCTGCAGGGAAGCTATGGCCGTGGTGAAGCCACAGAAAAGAGCGACATTGATGTTGTCGTGATCCTTGATGAATTGTCTGCTTTGGATATTGAGATCTACAATACCATGCTCAATACCTTACCTCACAGAGAACTGATTTGCGGTTTTCTTTCCGGCAAACAAGAGATTCTAAATTGGGAGTCTTCTGACCTTTTCCAGTTTTACTATGATACAAAACCGATTATGGGAAGTCTTGATGAATTGCTGTCCCTGATTGACGAGACGGCTGTTGCGAGAGCAATCAAAATCGGTGCATGCAATATCTATCATGGCTGTGTGCATAACATGCTGTACGAAAAGAGCGAAGCAATCTTAAGAGGATTATATAAAGCTGCTTCTTTTGTTGTACAAGCAATCGCTTTTAAGCAGACAGGAAACTATATCAGCCAGCAAAAGAATTTGCTCCAAATCGTTTCTCCCGATGAACGCGTGATTGTCGATACATTTTTAGGCTTGAAAAACGGTGGCCCGATTGATTTTTATGAAATGTCCAAGACTTTGTTTGCTTGGTCTAAGAACTGGATTGAAAAAACGAAATAAATTCTGATATGGCAAGAATGTCCCGGAGTTGGAAATGTGAAATCTCACATTTCCAACTCCGGGTTGTATATTACTCCGTGAAAGTATATTTTACAAAATTGCCGTGGCCGTCGCCGGTGATGATGACAGTATCGCCACCCGCATTTTCTGAAACGTCCAGAATGGGAAATCTGCCGTTTTCCTTTACATAGGCTTCAGGGCTGTCTGCCTCGACCTCGATCAGCTCTTTTTTGGCGTACTGCTCACCGCCGCAGGAATTGATGTCTTCAATAAAAACTTCGTATTCGTTCATGTTGGTAGCTCCTTAATTTTATGATGTGATTATGGATTCAGAAATCACACCGTCCAAACGGTTGAGATACCGATGTAATACCAGGATTCTTTGCAAAACATAAGCGCCCTCCTGTTTTTCGAAAAACGGGCATCGCTTGCCGATGCATTGGTTGTTCTGCGCCGAGTGGCGGCAGCGGATGTGGGACAGCTCCATTTCCACGCCTAGATTTTCTTTTGCAAATTTTAAAGCCTCGGTGATGGCAAGATAGGAATTTCGCTTGCAGCACCGAGGACCGCCTACAGTACCAATGGCGTGAAGACTCCGGGAAGTCATCAGGTTGCTCATACCCCATTCTTGATTACTTAAAGGGGTCGCACCGGTAACGATGGAAATAAACATATCGGAGCTGATGGCAGCACCGCAGCTTCCCCAAAAACCGCAGATCCCGCCGGGCACTTTACGCCCCCGAGCCTGCATCTCGTTCAAAGCTTTGCTTAGGTCAATATCTCCGCCTGCGTTTTTGTAGGCGGTCAGCAGGGCAGAGCCGACCATAATGTGATGCTCCGGACCGTGCATGTGGCAGAAAGGCAGCGCCATTAAACGGGAAATGATTTCATAGGGATTTTTGGAGGTGTTCTTCAGACATGCACCGATGATCTGGTCGATGCCCTGGGTATGGCAGGCATCACAGACGAAATGTCCGTTTACACAGCGGGCAGTAGAAATCTCCTTCTTGTGGCAGATGGCGCACTCCATCTCGATGCCCTCATTCAGATACTCCAGCGGTGCTTTGCAGATCAAGCATTCCTCTTTCATGGCACTTCCTCCACATTTTTTTCTTTATTCTATCATGCACTTGCCCTCTTTTCAACACCGGGGAGCTATGATACAATGGTTAAAAAGTGAGGTGCTGATATGAAGAAGGTTGCGTTTATCTGTGTCCACAATTCCTGCCGCAGTCAGATTGCGGAGGCGTTGGGAAAGAAGCTGGCATCGGATGTGTTTGAAAGCTATTCTGCCGGCACAGAAACCAAGCCGAGAATCAACCAGGATGCGGTGCGGCTGATGAAGCAGGTCCACGGCATCGATATGGAGCAGACCCAATACAGCAAGCTCCTGTCCGATATTCCGGAGGTGGATGTGGTTATCACCATGGGCTGTAATGTCCAGTGCCCATTCTTGCCCTGCTCTCACCGTGAGGACTGGGGACTGGAAGATCCCACGGGAAAGCCGGACGAGGCATTCCTGGAAACGATCCGCCTAATTGAGGAAAAAATACTGGACTTAAAAGCCCGTCTGAAATAAAACAGACCCGGAGTTGGTTTCGTGTGAAATCTCACGCATCCAACTCCGGGCTTTGTTTCTACAGTAGGCTTTACTGTTTTTTCATCTGCCGCAGGAACAGCAATACTGCCGCTGTGAAAACGATGGTGGCATATCCGAGCACCCACCATATATGGGGGAAAATACCGGTGAAATCTCCTGCAAGTATTGCCCGTTCCGTTTCCACAGCATGAACAAAGGGCAGCGCATATGCGATCTTCTGAAAAGCACCGCCCACAAGCGAAAGGTCAAACCATGTGCCGGACAGCCAGGCAGAAAGATTGGTAAGCAGAGCACCGCAAATGCCGCCAACCTGCTTATCGTCCAGCACACTTCCGCAAAGGAGTCCCAATCCAATATAGAGTAGGGAAACGGGAATGATAAAGGCAATTGCGTACACTACATTGACCGTTACATTGAGACCGAGAACGGTCGCCACGATATAGCAAATCACGCTTTGCGCCACGGCAATAGGTATAATCGGCAGGGTATAGCCGAGAATAAAATCCACCGGGGTCAGCGGCGTGGTGTATAAGCGCTGAAGAAGGCAGCTGCCTCTGTCTTTGGAGATGATCGTCGCGGAAAACAGGGTCATAAAGGAAAGACCAAAGACCGTAATACCGGGGGTTAAGTGCTGAATCTCAAAAAGATTTACAGGTGCATTTGCTTGTATGGCGCTGAGTAGCGCTATCAGCACAAGGGGAAAACCAAGACCAAAGGCTAAATTCAGCGGGTCTCGCAATATTTCCTTTGTATTTCGACTTGCAAATGTCAGCATTCTCATTCTGCCGCCCCCTTCACAATTTTCACAAAGGCTTGATCAAAATGATCTGTCCCTGCCGTTTCTTTAATCTTGCCGGGGGTGTCGCAAATGAGCAGCTTGCCGTCCTTCATAATGGCGATACGGTCAGAAAGCGCCTCGGCTTCTTCCATATAGTGGGTTGTCAAAATGATGGTAATCCTGCCTTTGAGGGAACGGATCATGTCCCAAAGCTCGCTTCTTGCCAGCACATCCAGTCCAAGGGTAGGCTCGTCCAGAAACAGGATCTCCGGTTGGCTGATCAGCGCCATCGCGATACTCAGCCTGCGCTGCCAGCCACCGGACAGTTTGCCCGCCTTCTTCTTAATGACTGCTTCAAGTCCCAACCGTTCAGTCAGCTCTGTGACCTTGGCGTTTCGCTTTTCTTTTGTAAATCCGTGAGCGCCGCACATGAGTTCCAGATTTTCATGAACCGAAAGACCGGGCGCAATCGCAGTTTCCTGTGGAGAAACGGCTATAAGCGATTTTACAGCGGAGGTATCTTTGCGAATGCTTTTCCCGTTCAGAAAAGCATCACCGCTTGTGGGCTGTGTCAGGCAGGACAGCATTTTGATGGTGGTTGTTTTGCCCGCACCGTTCACACCCAGCAGGGAGAATAGTTCTCCCTTGCGAACAGAAAGGCTAAGGTCATCAACTGCAACCACATCCTTGTATTTTTTTGTTAAACCTTCCATTCTGATAGCATCCATATTTGATTACTCCAATTTGCCTTTCAGCTTTTTATTGAGTGCTTCCGTTTTGGCTTTGGTGACGCAGTAGATGATAAGCCAGATCACAGCATAGCCTGCGACGAAAATGCCGGTGAAAACAAGAATGGGGACAAGAGAATTATGCAGCCAGCCGTTGAGCAGATAGGTCAGAATGTAGGCAATGTACAGCACACCGCCGTGGAGCAGGATCATAATGGGAAGTGGCAGCTGTTCCATCTGATAAATGGCGGTCATACCTGCCGCGGTGAAGGCCAGCAGCGTGATGGTAAGGATGCCCATACAGACCTCTCTGGGGGAGAAGGCTTCTACAGCGCCGATAGCGCCCAGAATACCGTAGATGATTGCCAAAACCATAGGACCTGCGCTGGCGCAGATCAGACCACGGAGGAAAAACTCTTTCCAAAAGTTTTTCATTTTGCGTCAAACCTCCTTTTGATTTGGGCAAAGCACCGCCGGGATACATATTCTGTATAGCCGCATTTGAACACAGCATCTACAGCACCGCTGTAGGTGACGGCGAATCGGTCCAGGCGATTTTCGTTTGCCAGAGTGCTTTTGTTGATGCGGATGAAGAATGAAGGGAGCATTGCTTCCAATTCATACAGCCGTTGCTTCAGGCGATAGCGCTGATTTCTGGAATCGATGGCATAGGTCTTGCCGTCCAGAACTGTGACGCATTCGATCTCCGAAAACAACAGCATTTTCATATCGTCTTCAGCATAGGCCGGAATGCGGTCAATCCCTGCATGCTTTAAAATAAGTGATTCGATCTCGTCCGTTAGGGCTGTTCGTTCGTGGACGGTTGCGACCACCTCTTCGTCCTTTTCTTTGTCGATGATCAGTGTGAACTTCATCGCCTCACCTCCTGTGGCGCTATTGTATCATATCCAAAATCAAAAATGTTGCAAATTGCCCCATCGGTCATTTTAACGCCGTAAGCGGCAAAAAAAGCCGGCAGTTTTCCCGATGAAAACTGCCGGCTCTGCTGTTTAGGATTGGGGCGATACTGAGGGGAGATTGCCCAGATTGTCGTTTTCACTGCCGTTGGGGACGGATTTTAGGTATTCTGTATCCCCGCGATGGGCGATGGCCACATCTGCAATTTGACCTTGCTTCGCCATGTTTACCGCTTGCTGTTTTTCCACAACGGTACTGTCAGACAGCTGATACCCGGTGATCCTGCCGCCCTCTTTCACAAGACCAACGATCCGCTTTGCATTGGTGTTCGCCTGTGGGATCTGATCCAAAGTCTGCTTTACAAGCTCTTGTCCACCCATATTCATCGCTCCTTTTGCTTTAGTGTCTGCGTAGGTTGTGGGAATATGCAAAAGGACATCAAAAAATAATTGGTAGACAGAAGCGCATTTTGTGATTGCTTTTTTACGCTTCTTCGTGTATAATACGCTGTGTTCAGTTATGATTATCCGGGTGTGGCCCAGTTGGTAGGGCGCCTGGTTTGGGACCAGGATGCCGCGAGTTCGAGTCTCGCCACTCGGACCAAAGGCCCAGATACCGCTTTTGCGGTGTCTGGACCTTTTTCGTTTGTTTGCGAGACTCGAACAATCAAATGCAACGCGGGCGAGCGTTGCCGCCGAGGGCTTGACCGAGGCGAACCTCTATCTGCGCCATCCGGCGCAGATGCAGACGAGTCTCGCCACTCGGACCAAAGGTCCAGATACCGCTTTTGCGGTGTCTGGACCTTTTCCGTTTGTTTGCGAGACTCGAACAATCAAATGCAACGCGGGCGAGCGCCGCCGGCGCAACATGGAAGTGTACTTGTGATTACAATATGTGGAAGGCTTGGGAGTAATATAGATGTGGGATGGCTTGACTATTTTGCACGGTTTGATATAATAAAGCCAATATTTTATTTTGGAGGTTAGGGGAATGCGCGGAATTCCTTCTTTGATTACAGACATTCGCAAAAATGTCTTTACGGAAGTAGCCAGGATGGCTTATTCCGGCAAGGGCTATGAGGGCGTGGACGAGCTGCCGTACATCATCGTGCCCGGAGATCGGCCGTTACACAGAGAATCGGTGTTTTTTGAGCGGGCTATTGCCAGTGAGCGTGTGCGGCTTGCTATGGGCCTGAATATCCGTCCTATTCAAACCCGGCATTTGATGACTGAGGGTATGGACGAGGCGGCTGTGGCGGAACAGTATTATCAACCGCCGCTGATCAATATTATTCCTTATGCCTGCCATGGCTGTCCCACCAACCGGTATATGGTCAGCAATTATTGTCAAAACTGTTTGGCCCGGTCCTGTGAAAAGGTGTGCCCCAGGGATGCCATTTCCGTGCGGAACAACCGCTCCTATATCGATCTGGATAAGTGTATCCGCTGCGGCAAGTGCGAAAAGGCCTGCCCCTACAATGCCATCGTCCATCTGGAGCGACCCTGTGCCGCTGCCTGCGGTATGGATGCCATCGTTACCGATGATCAGGGCAAGGCTGTGATTAATCAGGATAAGTGTGTCGCCTGCGGTCAGTGCCTGGTCAGCTGTCCCTTTGGTGCGGTCGTGGACAAGGGTCAGATCTTCCAGGTGATCCAGTCTATTTTACAGGGAGACAAGGTCATAGCTATTGTAGCCCCGGCTTTCATCGGCCAGTTCGGTAAGCACTCCACCCCCGGCAAGTTTATTGCTGCTATGAAGCAGCTGGGCTTTGAGCGGATCGTGGAGGTGGCGGTGGGTGCAGACCTTTGCACCATCGAGGAGGCCAAGGACTTTTTGGAGAAGGTTCCTGAGCAGCAGAACTATATGGCTACCTCCTGCTGCCCGGCCTGGCATTCCATGATCTATAAGATGTTCCCCGGCGAGACGGGGAAGATCTCCATGACCTTGACCCCCATGGTCTTTACAGCCCGTTTGATGAAGAAGAAATACCCCGGCTGCAAGGTGGTGTTTGTAGGACCTTGCGCGGCGAAAAAACTGGAGGCGATCCGGGAGGATATCCGCTCCGATGTGGACTTTGTGCTGACCTTTGAGGAGCTGCAGGGCATGTTCGAAGCCAAGGAGATCGATTTTGAGACAATCGAGCCTATGCACGATCTGAACGAGGGCAGCGCTGCCGGCCGCGGTTTTGCGGTTTCCGGCGGTGTGGCAGGTGCGGTGGAAAAGATGATCCACAGCACCGAGCCGGACCGGGAGGTCAAAACTGCCCGGGCTGAGGGCTTGCGGGAGTGTCGCAAGCTGATGACCCTCGCGAAGGCGGGCAAGTATGACGGCTATCTTCTGGAGGGCATGGCATGCCCCGGTGGCTGTGTGGCCGGCGCAGGTACGCTGCTGCCTGTGGATCTTGCGGCGAAGGTGGTTGGCAGATATCAAACGGAAGCAGACCGGAAAGATCCTATGCAAAGCAAGTACCGGGATCTGGGCGAAGAGCTTGATTAGTAGAAATGAACCGGGTGCCGATTGATATGATCCCCCTAAATTAGACTTTGGATATTTCCGTGGTCTCCGGTAGGGGGATCATATCACTCCCGCTTCGGTTCGTAATTTT
>JAGBSG010000053.1 GCA_017632035.1 Oscillospiraceae bacterium | reverse complement strand
TTTTTACTCTTAGGGGGGTCGGAATTGCGAGACAGGGGGTCGTTTTATATAAAGGGGGGCGATAGGCTACTAAAAATTTGCAGCTATTCTCCATCGCAAGATAAACTCCTCACCGCAGCAAAGCAGTGAGGAGTTTGAACAATTAGCGCTCTCGTGTATCAAGGATATCCTGCGCAGTTTTTAGGTCGCACGTGGTATACTCCCAATCGTAGCCATAACCATCGTAATAGGTGGCTTTGGACGAACCTTCCGTATACTTGAATTTGTCGGTCCATTCACCGTGATCCCATGTCATAGTTACACCGGAGGAGAAGCTACCAGTATACTTACCCTTATAAAGATAAGTATCATCTGTACCGAACTGAACTACGGTTTTAGTGTCAGTATCGAACATATAGTAGAGGCTGTAGCCATTCAGTTTTCTTACAAAAGCCAGTTCATATTCAGATACCGGCTTTTCAACCTTCCAGTATGTAATACTGATGGCTGCATCCTGGCTAAAGATATCACCAGAAGCAAAACCTGAACCATCAACAATGACAGACTCAACCGTACCGTCGGTGCGTGATGTATCTGTAGTAGCCTTTTCAATAACCGTAATTTTTGTGAATCCAAGGTTGCTCAATTCACTCTTAACATCCAAATAGTTCTTTCCAACATAAGAGGACGCATCTGCGGGCATTGTGATTTTTACAACTTCCGGCTCGGTGGTTTCCGGCGGGGTAGTTTCTTCGGGTTTGCTTGGTATAGTGGCATCAGTTTTTTCATCATTGATAGCCAACGGTTCATAGTGAATTTCCCAAGAACCTAGTGCCTTAGTTGGCTCTTGAGTGATGTATCCCACAATTATGTCACCGGCAACTACATCAAGCTTGTTTTTTGAAATAAAGTTCAAGTGTTCACCGGACCAACAATTGATACCCAGAGCCGAGTCAGGCTTATATGCGACAACATCAAATTTAACAATTTTTCCGTTCACTTTGACGCCACTATTAAGAGCCGCCTCAAAGGAAGCTGCATCGGTGTAATCTATAGTATATTCTTCTCCATCACTACCGGTATTATCATTGCTCTCGCTTGTAGGTCCTTTAAACTCAAGGGTGAAGATATTAAATCCCTTATAGTTAAGTGAAACCTTATACCCTTCTGCGTTTGTTGCAGAGTATACTGTACCGGATTCATAGGGATCGATGGTAAATCCAGCAGATACGCAAGTTTCCTTATAAAGCGTATATTCATCCTTAGTGGTTTCTCCAACATAAAGGAAGAAGCTGTTTTCATTCTGCCAATTAAAGTGGCCCATCTTCGATCCCGGAACAGGCAGCCCGGCAGCAATAGCAAATTCCGGCAGATCATATTCTTCCATGGGGATCGGTGCATCTAAGGTAATATGCATCTCGTCTTGGCTGTCGCTATAAAATAGGGACAGATAGTAGCCCTCTTGGTTGTAAGCATAGAAAGAGCTGCCAAGTGACTCCACATCGATGTTGAACCCCTTGTCTTGCTCACACCACCGTTGATACTCGAGATACTGGTTCTGCGAAATGTTATGGATGTAAACTAGTAAGTCATCCTCATCATTGGACACGATTTTCATCAACTTGGATTGTGGTTCGGGAAGGACGTGACCAAGCTTGATGTTAATCCAGTCGATTTCTTCTGCATCCGGGTCGCAGCCCGTAAACATACATATTGTGAGCGCAATTATTAAAGTCGCTACTAAAAACTTTTTCATTGAGCATACCTTCTTTCAATATTACTCAGTGGGCACCGGAGGTGGGGTGTTAACAAAAAGCTTCGATAATTCATCTTCATCTCCAGCTTTTTTCCATTCTGCCATTCCAGATTTCCAAACCAAACTAGTGGCTACAAATTGACCGGCCATAGCCATCTGCTGTAGCGTTGCCAAATCGAAAGGCCCGGCAGCTTGTCCATTGATCGCGACATGATATGCGACCACAGGAACAGGGGGCGGTACTGCACCAGGAGCGGTGGGGTTCATACCCGCCATTGCGTTATTCATTGTACCAGCAATGTTCTGACCTACAACTCCGCCAACAGCCATACTTGCCATCATAGCTGCGGGATTGAATCCCATACCGCCACCACCATTACCGAGATCAATGCTACCTGCACCATTGGCCCCCATCTGGCCGAGAGCCTCGGCACCGGCAACACCAACTTCGGCTTGTTTCTCGACTTGGTACGCACCAAAGTTAGCAGTGCGAGTATGCATATGCTGAGCATACTGGCCTTCCTCACGCTGAATGCGTAAGGACTCTTCGTAGTTTTCGGCCTCGATCCGTTGCTTTTCGTGGATGTCTCTAACTCTAGCCTGGGCTTCCGCCTGGGCAGTTGCGGTCACAATATCCTTGGTAACGGACATCAGTTGGCGATAACCCTCGCTGGATTTGTCGATCTCAATTACGCCAATATCCACACCGGAAACTACCACGCCAAAGGTATCGCTCATTCTTTCGGAGAGATCATATTCGATAGCATCATTGATTTGAGCCGTTTTGCTTTCTATTTGGATAACGGGAATGTTGTGAGCGGCGGGTGCATTAGCAACTGCATCTTTGATGTAACGGTTTGCGGCATCTCGAATCTGTTTTTGGAAATCATCCAAATTAAAGCTGAATAACCTATGTAACTTTACGAATTCTCTATAATCCTTAATGCCGAAGCTGATAGTACCACGAACTGCAACTGGAACACTAAAATCAGAAAAACGAGGATCATAAACATCAAAGAACGGCACAGCAAAGCGCACTTGGATCAGCCGAGCCAAATTGATAAAATAGACCTCTGCCTGGAATGGCGTGCCACCTTCATAAGCAAGACCAACAATGCTTGCTAGGATCGGCAGATTCTTGGTGCTTAATATTTGATCATACGGGCCTTCGATAAAGTCTTGCATTGTACCGTCCTTTTGCTTATACACAAATACAGCGACTTCACCGTCTTTAACACGCAGAGAAGAACCCCAACGAATAGAATTCTCTCGCTGATTCTCTCCCAACTGAGACCCTGACGGATGCCATTTCCAAATCAAATAATCAGGTTCATCGCAGCGAATTTCATCCATAAATCCACCCGTGCGTTTATTTCTATCAAACAATCCCATAACTTACTCTCCTTTGTAGTTTCTAGAATAGTAGCGAATTAGAATTCTTGCACTCACATCAAACTCATCATCTTCGCTGAATTCCGTATTTCCAGCGACACTAATTCCTTTTATTGCGCCCTCTGTATCTAGCAAGCCTTTTCGCTCAGCTTTCGTAACTACATTCCGAAATCCTCTTGACCGCAGGAACTCTGCCATATCTTCGTAATTTTCGTTTAAAAAGTCATCTGCATCTTTTCCTACAGAGATAACCGTGCGTGCTTGTTTCCTGGCACTTTCATTTTTCTTACTCTTGGCTTTTTCCTTTTTCTTCATCTCTTCTAAAACCCACGTAGGTGCGATTAGAAAGTTCAGGCCAATTATGGCGAACATCATACCGCCCCACATAGCGCCAAAGTTCTCCTCTCCGCCAGTAGCAATAAGCATAATGATTCCCACAACCATCATCAAAATACCGCCACCAATTAGCAGTGCAGTAACAGACGCCACTTTATTCCTTCTGAATATCGCAGCAATTCCATTCTCTCTCTTCTGCACCTCTTTGCGAGTCTTGATATAGAGCTTTTCTAAATATGCAAATTCAGGTGTGTTGCCAAAAGAAAGTCTTGCTTTGTGATAGGCCTGCTCTAGCTTTGCGCGCCACGCATCATCAGTGTCATACCATTTGTCTTCTAGGTTAGATACCGCAAGGATAAAGAAGTCATAAATATCTTCTTTGGTGTTAGGAATGTAGAAGTTTGCAATCAATTCTATCTTTTCATCCAGAGATGATGCTTGCTCTACCTTTTTTGCAAGAGCCTCAACCGGGCTACTTGTTTTAATGCTACGGAGTTCATACCCACAAGACGGACAATTTGTCATGAAGGAATTCAGTATTTCACCACAGTTCGGACACTTATGTATTGTTCCCTCATACACAGTTTTTCGCTGGCTTTCTTGTTCAACAACTTGACCATCTACTCTTGTGCCACACTCAAGGCAGAACTTTGCATCGCCCGGCATTTCCTTGCCGCAGTTCTTGCAAACGATTATCTCTTGTTCTTCCTGCGGTTTATAAGTAATGTTTTCAATAAGCAGATATGCGTTGCCCTTTTTTCCATTAGATGAAACATAACCCAAACCAAGAAGCCGTATTTTCTGTCCAACAGAAACGCTGTTAGGAACATCTATTGCTATGGTTTTGTCCAAGTGTTCTAAATATATTTCAACCTTTGTACTTTCTTCTTTCGATCCAATCAATGTAATTTGTGCAGAAATATTTACATCAAGTGAGGGCTCTTCGGCTGGAGTGTTTGCCTTGATCGGTGTTCCGCACGACCGGCAGAAACGCGCACCCTCCGCAAGCTGACAACCGCAATTGCTACAAAAAGCCATAGCCTATTACCTCTTTCAAAAATTTATCGTTCAAATCATCTTGATTAACCCATATGGCAGGCCATAATCGCAACCAATGCCAACAAGATTGCCGGAGATTCATTCCCCTTATTGGTGTATTCCACAATGAAGCTAGGTTTTCCTGTTGACATTAGATATTTAATCTGTACAGCAACAGATCCACTATCATCATATACTGTAGATTTCATTACACCTATATCGACCTTCCAACCGTTTTCGGGTATTTCGAACTTTAGCTTGAGGGAAAACTTTTGAAGCAATGACCCAATACACTTATTGTTCCAATGAATTGTGTATGTGGGGTTGCCTAAAATAGGATTTGCAAACCATTCTTTTGCAACACGGCCAACACGTTTCTCACCTTTGTAAATTCCAATCTCCGGAATATTGGGCAAACCCTCGCTTTTGGCTGTATACATTTCGTTACCGTTACTATCACTTATTATATAGTTTTTACGCAATGTAAATCTTTTCTCCGCCACAGTTAACCTGTAGGTACCAGATTCTTCAAAGAAAGATTTGCTGGCGCCCTTGTCGCCCCCTAATGGGGGATCATTTTGGGTTACATCCTGCTGTGACGGCATTAAATCTATATTTGTAGGGGCTCCGCATAGGCTACAGAATTTATCGTTGATACCAATTTTTTCTCCACAATTCGTACAAAACACATAATCCCGTGTATTGGTGGTCTGCTGTGCGGGTTTGCTTTTAATAAGACATAAAACAGCATCTGATATAGCGGCTTTCCACACAGGGTACTGCTTTTTGGGAGAAACATTAAGCTCCAGCAGTTCGCGTCTTCCATCGCTATAGACTAGTTGTAGGGATTTTCCGTAATCCTCATCGTTGACAATATCGACCTGAGCAACACCATTAGTTACCGCAATTGAAGTCAATGGTATCTTCTGAACGACAGTCTCACTTTTAAAGAATCCCGTGGATTTTTCATAAATATAGATTAGGTTTTGGTTTGTCAAATAAAGCTCATCAATATCTATTTCGTGATCACCGGAATAAAGACCTGCATCGGTGGTTTGAATTAATACAGCCTCGCCTGCCATAAGCCTTAAATTCTCCATTATTTGCCCTCCATTTTTCATCAGCCCCATATAGCAAATGGGCTAGTCTGCATCTGTCCGTATTGCGTCACAGATATCGCCAATATTACAATCCAGGTACTCGCAGATGCGAAGCAAAACAGACAGAGCGACCTCTTCGTTACGGCGCAGCTTGGTCATAGTGCCTGTGGCAATGTTCAAATCCTTCCGAAGAGTAACCTTGGCAATTTCCTTTTCGGCCAGTTTGATCCATAGCTTTTTATAACTAATTCTCATAGTACGCACCCCTTGCATACAAATCGCTATTTATAGTATAGTAGCATCCAATGTTCTTGTCAACAAAATTCGTCAATTTCTCATCCAAGTGTCGCAACTTCTTGCGACACCTATCCATTTTCTTAGCGAAACCAGTCTGTAATCAGGCAAATTGTCTCTAAAGATTGCAGAGAGAAAGACCGCAAAATCGTTGTGACTTTACGGCCTAGTGTATTATTTGTTGATTTCGACCCCTCCGTGGAAGGCAAACATTACCCGCCCTTCCCGGTGAACAACCGCCTTATCGATCGACACCAGCCAAAGCTTATCATCAAAGGCTTCCAGCACTCCGTCCCTTGATGCCAACTCTTCCATAAAGGCTGCGATGACTTCTGCCTCTCGTTCCCGGTCTTGCTTTGCCTGCCGGAGTTGCTCCAGCTTCTCGTTGGCTGCTGTATAGCGCCGATCCAACTCGGCGTACCTTGCAGCGTAGGTGTTTTGATCGATGGTGTTGTGGCTGTTCTCGGCTATGCACCGCTGGGTCAGTTCAACGACCACCGTCAGCTCCTGAGTGGCTTCTTCGATCTGCGCATCGATCTCCGTAAAGTCAGCCAAGGTAAGTAAGACCACCTGCAGATCTGCAAGTACCATATCCTTGCAATCAAACAGCTGATTGAAGGCTTCTACGAATTTACCCTTGATGATCTCCTCGTCTAGATTTGGGGTTTGGCAACGATCGGTGCCGGCATACTTACCGTTGCACCGCCATATGGTTTTCCGGTATGGCTGGTTGTTGTGCCACACCTTGCTGCCAAAATACTCACCGCAATCACCGCAGATCAGCCGGGAGGACAGCACGCTGTTTCCGCTGTACTTGCGACCTATGGCTTTGCGCCGAGCCATCTCATTCTGCACCAAATCCCACTCGCTGGGGTTGATGATGGCTGGGTGGCTATTCTCCACATAGTACTGGGGTGCTTCACCTTCGTTCGGTTTCATTTTCTTGGTTAAGAAATCCACCGTAATCCGCTTTTGAAGTCTTGCATCACCGCGATACTTCTCGTTGGTAAGGATGCTCTCGATTGTACTGGCTTGCCAGGTTGACTTACCAGCCGGAGTAGGAACTTTCTCTGCTGTCAGCAGCCGAGCAATACCACCGGTTGTTTTGCCGCCAATGTAAAGGCTGTAAATCCGTCTTACGATCTCGGCCTCTTCCGGTACAATCTCCGGTAGGTCATCCGCGCCTTTACGGTAACCGAGAAAATTCTTGTAAGGTAGGAACACCTTTCCGTCTGCAAATTGCTTCCGCTTGCCCCAGGTGACATTTTCGGAAATGCTCCGGCTTTCTTCCTGGGCAAGGCTCGACATAATGGTGATCAGCAGCTCTCCCTTGGAGTCGAGGGTGTAAATATTCTCTTTCTCAAAGTATACCTCGACACCTTTTTCCTTCAGCTTGCGAACCGTTATAAGGCTGTCCACGGTGTTTCTCGCAAATCGGCTGACCGACTTGGTCACAATCAGATCAATTCCACCAGCAAGTGCAATACGCACCATTTCGTTGAAGCCATCACGCTTTTTGGTGTTGGTGGCGGAAATGCCTTCATCGGTAAAAACCCCTACAAACTCCCAATCCGGTCGAGATTTGATGTACTGGGTGTAGTAGTCAATCTGGGCTTCGTAGCTGGTCTGCTGTTCTTCGCTGTCGGTTGAAACACGAGCGTATGCCGCAACTCTCCGCTTTGCTGTTGATGCGGTGGGCATCCTTGTCATCGGATTGATGGATGCCGGGATCACTGTTACTGCTCTGGCCATTATGCTTGCCTCCTTGTTTTGCTAATCTGTCGTGCTGCCTCTTTCATTTCCGGGGTCCAGCTTTCTGCCCTGGATCGGTCTGCCCAGGTTGCTTCCACCTTCCTGCCGTCACGCAGTTGGTAGTGAAGGGTGTTGTTTTCTCCCAGGCAGATCCGCTGAACTGTCGCAGCGAAAATATGCTCATCAAATTCCGGAAGACCCAAAACCTCTGCGGTTACTGCCATTAAGGTTTCCTCCGGAATCTGCTTAGAGGTTGAGCAGTAGGCCTTTCCCATTGTGTTGAAAGTTGAGCAGATCCAAACCACCCTTGCAGCGGTTCGTTTGCGCCGGTAGTGCTTTCCGCAGCCTTCGCAGATCAGCTTGCCTGAAAAGGGGTATGTTCCTTTTTCGTTTCGGCATTTGAAGTGGTCTGCCTTGCTGTCTGCAAGCCGCTGGACAGCCTCAAAGTCCTCTAGGCTGATAATTGGCTCGTGGGCACCGACTACATGGAACATTGGATATTGGCCTTTGTTCTTCCGTTTTCTCTTGGTTATGTGGTTTTCCCGGTAGGTGGTTTGCAGGAGAAGGTTTCCGGTGTAGTTGTAGTTGTGTAAAACCTTCTGAACCGGAAAGACCGCCCAAGGCTTACCGGCTCTTGTGAAGATGCCACTTTCGTTTAGCTCCCTTGCAATGGTGATGTAGCCTTTACCGCCAAGGTACTCTCGATAAATCCTGCGGACGATTTCTGCCTCTTCCGGGATCACTTGGTAAGTACCGTCTACCAAGCGGTAACCGAGCATTCCCCAGCGCCAGGGTTTACCTTCCTCAAAGTTTTTACGAATGCGCCACTTTTGATTTTCACTAGCGGATCGGCTCTCTTCCTGTGCGTAGGATGCGAGGATCGTCAGCATCAGCTCACCGTCTGCGCTTAAGGTGTGGATGTTTTGTTCTTCAAAGTAAACATCAACACCCAGCGTTTTCAGTTCACGAACTGTCTCCAGCAAGGTGACCGTATTCCGGGAAAACCGGGAAATGCTCTTTGTGATTATTAGATCGATGTTTCCGGCTCGGCACTGGGTAAGCAGTTCCTGGAACCCTCTGCGATCTTCCTTGGTGCCGGTTAAGGCTTCGTCGGAGAAAACACCGCAGTACAACCATCCGGGGTGGCTTTGGATGTACTGGCTGTAGTAGCTGACCTGTGCAGATAAGGAGTGCAGCATTGCATCTTTTCCGCTGGACACTCTTGCGTAGGCTGCAACCCGTAACGCCAAGGACTGAACCGGCATATGCGGTGCTACTTCTTTTATTGTTCTTTCCATATCTAACTCCTCCTTGTGTGCCACATATTACCTCTAAAAGTCATTAATAGCCACTCATTTATCGGTAAATCAGCGAAAAATACTGCACAAAGATATGGAATGTCTTTCGGCAATAATCGTATCAATTTTGTGGTATTCACCCTCGGTTATTACTCCACGCTCCAGCAGTTCCCGGACAATGCTCATCGTGGTTTGGTAGGCAATAAGGTTCTGACGATGCTCATCCATCTGCCTTCGCCCCCTTACTCCGCGCCAAAGCATAACACGCCCGAGAGCAATAGATCCGGTCCTTGTGGCCGTAGCTCTCGAACTCCTTACTGCATTGTGGACAAACCAGCTTGTAGTACGCCTTCCGCTGCACTTGATCCGGATGGGCATTCCACCAATCATTACGGCACTTGGCACAGCAGAATTTCTTCTGCTTGCGGTTGGGATGCTGGACAAGTGGCTTGCCACACATTAAGCAAAGCCCCTGGATGACCTCTGCCGGACTTTCTTCCTCAGCGGGTCTACTTCTCTTCATATAACCTTTCACAGCGTTAACCGACAGTCTTAGGGTTGTGGCTATCTTCTTGTAGCCATAGCCCTTTTCTTGTAGTAGCCGGATCTGCGTTTTCTCATAATCGGTCATTTTGATGCCCCCTTCTGAAGAGGCAAATCAACCTCTTCACCCACCCCTGGACATCAAAAGGCCGATTGGTGTGTAAATCTGTAAAATTTTTGAGGTCGCATAAGAAAATATGATGCGACCTCAACGCTACCGCATATGGGTTCTTAAGAGTTCCTTTAATTCCACCATATTCTCGTAGAGGATCGCAAACTCGGTGGGTGTGCAATCGTTGAGCAGTTCCATAATGCTACCACTGTTGCTCTTGATTAGACCCGAGGTTGGGAGTAGTAGGTGATCCGGTGTGGTATTCAGCACGGCAGCAAGGGTGATGATCGTCTCCACAGATGGTGTGCGCTGTCCAGCTTCCAGTTTCCGAATGTATGTATCGGAGACCCCGGCAAGGTCTGCCAAGGTTTCCTGGGAGATCTTCTCCAGGTGCCGATACTGGCGAATGCGTTTTGCGATGAGTTTTGTGTCCATAATATTCCCTCCAATAATTCTTTAGAATGAGTGTTGTCATTCCTCTAAATACTTTAAGGGCATCACGGAAAAATACAAGTACACCGAAAAAAGCTGCAATAATTAGCAAAAAATGCCGCAAATAGACACTCCTAGTACCAGCACCGGTACAGCCCGTCTCTGTTGCAATAGGAAGATGTGAAGTATAATTTTCCTATTATCTGCAAAGGGAGCATCCGTTATGGCAAACCAAGATGAAAAGCAAAGAATACGCCAGCGATACCGAGGCGTTGCATTGGAAGAGATTGAGAAAGTCCCGGCGATTGAGGACAAGGATATCTTTGAAGATGAGAGCGACAAGCAGGTCGGTGTGTATGTGCGCGTATCCACAGACGATCCGCGACAGACTTCTTCCTTCGAGTTGCAGAGAAATCACTATACGGATCTTATCGCACGCCGCCCAGGCTGGCATCTTTACAAAATCTACGCTGACGAAGGTATCTCCGGCACCTCCCTCAATCACAGAGATGCGTTTATGGAGATGATCGCAGATTGCAAGCGGCATAAGATCGACCTCATTATCACAAAGAGTGTATCCCGTTTTGCCCGTAACATTTATGACTGCATCGGTCAAGTTCGTATGCTGGCAGATCTAAAACCGCCGGTAGGTGTGCTGTTTGAAACAGAGAACATTTACACCTTGAAGGAAGGCAGCGAAATGGCATTGTCCTTTATCGCTACCCTTGCCCAGGAAGAATCTCGCACCAAGAGTAGTGCAATGAATCTTTCCTACGAGATGCGGTTCAGTCGCGGCATTTTCCTTACACCGGAGCTGCTTGGCTACGATAAGGACGAGGACGGCAACTTGGTAATCAACGAGGACGAAGCATTAACTGTCCGGCTGATCTTCTTCATGTTTCTTTACGGATACACCGTGCAGCAGATTGCAGAAACGCTGACAAACCTCAAGAGGGTCACCAAGCGTGGCAATTACCAATGGACAACCAGTTCCATACTAGGCATCCTCCAAAACGAGCGCCATTGCGGTGATGTGATCGCACACAAGACTTGGACTCCCAACTTCCTCACCCATAGATCGGTTAAGAATGAGGGTGAGAATTTTAAGAAGCCCAAGTACATAAAAAGGGATCATCACGAGAGCATCATTTCCAGGGATGATTTTATTGCTGTTCAGCAGCTCATTGCATTTAGTGATCGTGGCAGAACCGGAATGCTACCGCAGATCCATGTGGTGGACAAAGGAGCCCTGCGTGGTTTTGTGATCATCAACCCCCGTTGGGCAGGCTTTTCTGCGGAAGATTATTTGACCTCGGTGGAGTATATAACACCCACCCGCAAGGAGGAGGTTATTGCCGATAGCACGGTCACACCGGAAATTGGCACCGTGGATTTAAGAGGCTTTGAGATTGTCCGTGGTCAGTTCTTTGGGGCCAATCGTGCGTGTACAATAACGCTGACACCCGAAGTGATGAAATTTACCGCTTCTTGCCTACAAAAATTGGATAATTGCAGACTTATTGAGCTGCTTTTTGATCCCATACGGAAGCTATTGGTTGCAAGACCCACCGCAAAAGGAAACCGAAACGCCATCGAGTGGCTGTATTTTGACGGCAAAAAATATCACGCTCGGAAGGTTCTGGGGCGTGCATATTTGCCGGTAATTTTTGATCTCATGCAGTGGAATACAGAGTGGCCGTACTCCATCCAGGGGGAATGTCTGGGTAACGGACAAGACTCATTTTTGCTGTTCGACCTTAACGATGCCGAGGGTGTGATCCGGCAACGCAAGGCTGATGAAGCGGATGCCACCGCTACGCCAGTTGTCGGAGGCCCCAAGCAACCAGTTAAAGCAATGCCCCAAGAATGGCTGTCCAGCTTTGGCACGGAATACTACGCACCGGCAGCCATTGCTCCTGCAGAAAAGACCGGCTGGAATGCGCAGTCTCCCGGCAAGCCAACCCCTCGCAATGATAGCTTCACTGCAACAAGTGAGGCAGAACTCAAGCAAGGTATTACAACAATGATCGAAACTATGACAGAAGGAAGTGCTGGCAATGGATGACCAAATGATGATTGGAGAACTGGGTGATACGACAGACGGGGTGAATTTCCCCATCGATCCCATCACCGGAAAGGAGGACGAATTCACCCCGGTAGAAAACTTCTCCTATGCCGGTTACCAAATCACCCGTGAGGAGTTCTTTGCCCACGCAAAAGAGCCAGCTTTGTGCCTCTGTGAAAACAAGCTCTACGTCAACAAGGTATGTCTACGGAAAGCACCGGACACCTCCAGAGTGCTGGTGATGGTGTCGCCAGAGCAGAAGAAGATCATTCTGAAACCCTGCTCCGAGGAGACCAAGGATTCCGTTCCTTGGCTTACCGCTAAGGGTAACGCTCGGCAGGTCACTTGTAAGCCTGCGTTCTGTGCCCTTATTGCGGATCTAACTGGGTGGAACTTGCATAACCGCTATAAGATGATTGGCAAAATGGTACGCAATAAGGGAGATCGGCTGTTTATTTTCGACTTGGACGCTGCCCTTATTTATCCCCGGAAAGCAACGATTGACGAGGAGGGCAATGTAGTCCGTAGCAAGCCCACACGGGAGCCGGTGTATATGGAGTCCTGGCGACACCAGTTCGGCTTGCCTGTTGAGGAACACGAGCGAATGTACTCCATCAATCGCTTTGACGACTATGTGGTTATTTCCGTACAAGGCAAGAAGCCACAAACACCAAAGAAACCCGAACTAGATAAGGAGGACGCATAATGCAACTTATACTTTCCGAGCCGACCACAGGCGTATCCGTTGATATTAAGAAGCGCCGTATCCGTATTTCTCGTAAGATCTTCCAGCAGCTAGATATGCCGGAGTATTTCCGCATTCTCGTCAATCCCAATTCAAAAGGAATGGTAATCGAAGGCTGTCCGGAAACCGCCAAGGGCTCCTATCAGCTATCCAAAGTTCCTAACCACAAATCCTCATATGAATTGACCAGCACCAGCTTAATGGGAGAATTGGTACAATGTGCAGGGTTTTCCGGGGTTAGTCTGGTAAAGCTGACCGGCTATCCTATTGAGGGTCAAGCTGCTCTCTTCTTTCGCATGGAGCAACAGCCGACCGAAAGAGAGGCGTAATATGGCAGAGGTAACCTTTCAAATTGACCAAGAGTTCAAGCGTTTACTACCAGAACTATCCTCCACAGAACTAAACCAGCTGGAAGCCAATATCATCAAAGATGGCTGCCGAGATCCCATCGTTGTTTGGAACGGCATTATCGTGGATGGCCACCACCGATACGACATTTGTAAGCGGAATCGTATTCCGTTTAAGGTGGAGAAGAAAGACTTCAGTTGCCGGGAAGAAGCAATTCAATGGATCTTAATGAATCAAATTGGGCGCAGAAATGTAGCACCGGAACTACTGCGATATCAAATTGGCAAGCGTTACAATATCGAGAAATTGCTGACCGCTCATAACCCGAGGGGCAAAAATCAATACTCAGAGGTCGCATCAGGAGAAATGATGCGACCTCCCCAAGATGTGCGGATGGGTACAGCTGCCGCCATCGCACGGGCATATAACATTTCGCATTTTGCGGTACATACCTATAAGGACATCGCTGAAGCTATAGATGCCATCGCTGAGAAGGACCGCCGTCTTGCGGACAAGTATCTTTCCGGTCAGCTTCGTATTAAGAAGGACGATCTTATGACCATAGCCGGAATGACCAAATGGCAAGTCCGGGCGCTTACCAACGGACTAATGCGGCAACGAAAGTCTGTATGCCGCACCCAAGATGTATTAGAGGCACTCTCCGCCCGGGACTTGCAGTTGGAAAACACCAGCGCAAGAGAACGACGCCAAGCTGCGCAGACCTTTGCGACTATGCCCACCGTAAAAGATATGCCGGCACCCGATCCGGACGGTGAGGTAGCAAGTCTCTCTCTTACGATCCCTTCCTGGAACTCCTCCATTGAGCGTGTTTTCAACAAAACCAATATGGAAGAGATTTCTGACAAAGCAAAAACACAACTGCGTGTGGGTCTTATGACCTTGCGCGATAGTATCGATTTGATCTTATTAGCCATTGAGGAGGTAGCGGATCATGGCTGACCAATACGAATACAACGAGTTTGTTCCGGATGTTCATTTTGAACTGATCCCAATAAAAATGCTGGTATCTAACCAAACATACCAGCGCCCCATCTCCATTGCCCACGTGGGCAGAACCGCACAGAATTTCAATATCTATCAGATCAACCCGGTAAAGGTCAGCCGCCGTGAGGGCACCAATTATGTCTTTGATGGTCAGCACACCATCGAGACCGTTGCTGCCGCATCTGGCTCACGAGAGACACCAGTTTGGTGTATGATTTATGACGATTTGGAGTATGAGCAGGAAGCGGATATCTTCGCTAACCAAAAGAAGCACACCCGCCCCCTCAAGTCCATCGAGATCTTTAATGCCCATGTAGAGGCAGAGAATGATATCCAGCTGACCATCAAGAGCATTGTGGAAAGCTATAACTTAACGATCTCTGCCCGGAAAGTTCCCGGCTGTGTAAATGCGGTTAGTGCCTTGGAGTATATCTTCGATAAGTATGGCTACCAGGTGTTGGATCGTTCTCTGTTCCTACTGGTTTCCACCTGGGAGGGCGAAACGGACTCCCTCAGTTGCAATATGCTAAAAGGTGTGGCGAAGCTGATCGTTGCCTATGGTGACAACTTAAACGATGCGCAGTTCGTGGATCGGTTGAGCAAGGTCTCCGTCAGAGAAATTATCCGCACAGCCAAAGATCGCCACGCAGGCACTCAAGGCTATGCAGAGGCAATGCTCCTGCAGTACAATAAGCGGCTCAAGTATCCGCTCCGCTGGAAATCTCTGCATAGTGCCATTGATGCCCAGGCTGGTGCAATGGATGTTGATGAAACAATGCAGATTGCAATGGAGGGTGGCTTCCTCGGTGGATCTGCTGCTCCGGTTGCAGTAGATGATGAGGACGGAGACTATGACGAGTTTGACGATGAAGAAGCACCGAGTTATGATGGGGCGCTCCCAAACCAAACCCTTATGGACAATCTTTCTCTCAAAAGTAGCAACTAATCATCCTATTTCCTTACAATAGTCATTCTTTAGAACACCTAAAATAACGCATAAGGAGGTTCTGCAAAACTGCCATTGCCCCTATAATAAAGAAAAGGAATGAGCATACTCATTCTAAAGGAGGGGCTGCATATGAATATTGAAGCATTGGGCAGAAGAATACAGCAGTTCCGCGAGGCACACGGACTTACACAAGAAGAACTAGCTGTTCAAGCCGGTATCAGTGTAAAGCACATCAGCGTGCTGGAACGCGGCGTAAAACAGCCCAGACTTGCAACACTTGTAACCATCGCAGAGGTTCTTGGGGTTACTCCTAATGATTTACTTGCCGAGGACTACGAGCATAGTGATTACCTCAAGGCCATCGAAGCAAAGGTCGCACCGTTATCAACTGAAAAGCAGGAAAAGATTTATAAGATCATCTGCACTGTTTGTGAGGAATTATAACAATACGGCTCTCATTACTTTCTGAGTATTGGGAGCCGTTTATCATTTTACGCGACACCGGAACGAAATATAGTTCTAACAGAACTAGGAACTTGGCTTCACGGCTCCTGTACCCCCTCCGCTCTCCCAGATATAATATTATCGGAACTACTCGCTAGTTCTAGAAGGAGGGATTCCCGTGGATTTGTGTGCAATTGGAGCTAGGATCAAGGCTGCAAGAGAGCGTGCCGGTTATACCCAAGAAGATCTCGCAGCAGAACTGGAAATGAGTCCAACTCACATCAGTGTGCTGGAGCGTGGCGTAAAAACACCCAAGCTGGAAACGCTGGTGAAAATTGCAAATACCCTCCGCGTCTCAACAGATATGCTGTTGCAGGATGTGGCGATCTATTCCAGCGATGGCATTGCTTCTGAGTTATCTATAGCGATTTCAAAATTGCCACGCAAGGAACAAGAAAAGATCCTAAACGCCATCCGTGCGTTAACTGAATAATCCTGGAGAGCTGTTTCGGCAGCTCTCTTTTTGTTCGCCTTCCTTCGACGGACTTCGACACGCTGTATGTATTATACTAATTCCAACAGAACTACTACAAAGCCTTTTGGGGCTAGTTCTGTAGCTGTGGCCACAGTGAAAATAATACAGTAAAGGAATCAATGAAAATGAAAACTATCGAACAGCTTATGGAACAATTTGCTGGTAAAGGAATCTTGGATGCTATGGCAGAACTGTTCCGAAAAAATGATGAAGATTTCCGTAGTGATGAGATTCGCTATCTTGCAGCAGTAGCGCATTTACGGCAAGAGGCACCAGCAGACATCTCTCCCAGCATTGACGAGTACCTTGCTGCCAACGAAAAGGATCTAATTACCCGGATCGTTTATGGGGGCTATCACGGTTTCCAGATCAACCTCGCAAATTTCCAAGAACCTTATGGTGTTGATTTTACCCGTATGGAGTCTTTCGATATTGTTAAGGAACACATCATCGGAGAGCTTCCGGCTAATGAAGGTACATACCGCATAACCGATGCTTTCTTCCATGCACTGCCGGAGCATCTGCGTGAGTACGAATCCCACATCAGTGAATACTTTACCCATTTTGAGTGCACCGGTCCTAAACTGGCTCATTTCGCAGGGTATATGCTTGCAAACAAGCTGCTGTATTACATTCAGCCCGGGTATCAAATGGACCCTGTGCAGACTATGCGATATGAAAGCGATATAAAAAATTATTGCGGATACACTCCGGTATAGCAAAAAAATCCCCAGGGCAACCAGCTAGTTGCTCTGGGGATCTTCAAGGTGGACAGCTCCAATACAGAGCCTCCATGCGTTTCAAGCCGTTCCCACCGGGTGGCTAAACGCATATTTAAGTGTGTGTACAGGAAAAGGATCGTGCCTTTTACCTGTCTTCATCTATACTATGTACGCAAGCGCATAAATGGTGACATATTTCTTTCTAAAATACAAGACAAATTAGTTTTGAAACTGCAACCATCTTCAGCATCGATTTACAAGGAAAAGCTTCCGGTTTCCTTGCCGTCAATTGCAAAGGCAAATAGCGTACCCTTGTTGATGGCTGCGAAATAACCAGTCCGTGCGTACTCTTCGGCGTAGTGATCCTCGATCAAAGTCAGGGTTTCACGAAGCTGGAGCATTGCAGCAAACTCGTGCTTGCAGGTGAAGCTACAGAAGCAATCGCAGACCAGGTTGCTGATTTCACCCTCGCAGTAGTCGAACTCCACGGTGTAGCTTTCACTGCCTTCCACAATGGCATAGCCGTGGGTGCCATCCAGGCAAATGTACCGGACGCGGTTCTCAAAGTAATAGTTGTGTCCACGCTCGGCAATACTATCGGAGATCTTCATACCCTTGAGATCGTCCAGCCGGAAGGTGGTATCATCCGTACCACTGACCCATTCTTCATCTTCTTGTGCCGGTGCCTTGAACCACATAGTAATCTGCTTGGCAGGAAGTGAGCTGGGATCGAAGGTAACGAAATGGGAGCCAGCCATAAAGAACTGACCGCTGACATTGGTGTCGCAAACAGCAATGACCTTCTTATACTCTGAGACCTTGATCTTGAAGCTGTAGGAGATTTCCACCACACGGCCGAGCTGACCTTCCAGCTTGCCATCCACGTATACCAGATCCCCCAGTTGCAGATCGAACTGGTCATTGTAGTATGCCAGTGCTACGCCCTTTCCGGGGAATCGAACCTGCACAACAGATTTCTTGGGAACAATGCTACGCTGCTGAACTTCTTGCACCGGAACAGCAACCTTCTTCTCTGCCTCATAACTACCGAAACCGCTAATCTTGAATGCCATAATGATTACCTCCATTTGGTTTCCTTTTGTTTTATGGCCTTATTATAAAACCTTATTGGTACAATATAACGGACAGTAAAACAAAAAATTCCCCTCAGAACAACTGTGAAAAGTTGCTCCGAGGGGGATATGTGTTAGTTGGGGATCTTCAGCTTCCAACCGCTGTAGATCGTATTGGACTTGAGTTCGTTGAGGGTCTTGATCTCCGGATAACGAGCGCCATTGCCCAGGTACTTGGCGGCAATATCCCAAAGAGTGTCGCCCTTAACCACCGTATGGATGCGGAAGATTTCTTCCTTCTTCTCCTGGGTGGGATAGATGGCTACACCATCATTGGAGAAAACGAAAGTGCCGGGATTCTTGTCTGCTGCCGCCTTGGCATTGGCGAGAACACGGTATGCGCCGATTTGGGACTTGCTGTCCTTCCATTCTTTCCGCACACGGTAGTAGCCTGCGGTAAGTTTGGCAGGATATTCGGTAGTCTCTTCCTTCTGCTCGGTCTTGGGTTCTTCCTTCTCTACAGGTGCGTTCAGCAGCAGTTTCACATCAGCACGGAAGGTATCCATACTCTTGCCGTGCTTCGGAAACCAGTGCATAACATCACCGTGGTTGGAAGCAACACCCTTCCGATAACCTTCACTGTGGCAGATGATGTTCTGCTCCGTCAGACCATAGAGTTTGCACAGATACACGCACAGCTCCACAGCTTCCTTGTAGACCTTGGAAAAGTAGGTGGCGTCTGCAAGGCCATCCTCGCAGATCTCAAAGCCGATGTGGGTGTTGTTGGCACTACCGCCAGCGTGCCAGCCTCTGTGATCCCAGGGCAGAGTTTGATAGGTTGCAATGGTGCCGTCTGCCAGCTTGCCAATGAAGCCGTGAACGCAAACCTCTCGGCCGCCGGGGTGGTGGGTGTTCCAATGATTATTATACTGGTTCTTGCCCAGCAGGCCATCATCAGGTCCCACATACCGCTTCAGCCAGGGATTATTGGCACCGGTGGAGTGAACCATAATACCCTTAACCGTAATCTTGCGACCCGCCTTGTAGCAGGCATTCTCAGTAAAAATCAGCTTATGCAGATTCATTTTCGGTATCCTCCTTCTTGGGTTTGGTCAGCTGCTTTGCAACCTGGTTGGTGCCGGTTGCGGACAGACCGCTGGATGCACCCAGGATGATCGCTACAAGCAGATTCTCGGTTTCCATGACACCGGGGACGCAGTAGAAAGCCACCACGCCACACACAGCACCCAAAACCATAGCGATCAAGGGAATGAACCGCTTGAACTTCTCATCACCACCAAGAGCGGTCTTGGTGACATCAATGAGGGTGTACACGATTGCCGCCAGCGCGGGGATAATTGCGATTTCGTAACTCATAATGCTCCTCCTTATTTGTGGGCTTGTTTGTTGATATGGTTTTCGATCTGTTCAATGGCTGCCGTGACCGGACCGTTACAGCCTTGCTCTCTCAAGCCCTGCAGACAGGCAAGCACACCGTGAACCAGCACGGACTGCTCTTCTTTGATGGACTTGATATCCTTGTCTTGCTTTTCCTGCTTCAAGAACCACCGGTAGATTCCAAAAACAGCACCGAACACAACTCCCAAGGCTGTGATTGTGGCAGCAAGAGCGGTGATATTGACTTCCATAGCCGTATCCTCCTTTTGAATTTGGGTATAAAAAAAGCACCCGCTTTGGGTGCTTGATTATGTGAGCCAGGACGGCTTGTCCGGCACAACCATTGTTTCCGTTACATTGAGCCATGACTTGTACCAGGATCGCAGCTCCAACAGCTGCACGAGAGATACACCCTCGTACCAAAGCTGACCACGGTTGATGACCGAGAAGCATTCGGTTTCCCGGCGCTTGCGCAGATCTTCCTTCTGCTCCTCGGCCTGGTGGGTTTCGTATTCTTGCGGATCGTACTCCAGTTTTCCATCAACCATCCGGTACGCAAAGTGTCGCAGGAGAAACTGTTCCATCTCTGCCGGCTCCGGTAACTCCGTGCCACCGACTAAGTTTCCAATAATTGCAAAGCTCTGCACATAGCCACGCTCGTCACAAATTACTTGCATAGTACCTCCTTAGTTGATGCCATAAATATTGGTTATGGCTCCTCCGCCACCGCCCACCGTCAGTGTTACCGTTGAACCAGAATACTTAAGTTTGAATGCGCGGTAGGCAGACTCATCAGCAAACTGATAGCTGACATCGGAGGTTGTGATTACGCCCTTCGGTACAATGGAACACAAAAGCGAACCGGAACTAGTAACTCTACCAATAATCACATAAAAGTTGTAACTGCCGTAATTAAAGGTAGTCGATCCGCTCGATAAAGTCCCACTATAAAGGGAGGTCGCCGAAACACCCAAGTTCGTTCTTGCACTGGCTGCTGATGTTGCACCGGTACCACCATTGCCCACTGGGATCGTAGAACCGGAATGAAACACACTGTATCGAGTTCCGGGGTGGGTTGCGGTTGCAATATTAGGGGCAAAGTAAAGTGTGCCACCATAAGCGTATAAACGATCCCAAGTACCGCTGCCTCGATAAAAGTTAATGCCTTCACCGGCAGAGTCAACGGCATCCGGAAACCACAGACCATTGATGCCCACAATATCGGAGTTGTTAAGATGGAGACCATATGCACCGCTGTTCCAGTACTGGCTTCCCGTAACGGATATGTTGACGGGAGCAATACTCTGTCCATTGACAATGGCTGCTACCGCTGCGGCTGCGGTTGTTGCACCCGTGCCACCCTTTGCAATAGGCAATGTACCGGTAAGGTTAGTCATTGCCAGCGATCCAGACAGGCTCGTTGCAGATACACTTGCTGCTGTCACCGATCCTGTCACAATCGCAGCACCATCTACATGAAGAGCCGCCTCTGGGTTGGGGGTATTGATACCCACCTTCTTCTTCCGAAGCGCCACTAGGGGTGTACCCTGGGGAATAACATAGTACAAATCCAGCGCAGAAAGACTGTCCAGCTGGTCGCAGATTTGCAAATGGAAGTCATAGGATGCGTTGGCATCCAGCGAACACAACTCCAAATTAGAGAAGTTGAAAGACGTGCCGCTTTTGGTAGTCGAGGACAGAATGTTTGTGTACGAGCCATAAGAAGTTGCGCTGGTCAGCTTATACCGATACCGCACACGCAAAAGGCTGTTGCACTCTGCGGTGTCCGGCTTGATAGAAGAAATTGTGCCTTTGAAAATCAGCTGCATTTCTTCCTCGATATCATTGGTTCTACGGAGAGAAATCTCCGATAATTTGGGTGCTTTATATGCCAGAACATTCACCGTCTGCGTAACACTCACTGTATAGCCGCGAGTATCCGTTGCTGTAACCACCACAGACATTGCACCGGACTTGGCAATAGCACCAAGGTTGATGGCTGCGCCGGTGGTGTTGGATACCGTCACGCCATTGCAGGTGGCGGCATACTTGACTATGGAGGCTCCGTTCCGTGCGGTAGCTTGTGCGGGCGTTACCTCCAAATAGGAGTGGCTTTGAATGAAATACTGGTCGTTACCGGTAACTGCCACCGTATTGGATCTGCTGTCCCGGGTCGTAAATGCACCCATTGAGGGGCCGGAGTTAACTTCCGTTGTTTGTACGATACCTTCGCAAACAGAGGTGTTGCCGATCTGCGTACTACCACTAAAGGTCTGCAACTCAAACTTCATCGTGAACGACTTCACCGAAGCCATCGTGGACAGCAATGTAGATCTCTGTGCAGCCGTTAGGTTGATTGTTCTTGATGCCGTTCCCTTTGCCCAGCCGGAGATGCCGGAAATGGTGAGGTGCGTTGTTCCGCCATAGGTAAGTTTGAGCGTGTGGGTGTAAGCGGCTTCATAGACGGTTACTCCCAGCACGATCCGGGCGTTGTTGTCATCCGCAGTTAGATCCGAAACGCTGTTAATTGTTGAGCCACCAAGCGTTTTGACATTGGTAGTTTTTGTTTCACCGTAGACATGGTTGCTCTTCTTTCGAGCCGATACACGAACCTGGTAAGTGGTATTGGGGGTAAGCCCGGTAACCACCGTGGTTGCAGTGGTGTTTGTGGTGGTATCGAAATCATTTCCTGTCAAGCCATCATTCAGGCTATAGCTCCATTCATCCACCGTTGCGGAAGCATTGGCGGTAATCTTGAAGCTATTTGCCGTAATGTCACTCACAGAAAAGGACATTGTTGGTGCGGCTCGGTCAATGGCTGTAAGGGTGACGGTGGAAGAACCGTCAACAGTAAAGCCGTTAGAACCCTTTTCAGAAGTGTTCCAACCACGAACGCTGATTGCAATGGGACAAGTGGCGGTGCCGTCCTCTGCGTGGGGAACGGATACCTCGCCCCAAGGTGCAGCATCAAAACCGGAGTTGGTTATGATGGAGTAATATCCTGACAACGCACTGTTATTGGCCATATGTCCGCCAAGACCGGAGTTGAAGGTAACGACCGTAGTGCCGTTGATGGACATCGTACCGCTCAAATAGTAGGTAAAGCCGTACCACAGCGTATCCTGGAATTGAAGGTCAGTGATCGTAACGACCGATTTGTTGTTGATCGTATCGTAGGTTTCTGACCACAGTATTTTCATTGAACAGCCCTTATTACCGGTAACGATAAAAGAGCCACTTTTGCCTGTTGCCATTTACTTTCCTCCTTAGTCCAGAATGACGATGTTAAGTCCTTGGGATGCTGTAGGCATAGGGACAAACTTTGTACGACCAACCGTCAGCTCACCATCCACTGTTGTCTTTTTCGTGACGGTTTCATCCTTGTTCAGGGTAAAGATTTTCTCCTCGTTGTAGTAGCCGGAAAACTCTGTGTTGTTGATGACCGTCCGCTGCGCAGAGCTGGCATTGGATACCTCTATACCCCGGCGATCAATCTTAACCTCGGCGGTATAGATTTCATTGGGAGCCGGTGTCCACTTGTGGATCGTGGTGCCCTCGGCAATGATAATATCCGAAACATAAAGCTTTCCGGAACGGTTGTAGATATCCAGCGTGAGTGTGCTGTCCTGCACATCCTCAATCACTCCGTGGTACTCTGTCCAGCCGAAGGTGGTCGTACCGCTGAAAAGATACGCTTCCTTTTCACCGTTGTAGAGAACACGCAGATAGGAACTGTAGCCTGCAGAGGTTTTCTTTGCACGGACGGATACTGCATAGGATGTGCCGGTTAGGACTCCCGTGATCACCTGCTTCAAAGTGGAATTTGCACTTAAAACAAAGCAGGAGTCAGAGGTCGTGTTGTTCTGCACATCTGTTGAAGAGTCCGTGATCACAGTTCCGGTGTACACCCAATCATCCGTAACACCGTTAAGTCCGGCAGAGTTGCGAACATAGTTGATACCACCGGCAAACTGCTCCTGGATCGACACAGACAAACCACTTACTGTATGTTCCAGTTCAGAAACCTGTTCTTGCATTTCCAGCACTTTGCTTTGCTCTTCGCCAAGATCTGTCTCTATGGTTTCCACCGTTTTTGTAAGGTTGGATACATAGCTGTTAAGACCATCCACAGAACTTTGAAATTCACCGAATCGAGTGGTGTGGGTGGAAACGGTTCTGCGCAGTTCTTCCAAATTGTTCTGAACCACCCAGGACGATCCGTCCCACACCATTGTTTCCGGGGGCGTTGTTGCTGTGTTCACCCACAGCATTCCCACATAGGGGTTTTCCGGGGCAGTATCCGTGGTTACCACATCGCAGATATTTGTGATTGTAATTTGAGCAACTGCCCGCATAAGATTTCCCCCTTACAGAGCAACCGTAACCATAAAGGTTGCCTTGGTATCTACATCCGTGTTGGATACAGCCAAGGTCTTACCGGTCTTGGAGCCGTTCGTACCCCAGCTGGTATCAACAACGCTGTCCTTGGTGTATTTCGTCCAAGTATAGGTACCCTTACCTTCGGTGTCGATCTCCGCACCAGCCTGGTAGCAAACTGCGGTAAGCACCGTGCTGCCTTGACCATTCTTAAACACATCGCCACCGGTGGAAGTAATCACCACTTGAATGGGATCGCTGTTGTCGATGAAGGTAGCCACATCCGTGAAGGTACTGTTGTAGGTGCTGGATGCGGAGTCGGAGTCTGTTGCTACACACTTGAATACCGCATAGCTGTCAACAGCGGCAGCATAGACCGTAATGGTTGCGGTGGTGGTGCCGGTGTACATACCGGTAGTATCGGACAGCTTGCGCCAACCAGTACCAAAAGCAGCATCGTAGCCGCTGGAACTGGAAGAAGTAACAGAGCTGTCCATAATTGCCCACTTGTAGGCAACATTGGTAATGTCCACGATACTACCGCGCCACAGTTCTGCCTTTGCAGTCAAAGTAGCAACCTCGTTGTTCTTGAACACATTACCGGTGGGCGTGGTAACCAGCAGATCCGTAATACCGGAGCCGTTGACCACACGGGAGAAGGAAATGGTCAAGGGGTGGGTAATGGACAGATTGGTAGAGGGGTCCTTGTAGGTAACAACGCAGCGGTAATCGATACCAGGCTGACCTGCCATCACGTTGCCCTTAATGGTCAAAATGTGGCTCTTGGTGCCGGAGAGTGCATAGTTTCCGGAACTGGTAATGGCAGTACTGGAGCTGCCCACATACCACTTGACAGAGGTAACGGCAGCAGAGGTGATCTGATCCGTGGTCGTACCAATGACATACAGGCTGGGAGTCAACACCACATTGGTGGATGCCCAGTTGGGAGAGTAAGTGTCGTTGTCGGGGTTATACATCTGGGTCTTTGCCAGATTAGAACCGATATAGCCAGTTAGGGTAAGCGCGTCATTGTAGTCAACGATCGTAAACTGGCCTTGTGCTTTGCTCATAGAAATCCTCCTTGTTTAGCCTAACAGGCTCATTCTTGTTGTGGTATCGATGAGTTCGCAGAAGAAAGTAGCCTGCACATCCACATCGTCCTTTGTGATATTGACGATCTTAGAACCACCAAAATGGGCAGCATTCCACAGAGCGTCAGCTTCGGGATCATCGGACACTCTTGTCCACACAAACTGGTTATCATCCAGCTGGTCGGTGATATTCTCATCCCAGGAGAACACCGTAGCATAGAGCGTAGTTTGAATATTGCCGTTCTTGAAGATGTTTCCGTTGGTGGAAGAGATCACCAAACGGTACATCTTCTGTTCCTCAATTCCGGTAATGCGGTCACTTTGCTCCTTGACCTCTTCCGAGGTTGCATAAGCACGCAACACCACCTCACCGGTTTCCAAATCCCAATAGGACGAGCCGTCCTGGGATTGCAGGACACCGGCTTTGATGATATTCGCAACGAGACTACCGGAAGTGATAAAGTCCGCTACAATCTGCCCGTCTGCCGTGATAGCGGTCTCGTAGGGGCCGTTGTAGCCGTTCTTGGAGAAACCCAAGCCGCCCACATTCCAGCGCCATACATTCACTGCATCATTGATAGAGGGCTTATCGAGAATCAGCAGCTCATAGGGTTGCCCGTTATTGCTGTTGGTATGGATCACCACATAGCCACCTTCTTGACCGGAGATCAAGCTGGTAGCATTCTTAACAGCCGAATTGATGAGGCTTGGAAATCTGTCGATTTTTGTCGAAACCTCTTCTGCTGCCGCTTCCGCAGATGCCACATCGTTCAGTAGGTTTGCCTTGGCAGTACCCAGTGTAAGGGAGATATACTTTTCTGCCAGCGTATCGTAAACGGTCGTTATGATCTTTGCCTTGCTGGTGATCCCCAACAGGCTATGCCGGATCGTAACCGTATCGCAAAGAGATACACGCTCCAAAACAGCAGAGTATTCCGGATTCTTCCACAAAGCCTCAAAAGCAACTGTCAAGGTAGGCACAGCTACACCCAGCGGATTGTTGTTCAGGTAGTTGTTAGCCTTTGCCCGGAGCGCATCTGCGGTAATGGTTTCTTCCTGCCCAAAGAACTCTGTAAAGTCCTTAATGAGCGTCCGCTTTTGGATCAGCGTGGTGTTGATGATCGGCAACACAATCTCCGGTAAAGTAACCACCAGCTCTGCGCCGTCCTCGGCGGTCAAAACAGCAAAAGGCAGCAATTCCGTGTATACAGAACTGCTGTCATTATCGTGTTCCATAGAGGTCAGATTCTTGCCGTATTCAATGACCACTCCGGTTTGGTTACCACGGGCTTGGTGATGGATCACCTGGAAGTTGTCCCATTCGTACTCTCCGCCCCACAAATCCAAGAAGGAGCCGGCAACACCGCCCAAACAAGCGCGGATGCTTTGGGGTCGGCTGACAGAGAACTTCTTGGGCATAGAGTAGTCAGTACGGCAGGTAAAATTATGGGGAGTGGCTGTATCCGTGAACACCTTCTCCATTGCCAGTGCCGGGGAGATGGATTCAGACGACCATTGGAGTGCAGCCACATTGGAAAGGTCATAAGACAGATGCTGTGCATAAATCGTGACCGTGCCATCAATGGGCGTGGTGATTCGGTAAATGCGGAACATCTGATCCTTTGCGGTATCGTTTGGTTTTGCCTTAATGAGCCGCTCGGTACGCAGCTCACCGTAAAGCCGTCCGGAGGTGGGATATTTGAGAATGCACTCAAAGGCACCATTCCGCTCTTCCGTCACCTCGCAGGACAAACATTCAGCCAGCACACCGATACCATATGTGTCGAAATTTGTCGAATTGGCTCGAAAGAGAACGGGAATCATAGGGTTTGCCACCTCGGTTCTATTTCGATCTTGGTAATGCCACCGGTAAAGGTGATGGCGTTCTCCCCGGGATACAGTACCGGGAAACCGGACCCTTCTACTAGATCATTCTTCGGCATTGCCTCCTTGTAGAAATTCATCTGCTCGGAGTCGATCTCCAAATAACCATCCAGTTCAAGGAACTTCCAGGTGGAGTTATGGGATGCAGATTGGAGCGTAAGTGTGCCCTCACCGCTGCCGTAAACCTTGATGTAAGGCTTGCTGGGAAACGGATAGGGATTGTTGACAGTATCGCCTGTTGCGTACTCCGTCTGCATCCCACCCTCCTCACTGTATTGGAAAGGCAAGCTGGAGAAACTGACGGTGAACAGACCGATCCGGTTCAGTTCATCTTCAATATCCAGCTTGCCTGCAAATACAGCTTTTCGGTAGAAGTTGGGATTGTAGGCATCCGTCAGCTGGTGGTACCGGTCGAGATCCGTGTATAGCCACGCTTTTACCGCTGCGATCTTAGTCGACAGCTCGGCTGCACTCTTTGCCGGAAGAAATACAGAATAGGTCACCTGCACATTGGGGAAGCGGCCACCGGAGCGGATCAAGTCACCGTCACGACCGGGGATCTCGTCAAACTCCATACCATACTGGGGACCGGAAAAGACCTCCTTTTCCTCGATGCGCAAGCCCATATCCGAGGAGCGAATGCCCTTATATTCAAAATAATTCAAGCAAATACAACTCCTTTTCTCTTCGCAAATTGTCCAGCTGTGACCATAATCTCGTTGGTCAGCTGGTGGATATCATCGGTTGTGTAGTTGTTGAAGGTGGAAATATTCAGCACCAGCTGAAGTCCACCTTGCTTTGCTGTATCAGCAAGACCTCCACCAACGGTGCCGTGAACATTGCTGTCAACAGTAAAGTCCGTAGGCAGAGCTGTTTCCATATCCTCTGCCAAGCCGTGCATAACATCGGTAATGTCAGCACTCATACCTTCCGCAGCTTTGACGGCCTCCTTGCCATTGTCACTAATGGAGCCGGCAAGACCGTCCACCAACATCTGACCGATCCAGCCCATCTCTTTAGAGGGAGATGCGATACCAAAGAAGTCACAAATTCCATCCCAAATGGACGAAATCCATCCGGACACCTTGTCCCACAGCCAAGAAGCCAAGGACTGGATACCTTGCCATAGACCCTTGACCAGGTTGACACCAACGTCTGCCATTTGGGAGACACCCTTACCCAGTGCGCTGACAATACCCGTAATAATTTGAGGGATTGCCTTGACGATCTCGATAATGATGGTCGGCAGGTTTGTGATCAAGGAGGTCAGCAGGTCGATACCGGCTTGGATGATGAGGGGGATGTTATTTAAGACCGCATTGATAATACCGGAAATGATATCCGGGATCGCATTGACGATCGTAACAATGATCTGAGGCAATGCCTTGACCAGCGAAATCAGCAGATCAATACCAGCCTGGATGATCTGCGGAATGGCAGAAAGTACAGCGGAGATAATACCTTCTATAATTTGTGGAATTGCTTCCACAATGGCAGTTATGATCTCCGGCAAGGCTGCCACCAAGGAGGTAATCAACTGTATGCCGGTCTCAATGATCTGGGGGATCGCATCCAACAGGAATGTGATAATACCCAAGATGATCTCCGGGAGTGCTGCGATCAGCACCGGCAGAGCATCCAGGATACCCTGGGTAAGACCCATAATCAGCTGAAGGGCTGCATCCAGGATCATAGGCAGATTGTCGATAAGGGTCTGCACAATCTGAATAACGACCTCAATAATCGTAGGGATCAGCGTAGGCAGTGCGTTTGCAATACCGGTCGCCAAGGTGACCACCGCTTGCAAAGCTGCATTCAGCAGCATAGGTAGGTTGGCAAGAATACCGTTAACCAGTGCCAATACCAGCTGTAGCGCACCCTCCACGATCTGTGGCAGTGCTGCAATCAATCCCTGCAAAAGGGAGAATACGATTTGTGCTGCGGTATCAATGATGGTAGGAAGGTTGTCCACGATAGCGGTAGCCAACGACCCTACGATCTCACCGGCAATCTCCATCAGTTCCGGAAGGAACTCCATAAACATATCCAGGACTTTCGGTAGCATTTCGCCAATGACATCACTCATTTTGCTAATATCACCGTTGGCGTCCAGAATGCCGTTTGTGAACTCTCCCAGCAGAGCATTGCCTTCTGTCGCAAGATCCGTAAGGACCGGCAACAGCACGGTGCCAAGTGCGTTCTTGGCAGCAGTTGCACCTACATTGAGGTACTGCAACTGGTCGTCCAACGCACCGTAGGCGTTCAGCATATCGTCACTGACAACATAACCGGCAGCGTGGGCTTGTTCACCCAACTCCGCCATCCGGGCAGCACCTTGTTCAATTAGGGGATTCAATTCCTGGGCAGACTTACCGAGGATCTGCATAGCCACCGCATCGCGCTCGGTCTCGTTTTCAATCTTACCCAAAGAATCTATGATTTCCCAGTAGACCTCTTCGCTATCACGCAGGTTGCCATTGGCATCGGTAACGGAAATACCCAGCTTATCGTAGGCTTCTGCGTATGCTGCCGAGCCGTCTGCTGCACTCTGCATAGACTTGATGTTCTTTGCCATCGACTTGGTCAGCGTTTCCGTAGAGACGTCAACCAGCTCGGCTGCATACATATATTCCTGCAATTTGTCGGTGGCAATGCCGGTAACGGTGGACTCTGTCAGCACAGTATCAGCATAAGCAGCACCGGCTGTGGACATTTCCACAAGTGCCTTTGCACCGGCAATAGCCGCAGCGGAAACAGCAGCGAAAGCAGCTGTCATCGCTGCCGCTGTTGCTTTACACACAGAGCCTAGTCCTTCGAAGCTGCCCTTGGCTTCCTCGGACTCATCGGCAGCATCTTCCACATCGTCTGCCATATCGTCCGCACTGTCACCGGCATCATCCATACCTTTCTCGGCACGGTTGAGAGCTGCGGTGTTATCATCCAGTTCCTTCTCCATACCGATCAAGGCGGCTTCTGCGTTGTTCAGCTGGATCTGCCAAGCCTGGGTACGGCGGTCATTCTCACCGAAGGACTCCGCAGCGTTCTGCATAGCAGCACGGAGGGTTTCAACCTTCTGCCGCTGTGCATCCACCTCTTTTGTTAACACGCTCTGACGAGCGGTCAACGCTTCGATGGAGTTATCATTTTTGTCAAACTGGGCGGTGACCAGCTTCATCTCACTACCCAGGACTTTGAACTCCTGGTTAATTTCGGCTATGGACTTTTTGAATTCTTTTTCGCCTTCAAGTCCAATTTTCAGGCCAAAAGGATCTGCCATGTCACCACCTCCTTAAATGCCGAAGGGAATAATATCGTCGATAAAGACCTCACGCTTGGGCTTGGCAATACCGTGGTACTGCTTGTGGCATTCCCACAGATCCAGGAGCAAGCCGAAGGGCGTTAACCACACTTCATCCTGCGTCATTCCCAAATGTGCCAAGCCGTAATAAAGCAGTCGGGTAAACAGCTCCTCGTCTGTTACCCGACCGCCACGTTTTTTGTGTCTTTCTCGCTTTCAATATTCCGCTTTGTACCCTTGTACATAGCCTGGGTGATTGCTGCCTTGTAGGTTGCCAGGTCTGCCGGCACCGTCAGCAATTCTACCAGCTCCTCGGTCAGCAGTTCCTTGGGCTGTTCCTTGTTCTTGAGGTTGTGAATCAAAATGGACTGATTTGCCAGGAGCGTAATCAGCCACACGATTTCACTCAGCGCCATCTCAAAGTTCTCAGCCTTCATCAGCTGATCGCCCAGGTTCTCCAAACCACCGTATCGACCGGCGATTTCCTTGGTTGCCTTGGTAGTCAGCAGAAGAGTGTATTCCTCATCACCAATGAGGATCTTTGCACTGCGTTCGGTTTCCATATTGAACCTCCTTAGTTAGTGGGAGCAGTGGCAGTATAGGCAGGTTCGTAAACCTCCTTGTACCAGTTGCTGATGGTGGTAGCGGTAACGGTAGGATCACCCTCGGTGACCTCTGCTTTCCAAGGGTGCTTGTTGGCTGCATCCAGCTTGTTCCGGCGCAGGATCGTACCCTCAATGGTGGGGGTGTTGAAGGTGATGCCGTCGCCCTTGGTAGCCAGCGCAGTAGCAGGGATACCAAAGATCACACGGTACAGCCAGAAATACTTGTACTTGCCATTGGACTTCTTGGCACGGAAGCCAACTGCAACAGGGCTACCGCCATCCTCGCTGGTGGCAATGACGACACCATTCTTATCGATGGTCGCACCGGTAAGGTCGGAAGCCAAAGTTGCGCCAATGTCATCAATGCCCAAAGACAGCGTGCCGGACTTAAACTCCTTCACTATCTCTGCGGCACCGTCATCTGCATACAGAGTAGCCTCTGCCAGTTCCACAGAAAGGTCAGCTGTCATAGCCTTTGCCATCTGCTGGGGAGCTGCGTAGGTTTCATTACCGTCTGCATCCTCAGTGATCTTGGCATAGTACAGCTTATCAAGACCGATTGTTGCCATGTCTATTCCTCCAATTCATAGTATTTGGCTACATCAATGGTGTATTGGTGGTAGCCAGTATCGTTTTCGTGACCGTTGTATCTACGGTCAGTTATGGTGATCTCGGCACGCAACAGCGCCCGAGTTAATGCGTTTTTCAATTTGGTGTAGCTTCCCTTCACAAACAGAGAGATCCGCACCTCTTGTACCTCACCGCTGGGCAAATTGTCTGCGTGGAGTTCCAGCAGATCAATAATGGGGGTCAGCACAAGGTACTGGTTTGGGGCTGTGTCCGTAAACACGCCCGTTTCTACCGGGAGTTTCAGTTCCCCGGCAATCGCTGTCAGCTCACTTAAAAGGCTCACAGCTTTGCCACCTCCTCTTCAAAGGTCTGTGCCATCACACGGATGCACTCATCCTTTGTTGCTTTCTTTGCCGGAGCAAGGAAGGGCTTGGGAGGCTGTCCGTGGCGTCCATATTCCAGGATGTTGGCGATCTTGGCATTGCTGCCACCATCGGAACGAGGTTCAGCAAAGCCAATCTTGATGTCGTAGTTGCCGTTTTTGTCCGGCTTTACCGGAGACAAGCCAATGGAGCGTTCCAGCTCACCGGTGGAGCGAGAGTCGATCTTTGTGTTCTTGCCGACCACTCCGGAGAGGTTGCTTTTTACCTTGGCAAGGACAACCTCACCACCGGCTTCCAGCACCCGCTCCGCAATGGCATCCGTGGAGCTACCCAGCTTAGAGAGTTTCAAAAGGAACTCCTCCGGCATTTTCATATCAACCTTTGCCACTGGGTTTCACCTCCCGGGCGAGTGCTTCCACATACATACCCCGGCTTTTGACGTCCTCAACTGAGGTGATCTCGAACCGATCCTCACCACAGACAATTACCATAGCGGTGGTTACTGTGATGCCGGGGATGCTGCGAAAGCGAAAGAGTGTGGTCGCATCGGTAAAAGCGGCGCGGTTCGCCCACCGCTCGCTACCGTGGCGACCTTCTCGGTAAGCACGAACAGAAGCAACAACCTCGTCCTCTTGCACCTTGAAGCCTTCCTCATCGGTGCGGACACGCTTGTTGATGATGTCGATAAAGGAATTCATCTTTCCAAAGGACATACTTACACCTTCCATTCTCGATCCAGCCGGAGCAGCAGATTGACAGTATTCCATACCTGCTGTCCGGCTTGGACATTGTCAGAGAAGAAGCCACCGGTGCTGCCGTCCCGGCTTTCGTAAAAGTGAGATGACAGCATAATCACAGCTTGCTCCGTAGTGGCTGGCATTGCGTTGTCAGTATAGTAGCCTTCCGGAAGATGCTGGTAGCTTTCTGCGTAAGCAACGGCAGCGGTGATGTAGCCCTTCAGCAACGGATCATCGACCTCATGTTCCAGTATTAAGTTTTGTCGGACCTTTGTCAGAAGTTCGTTCATCACCGCCACCTCCTAACTTACGCCTGCTTCATCTGCAGGGCTTTGACAGCTTCAGGCAGAACCAGCTTGCCATCCAGGCGCTTGGTGGCAACAAAGCCAACCTGGCCGGTGTCAGCATAACGCTCGTTCAGCCGCTTGAAGGAAATACCCTGGCGGTCACCGATCCAGTAGAAATGGAGGTCACCAAACAGTGCCACCTTGTTGCCAGCACCCAGTTCGGGCATAAAGGCAGAGGTGTAAATGGGACGACCCAGCAGGGTTGCGTGTTCGCCCTCATTCATAGCTTTCTGCCACAGGAACTGACCATCGCTGCCCTTCAGTTTGCGGACAGCTGCCATAGTAGCATCGCTGAAGACCCAGATCGCCTTTCTGCGGTAAGGAGCCTTCAGGCTGTAGTACAGATTGATGATCTCCTCTGCGGTAATCGCAGTAGCGGAAGCGGTGGTAACACCGACCTCGGCACCGCCATTGTCAGCCAGGATGCCCAGGGGCTTGCCCACGCCATCGCCGTTGAAGAACGCATCCTCTTCCTTGTCACCAATGCGACGGGCGAACTCGTCAGTAAAGTAGCCCTCCAGATCGAAAGCGGAGTCGTTCAGCAACTCCTCGGACACCTTGATGATGGTGCCGACCTTGTGAGCGCCGATGGTCTGCTGACCAAAGGCATCGTCACCCTCAGGGATGGGACCTTCCTCATCGACCCAGGACGCAGTACCCTTGGCGGTAACTACGGGGATCTTGTGGCTACCGGAATTGGTCTGGAAAACACGGGCGTGATTACGGATGATGTGTTCGCTGTTCAGCGCCTTTACCAGGGTGTTCTCGAACTCATCGGGAACCAGATAGCCACCCTCGGTGTCAGCACCCACCTGCAGTGCATTGCGCACCTCGTGAGAAATACCGTCTCTAGTACGGGCAGCATTCCAGAAAGCCTTCTTGTACTCGTCAGCAGCACGACCGGTCTTGGTCTCTACCTTTGCGGTAGTGGCAGGCTTTTCGGTGATGGGGGTAGCAACGGGCTTAGCCAGTTCGGCATCCATAGCCTCCATACGCTCCATACGACCGATCTCAGTACCCAGCTTGGCAATGGTTGCTTCCATGCTGGTATAGGTGGCATCGTCCTCAACGGACAGGCAGCCATCCTCGCCTCTGTGGGATTCCAGGAAAGCCTTTGCAGCTTCCATGGCCTTTGCACGCTTATTGCGCAGTTCGATAATAGTCATTTCATTACCTCCATTAATGTTTCATAAGGTTGAGGCGATCCATCAGCTCGGCTACGGATCTGCCGCGTTTGACTTCCGGCTCGGCCGGGGCTTCGGTCTTTGCCTTGGGTTTGGCTTCAGCCTTGACCACAGGCTTTGCCTTGGCGGAGATCTTGTTCATCAGTGCCGCCTCCACTGCTTTGCTGGAAAATGCAAATGCGGGAACTTCAGCAGTTGCCAGCTTCTCATCGGTGAGGATTTCATCGGCAAAGCCAAGTTCGATAGCCTTCTTTGCATTCATCCAGGTTTCGCTGCTCATAAGGTGAGACAGCTTGGCACGGGACAGATTGGTGCGGATCTCATAGGCGTTGATGATGCTTTCCTTGACTTCGTTCAGCATTTCAATAGCCTTCTGCATCTCCTCACAATCGCCAAACGCACCGGTCATAGGATTATGAATCATCATCAGTGCGGTGGGTGCCATCAGCACCTTGGTGCCGGCCATAGCAATGACCGAGGCAGCGGATGCTGCAATGCCATCGATCTTGACGGTGACATTGCCCTTGTAGTCCATAAGCATGGTATAGATCTGGCTTGCTGCTACACAGTCACCACCGGGAGAATTGATCCACACGGTAATATCGCCATCACCGGAAAGCAGCTCTTCCTTGAACATCCGGGGAGTGATATCATCGTCAAACCAACTTTCCTCGGCGATCGTGCCGTATAGCTCAAGTACCCGTTCTTCGGGCTGACCTTCGTCCGCCAGGTTTTTCCATGCCCAGAACTTCTTCGCTTGGGTCTTCATTGGTTTCCTCCGTTTCTGTTGGGTTGATATCTGCATAAGCACCCGCGTGTCCAAGCGGGAGCATACTGCCGTTGATGAGGTAAAGATCGCCACCTTGTTCTGTGGGTATCCGGTCAAGGTTCTCCAGCTCACGAATGTCGTTTGCGGACATCCAGCCGTTTTGTCTTGCAATGGAATAGCCGTTCATTCGGCTTTGATAATCACCTCGGAGCAGACCCTCCAAATTGAACTTGATGAAGAACTCCTTCTTTTCATCCAGGGAGAGAAGCACTCTCGCCATCGACTGCTCCCACCGGATAATCCAGGGGTCGAGGGTGTATTTCACAAACTCAAGGGATTGCTGCTCGATATTAGAAAAGCTCGACTTTTCTAAGTCCCCGACCATATGCGGAGGGACTCTGAAAATTCGAGCAATTTCATTGATTTGGAATTTCCGGGTTTCCAGGAACTGTGCTTGTTCCGGAGAGATGGAGATAGGAGTATATTTCATACCCTCTTCCAAAACGGCTACCTTGCCGGAATTGGACGAGCCACCAAACTGACTCTGCCACGCATCTCGAACCCTGGCTGGGTCTTTGATCGTGCCGGGGTGTTCCAACACGCCGGAGGGCGCAGCACCGTTTGCAAAGAACTTGGCACCGAACTCCTCGCAGGCAATTGCCATACCGATGGCGTTCTTTGCCATAGCAATGGGGCTGTAGCCCACAAGACCATCAAACCCCAAGCCGGGAATGTGCAGTACATCGGTAGGCTTCAGCTTCACTGATGCACCTTCCATCGTGGGTGCTTCCTCGTTGGAGCGTTGGTAGGTGTAGTACAGCTGGCCATTCTCGTCACGATCCACAGACATCTTGTTGGGCATCAACGGATACAGTGCAAGCACCTCACCTTTGCCGTTGCGAATGATCTGCGCATAGGCGTTGCCCCACAGTAGCAAGTGGGTCATAAGGGTTTCTCGGAACACAAAGGAACTCATTTCCGGATTGGGTTCATCGTGGAGCAGTAGATACAGCGGGTGATCCACAGCCTTCTCTTTGCCACCGGTGTCGGTGTAGCGATACAAGTGCAGCGGTAGTCCGGCAACCGCCTCTGCCAGAATTCTGACACAGGAATACACCGCCGTCATCTGCATTGCGGATCGTTCATTGACAGGCTTACCGGATGTAGTGCCACCCATAAAGAAAGCGTAGCTACTACCCACAGTTCTGTTTTGGGGCTTATCCCTGGATCGGAAGATGCCCTTCAGCAAATTCATATTGGATTCCTCCTATAATCAAAGTTGCAACTAGAGCGCAAACCATTGGCTCCCCAAGGAGTCCACCCTGCGGTAGATCGGCTACCGCTCATATGACGCAAAAGCTGCATTATCGAATACTGGTATATAGTGAAGTGGTCACAAGATGGTCGTTCACAAAGTAAGTCCTATCCTCAAATGTGTTCCGAAAGCCGATGCGCAAGGTGTCTCCAAGAACATCGATCGGCTTGCCGTCTTTGCAGATCCGGAAGCGCAGTAAATGACAGTTCTCTCGTCCCTCACCTTGGAGACCAACAAAGCCGAGTTTCTTCCATTTGAGTTCATCATCCACAGGTTTGAGAAGGGGCAGTAAATAAGTAGCCAACGGCAACTCGATATACCCACGCTCCCGATCCTCGTCTGAAATGGTGAACTCCGTTTGCAAGAAGCCGTTGTTTGGCATCCATTCGGGAATAGGCGGATAGCCTGCGTTACGCAGAAGTAAGCCATATCCCCAACGATGCTGACCGGGCTCCGGCTCACAGCCCCAATCTGCCGGGTGTGTCCAATGGGTTCTTGCGCCGCGATTACGAATGCAGCGGTAAAGATGTAGCTGGGCATTCTGCGGAATACATTCCGGATTTGCAAAATGTACACGGATCATAGTAGATACCTGATCGGGAATGGTGTATTTCTCAAGCCAGGTAGAGCAGCCGTAGGATCGCTTGTTACAGTCCTCACGCAACTGCTCCCAAACCGGGAGCGTGGGATCTGTGGAGCTGTCCTCGGTAGGATCGGTGCCAGCTTGCACCTTACCGATGCTGAACATTGGGATCGCCAATGAAAGGCTCTTCAGCTGTGTACCACGCAGACCGATCCGCACTATACGACCGGGTTCTTCCAATACCTCGTGGGGAATGGAACAGACATTACCGGCTTGCCACTTGGTATCCAGTATGCTGATGGTTTTTATGCCGTTGCTAAACACCGCTGTTTTCAGCAGACCATCCCAATGCTCCGAGAAGTTAAACTTCACGCACACTGCATTGGCAGTACCGGAAATCAGCGGCTCGGCATTGACTACCTTGGCTTCGTTTTTCTGAATGAAAATGTTGATCACGAGGTTTCCTCCAATCGTTTTCTAAGGGCATCAAAAAACGCTCTGCCTTTGATGGGCTGACCTTGTGCGATCAGCGCATCTTCAAAAGCAAAGCGTGTTTCCAGTTGTTTGGCTGTGTAGCCCTTAATAAAGGTCCGCCAGGTATGCTCGTCCATATACAGTAGCTTCTGCCACAGTTCCGGGAAATGCTTCCGAAGCTTTCGCATCTCATCGTAAGATTGCAGCGGACAGCACCAGCAAGAAACCCGGTGGAAGATGTCATATAAACCTTCCCAATCAAAGCCTCGTTCTTTGCAGTAAGCTAAACAATCCGCTTCCGTCATACCCCATTCCACAAGTGGGTATCGGTGTTCCCGGACACGCTTTGGTTCGTCTGCTGCGATCCCAATGTACTGCACCAGGGTGTATTCCTGAGAAAGCTCTCGGAGATACTGGGCAATGATCCGTGTCTTCAGCATTGCTGTACACCATCGGTTGCGAGGACCCGGCCAGCTGAAACCTTTGTACTGCTCCAGCTTGGGGTTCGACCGTTTGGGAGAGTATTCGTAAAAGAGGTACTCAAAGGATTGAGGGGACTTCAGCCGGACAATGGGTCTGCCGATGTATTTTTCCACCTTGTCGATGTGCCGGTACATTGCTTCAAACTCCATACCGGTATCGCAAAACAGAATAATATCAATCGGCCAGCCTTCCTCGACCATTCGCAGAAGCATTGCGGTTGAGTCCTTGCCACCGGAGAGTGATACGATATGCTTGATAGGTTTTTCCATATTCACGCCTCCAATTATATAAACACAAGACCCCGGCTATCGTAGACCGAGGCGCTGGTATCGTTGCCACAGCGGATCGCCCTGTCCAATGCCATAATGGTTGCAACGGCACCGTCAATCTTCTCTGTGGACTTTTCTTTGTCCGGCTTGATATTACCGGCCGGATCGGTACGAATAAAGATGTTGTCCATCATCCAGCGCAGCACCGGATGACCGCCGTGGGCAATTTTCTCTTCCAGGGTCAGCTTCATCAGTTCTTTGGTGGGTGGGGACATATCCTTGAAGCCCTGTCCGAAGGGTACAACCGTGAAACCCATACCTTCCAGGTTCTGCACCATCTGCACAGCGCCCCAGCGGTCAAAGGCAATCTCACGGATGTTGTATTTCTCACCCAGCCTCTCGATGAACTTTTCGATAAAGCCGTAGTGGACAACATTGCCCTCGGTGGTTTGCAGGAATCCTTGATGCTCCCAAAGGTCATAAGGAACGTGGTCTCTCCGGACACGCAGATCCAGGTTATCTTCTGGTATCCAAAAGTACGGAAGGACTACGAACTTGCCATCTTCATCGGTAGGCGGAAACACCAGCACAAAGGCTGTAATATCCGTTGTGGACGAAAGGTCAAGACCACCATAACAGACACGGCCTTCCAGCTCGTCCTCGTTGGCGGTAAAGGAACACCGGTCCCACTTTTCCATTGGCATCCAGCGTACAGCCTGTTTCACCCATTGGTTCAAGCGGAGCTGCCGGAATGTATTCTCTTCAGCCGGGTTCTGCTTTGCAGATTCACAGGCGGCTTTAACCTTGTCGATGCCAACGGTAATGCCCAGGGAGGGATTGGCTTTCTTCCAGGTCTTAGGGTCTGTCCAATCATCTCCTTCATCTGCACCGAAGATGCACGGATAAAAGGTAGGGTCGATCTTCCGCCCCTCAATGAGGTCCTTTGCTTTTTGATGTACCTCATAGCAGATGGACTTGGTGTCGTTGCCTGCCGTGGTGATTAGAAAATACAGCGGTTGCATACGGGCATCACCGGAGCCCTTTGTCATAACATCGTAAAGCTTCCGGTTGGGCTGGGTATGCAACTCGTCAAAGACAACACCGTGGGTATTGAAACCATGCTTGTTGCCGACATCGGCAGAAAGCACCTGGTAGATACTGCCGGTGGGTAGGTAGATCAGCCGCTTTTGGGAGTCAAGGATCTTCACTCGTTTTGCTAGTGCCGGACACATTCTAACCATATCAGCGGCGACATTGAAAACGATAGACGCCTGCTGGCGATCCGCTGCGCAGCCGTAAACCTCGGCACGCTCCTCACCGTCACCGCAAGTGAGCAATAGCGCAACTGCGGCAGCCAGTTCGGACTTGCCTTGCTTTTTAGGAATTTCAATATAGGCGGTATTGAACTGCCGGTAGCCGTTTGGCTTGATCGTTCCGAACACATCACGAATGATCTGCTCCTGCCAATCGATCAGTTCAAACCGCTTTCTTGCCCAGGTGCCTTTTGTGTGGCAAAGGCACTCGATAAAGTTAACCGCATAGTCAGCTGCGTTTTTATCGTAGTAGGAGCCCTTCGCCATAAACTTAGTCGGCTTGTACTTTTTCAGCTTTCTGATATGCGGTCACCTCCTTCAGGGGATAAGAAAAAGGCCCCGAAGGGCCTTGGTGAATATTTGGTTGTTAGTCCAGGTTCGCCTTGCAGCGGTGAATCGACTCTATGATCTTGTCCTGCTCGGTGGCATCAATCCCAAGCCCCTGGAGGGCTTCACGGGTGCCACAGTCGGGACAAATGAGGGTTTCATTGTCCGCCCTGGAAATGGCTGGGTGGTCAATGTAGATCTGCCCACACAAGGGGCAGGTTGCTGTGGTGCGCTTGTTTGGTTTCATTTCCCATTCTCCTGTCTGCTGTATTCATAGGCTTCCCAAAGGGCATCGTAGTTGAAGCCAAAGTCCATATAACCTTCCATACAGATCCGCATATACATATTGCTGGGGACACCCAGCAGCCGATCCTCGTGCATAATGTAGACGAAGGCTTTTCTGCGCCGTACCTTTCCGGTGCGGATACCCGTAATGGGTAGCTCCAGTTCCTTCTTGTAGTAGAAGGTGGGGAAACCCTCGTAGCGATCCAGGGCAAGTTCATCGGCTTCGCTGACCTCCCATACACCGACCGGCACCGAGCAACCTTCCTCCGGCTCAATGGTGAGGTAAGATCCGGTCTTGCTGCCTTTGAACATCAGCCGGTAGTCCTCAATGGTTGCCGTGCCAATCATTCGTGCCGAGGGGCAGCGTATCATCATCTGCCGTACATTCAAGTTGCTTCCGTAAGCCAAGTAGTATCGTTTTTCCATTTGTCCAACCTCCAAAGTATAGTGTAAGCAAAAGGTGCTTCTACCACCTAAAGACCGCCGAAGCGGTCAGAAGGTGCGGTGCGGATTAGCTGGGTCTGCCGGTTCTAAAGGCAGCGTCGCCATCCAACCGCTTGGTGAAGAGGTCTCTTGCGGTCTTGAACTCGTCACCGATGAAGCCGAGCCGAAGCAGCCAAGTCCGCATTGCGTATTTGGGATTCTCGTTCTGCTGGGGCTTGGGGCTTGCGGTGCGGACTTCCTTTGCCATTTGGCTCAGTGCAAGGCAAAGCTGAATGTAGCTCTTCAGCTGTCCTGCGTGAAGGCCACCCTTACGATCTGCGGAGGGGGAATCAAATTGGAAAAGCCGGAACTCAACCGTTCCCTTGGTGAAGGTTGCGTGGAGGTTGAGCATATGGTATCGGCTGTCGTTGTAGTGCTGGCTTCTGCCGTAGGATGCATTGTGGCTGGTGTACCAAATGTCGGCAAGCATTGCCATCGTGCGAGGCTTGCGTGTGTTGACCTTCTCCAAGAACCGAGGGTCAACCGTCCGGCAGTAGCGTGTGATGCGGTAGTCGTCCAAGAGGAGTGCGGAAGCCAGTAGGCTTTCGTGGCTTGCCATAATGTTTGCAAGGTTGCGGAGGCTCTGCGGTGTGTGTCCGTTTGCACCGATGTGGATGTGGACTCCGCAGCACCGTGTGGCATCGCTTTTGGCTCCCGCCTTGCGGAGTCTGCGGATCAGCTCCTGCAAGGTCTCCATATCGTTGTAGGTAAGGATCGGTGTGACCATCTCGCACTTTTCGCTGTCCGGCCCCGTGATGCTGACATCCTTTTGGAATTTCCATTCCCGGTCTTGGCTGTCCCAAGCACTCCAGGTTTGGTAGCCGTTGCGGTATGCGGTGTCGCCGTAGCGTCCTGTACCGAAGAAGTCGGCAGCGATCTGCGCAGCCTTTGATCGGCTGATGCTGTTCATCTCGACCTCAACACCGATGGTCTGCTTTTTCATTTCTGCGATCTGGTTTGCAACCTTGGAATTCATAACTTTTCTCCTCCAAAAATGTGTGTTTTCCTTTTGTGTGTCACATATTCGCTCTATTTTGGAGAAATAGCAAGTTATATCTGCACCATAATGTACACAATGTTTTGCCCCTAAAATCGGGTAAAATGTGTACTTTATTCGGGCAATTTACGCTGTCCGGTCGCCGCCGTTAACAGCTGAACTCCAAGCCGGAAACCGACCTTGAACCGATCCAGTTGGGCAAGCATATCAAGATCCGCACGGCAGACCTTGTAGAGGTCTAGCAGTTCTCGTAGCTCCGGAGATGCCTGGGCTTCGATCTGCTGCCAAACTTCACCCATTCGGTGGTTTAACTCACGGTAGCTTTCGATGTCCTCGATAGAATCATCAAAGGGGGTAACCTGCCCATAGAATAGGCGGTCGAGAATATCCTCGGTCATTTCTCCACCACCTTCTCGTACATATCCTCGCCATATACAAGGCCGAGACCCGAACCGCAATCCCAGCGGACATGAACGGTGCCGGCATCATCCACCAGCTTTACCGTTCCTCGGCAGCCGGGTTTCAGCTTTCCCATATAGGGGTCGTTCATATAGATCAGCTCTACCCGTGTGCCTTCCGGGTACTGCTCTCGCAGTTGCTTCAGTTGCCATTCCTTAATCATTCTGCTACCTCCTTTGCTGCGCCTGCCTTGAATGCAGAACTACCGGAAAGGTTGCGCAGAAGGATTTTCCGGCTGGCCTTGTGTTCATCACCGATGAAGCCCAGGCGAAGAAGGAAGCAGCGGAAGGCGTACTTCTCGTTGTCCACTTCCTTCTCCTTTGCGTTGATCCGCTTCTGATTCCGTGCCATATCGCAGATCCGGCAAATGAACTGTTCGTAGGCGATCAGCTCTTCCGGCTTGGTCCAGGCAGGAAACCAAGGGAAGCACACCTTTGCATCTTCCAGCAGGATCGGCAGTTCGCTAACGCCCAAAGCCTTCTTGATAAGGTTTCCTTTGGACTCCACGATCCCGTGAAGGTTTGCAATGTGGGCTTCGGTGAAAAGGCTGCGAGGCATCGAAATGCAAACCCCGGTAGGCTCGGCTTCTTCGGTCTGCTTTGCGCTCATATCCATATCGAAGCCTTCATCGTAAAGATGCTCCAGCAGCCGTTCGGTTGTCTCCGGATCGAGGCTTTCCGGGAAGGTGGTATCACCGCTTTTATCCACGATGATCCCACCAACCTTGTAGCGGAAAGTGGGGGCTCCGCAGTATTCAGCCGGATCTCCCATCCACTTGGCAATGGTGAGTACCAGCCGTTTGCGTTCAGCACCCTGGGCATTGATTTTAACTGTCATATGAGTAACCTCCTTGTTTTTGGGTAGTACACATATTCGCTCTAGTGTGCTGATATAGCAAGTTGTTTCTACCACGAAGAATGTAGAATTACAGCCCCCGGTTTTGTGTACACCACACAATGCCGGCGAGTACAAAATAGACGCAAGGAAGTGCGACGCCATTACCCCACATCTTATATTCCGCGGCATCCGAATGAGGCTGTTTGATCCACTTGAGGATCTGGTTTCTTGTCTTGGGCTTTACCTTGGGATTGACGATCCTACGGTGTGTTTCCCAAACCTCTGTCCAGAAGCGGATCTCCTCTTCAGAAGGATCTTCTGTCCCCAGATCACTACACCACCAATCCGGAAATCCCTGCAGTCTACTACACTCAGTTGGGGTGAGTCTGCGCACGGTATAAGCCATATCCACGACTCCATTGTGGTAGCCGGGGCAAGTGCCATTGACCAGCGTGTTTCCACAGTTTGGCAGAACATACTGGCCTACATCCCTTGCAGTGGAGGGATCGAACCCGTGAGGGATCGCCACAGAGCCGGGGCGCTTGGCAACCAAGGTCGGTTGCTGCTCCGTTGCCATATTGGGACCAAAGTTCGAGGTCTTGCTGTGATTGAAGGTGTCTTGACCGATGCCGTAGCAGACAGTGGTGGGATCTTTGTAATCCCTGGCAAGTACGGTGGGTGCTTTGTCCTCAATGACCTGGGCGTAGTAGCCGGTGGTCATCGCGTACACAGCGTGCCGATCCACGGTGTTGAGGGTATACATCACATCGGTTTCCTTAAAGCCGTCACCTCTATGAGAAGGACGGGCTCCATTGCCTTCAATAGCAAAGGTGCTGCCTTTTACGCAGACCACCGGCTCACCACCGTGGGTGCAAGCAAGCGTGGGAGACAGTTCCTCGCTAACGCTACATGAACTTTTACCTCCACCTTGATCCACGCACACAACAGCGATCCCACCCTGATTGCATCCGGGGTTACCGCCGTTGGCATCCAGGGTTCGTGATGTTTCAGCCTCGTAGATTCCGCTGTGGGGATTGGAGGATTTCATTGCATTGCTGTCGTGGGAGCTGATGCCGTAAGCCTGGACAACCTGGTTACAAGAGGTCGCATCATTTTTTCTTATGCGACCTCCCGCAGTTGTATCCGTATCCATAACCAGCGGAACATTGCCACCACCGGTCCCCATTCGAGAGGTCAGTGTTTGTGCTTTGGTGCCGTCTGCGATCCCAATACGGCTGTCAGCAGGATGGCTGTCCAGCGCAATGGCTGCCGGCACCACACCGGCACGAAGCGTGGGAGAAACCTCTTCTTCGTAGCCGATCCCTCTGCTGGATGCAGAATGCTCTGTGCAGAATCCGGCAGCTTCCATCACCAAGGGAGGATGGTGTGCCTCAGCACGGAGTGTTGCAGTGACCTCGTGAGTCACATCCATACGATTACCACCCTGGTCATTCAGAACGACACCATTTCTTCCGGTGGACATTCCGCAATTCACACCCAGGGTCGATGCCACCGAGGAAACGGTGCCGTTATAGCCGTCTAGGCTGATGCCTGCCGTTCCAATGCGATTCGCAGAACCTCCGGCAGCTCCTTGCCACGCACGGAAGCTCTCCGGAGAATACCGAGACAAGCCCTCGGACTTAAAAAGTACATCTCCGGCACATTGGTCTGTAAGACATCCGATAAGAAAGATGCGTTTTCGACGTTGGGGGACGCCCCAATATTGGCTGTCGAGAGTTCGGTAAGCAACTGACCATTGGTCACCCATGTAGCAGTCTGCGTAAGGCCATCCGCCTTTTTCAGGCATAGGCACCTCGGTGCCCGGTTCGACGATGCCGATGATCGCTTCGAGGACTGCTTTGAAGTCTCGGCCGGCATTCGAGGAGAATGCACCGGGGACATTTTCCCAGCAGATCCATTTTGGGTATTCGCCATTTGTGGCACACCTCATTTCTGTAATAATCCGGATGGCTTGATAGAAAAGGACGGATTGCTTACCGTCCAATCCAGCGCGACGCCCCGCAACGGACATATCGGTGCAGGGTGAACCAAAGCAGATAATATCTACCGGCTCGATCTTCCCACCATCCATTTGGGAGATGTCACCGTAGTGTTTCATAAAGGGCAGCCGTTTGGAGGTGACCCGAATAGGAAACGGCTCGATCTCCGATGCCCACACAGGGGTAACACCGGACATCAAGCCGCCCAGGGGGAAACCACCGGAGCCGTCAAACAGGCTGCCCATCGTCAGCTTCCTATTCATTTCTTCTCCACCTCTTTCACCAGCTCTTCATAGGTGAACTTGACACCGTCACGGATCACATACACATTTGCTGCGTCACCGGTGTTCTCAACATATCTGCGAAGAATGACGGAGGCGTACTTTTCGTCCAATTCCATCATATAGCAGATCCGGTTCATCTGTTCACAGGCGATCAGCGTAGAACCGCTGCCACCAAAGGTATCCAGCACCAGTGCATTCTCCCGGCAGGAGTTGCCGATGGGATAGCACAGAAGATCCAGCGGCTTGGATGTGGGGTGATGATTGTTCTGTGTCTGCTTATCGAAGTTCCAAACGGTGGTCTGGCTGCGATCGGAATACCAGGCGTGCTTGCCATTGGGGAGATATCCGTAGAGGATCGGCTCGTGCCGCCACTGGTAATCGGAGTAACCGGGGACCAGCGCATTCTTCGCCCAAATACACACACCCTGCAGATGGAAGCCGGAGTCAATAAATGCCTTGCGGAAAATATGGCCAACGGTGTCTGCGTGGAATACATAGCTCACGCCACCTGCTTCCAGGCTGTTTGCCATATTGGTAAAGCACTTGTGCAGGAACTCATAGAACTCCTCGTCCTTGATGCTGTCGTTCTTAATAGTAAGACCCAGAGAGCTTTTGAAAGATACACCATAGGGAGGATCAGTCAGCACCAGGTTGGCACGCTTACCATCCATAAGGGTAGCCACATCCTCTTCGGAGGTGGCATCAGCGCAGTACAGCTTGTGCCGGCCGACATACCACATATCGCCACGTTCAACAAAACTGGCTTGCTCCAATGCAGCATTGAGGTCAAACTTGTCATCCTTGCCGGATTTCTTGTCGGCGGCAGCAAAGAGGTCATCGATCTCGGAAGGATCAAAACCGGTAAGGGAAACATCAAAGTCGGTGCCTTGCAGATCCGCAATCAACAGAGTCAACTTGTCGTTGTCCCATTCACCGCTGATCTTGTTGAGGGCAATGTTGAGTGCCTTCTCTTTATCTTCCGGCATATCCACTACCACGCAATCCACCTCCGTGATGCCCATATCCATCAGCACCTTAAGACGCTGGTGGCCACCGACTACACGGCCGGTTGCCTTGTTCCAAATCACGGGCTCCACATAGCCGAACTGCTCAAGGGAGCGTTTCAGCTTTTCGTATTCCGGATCGCCGGGTTTCAAATCCTTACGAGGGTTGTACTCGGCAGGCAGCAGATCTGCCGTGCTTTTCTTTTCAATAATCATACAAGCCCCCATTCTGCGAACTTCTCAAAGCCGCCAACAGAGCGAATGAACTCTCTTGCTGTTTCTACGATCTTTTCATAGGGAATACCATTGATGGTTTCATCACCAATGGCGCAGCAGAACTCCACGGGCTTGCCGATCCGCTGTGCTTCCAGCCAAGCGTAAATGTTCACGCTGACATCAGCCTTACTGAGATCCTTGCCGTGCAGACCACCACCGGTTACGCTGTCAGCCATATCACTGCCCAGCTTGCGGTTGGTTGCACCGGTATCCACATTGTAGCCGCCCGTCCAATCGCCCAGCGGATTGACCTCCGCACCGGGGAAGATGGAACGCAGCTCATCGCTGTTGGCATTGCTCTGGCAGATGATCAGCCGATCGCCGTCCAGAATGTACTTGCCGTCTGCGCGATGGAATGCGTAGATAGCTCTTGCGATCCCACACAGCTTTTTCTGTTCCTCGGTAACAGGCATACCCTTGAATATACCATTGTCACCGCAACGGATCGCACCGTCCTGATTCTTGGCAAGGTGTGCATCCTGGGGAACGACCACAAGGTCGACATCCACTTTGCCGGCAATACGATGGATCGCAGCCGCCACCTTGTCTTTGTTAATGTTCGCAGAGGTTTCAACGATGGCGTGGCACACACCGTGACCGATCAGAACCTCTACCGCCACCTTGGGGTCAATTTGGGTTTCATACGCAATGTCGACAATAGCACCGGCAATGCGATCTGCCACCTTGTCCGGGTGGCACGGATTTACTTTCTCAAACATAGTAACCTCCATAAAATGGTTGACTTGTCCGGCGCACGGTGTTTGCTAACAAGCAATGCTCCGGAGCGGTCGTGTGTTTTTAGCTTCCTCTGCGCGCACTGAGCAGACGCTCCATCAGGTCATCGTGGGGAGTCTGTCCGTATTCAACCGAGCAGTTTTCTTTGACGATCTGGTAGATTGCGAACCAGGTGGAATTGACCTGTTTCATATAATCCCGGCTCATAGACACATACGGGGAAGCAATCGCATTTCCGGTTGTGGGGTGCTTTGCCAAGAAACCGTATTCAGAAATGGCTTCTTCGCATTGAATCCAACGGGACACAGACATTGCATACTGTTCGATCAGCTGAACATTTACCAGCCGGTCACAGTTAAGACCCTTCAGCCAGGTAAATGTTGCGATAAACACATCCTCGGCGCAGAGGTCTTTGCCGTTTTTCTGCTTTGCCTTCAAATATTCCTTCACAGGAGGAATGTCGATCCCCACAATGTCCGTAGGCTCCGGCAGCACCATAGATTTGGATGCTTTTCCTGCAGCAATCTTGTCATTTAGTGCTTGCTTTTTGGGTCCGGTTCCGGGTCGAGCGCCGCCACGATTCGTACCATCCTTTGCCATAAACTACACTCCTTTCTGTAGATTTTTGTGCTTAGGGGTTAATACCCCGTTTGAATAGGGAAAAATTCACACGGACCCCCAGGCCCGTTGTACAATTATTTAGTCACAGAGATTCACACCGGGCCCCGGTAGCTGATCTGCCATCATCAGCTGAGTGTATTGAGTGAATCTCATTTGCCAGTAGTTGTTCTCTTTTTTCTTTTCGTCCCAATCAACTACAAATTCGTCTCCGCATTGATTTTTAAGAGAATTACATACCCTATGAGCCAACTGGCAATTGCTCATAGAGTGTTCACCACCTTTTGACAGCGGCACGATGTGGTCAATGGTGCCGTCCCAGTAATCATCCACACCTTTCTCTCTGTGAACCGGCAGCCCACAGATCCGGCAAATCCCGGCGTCCCTTTCATACAGAGATTCGTAAGATACTGCACCCAAGGAACATCTAAGCAACTTCTTTCTCATTCGTTTGCTAGAGCGTTTAGCTTGCTTATGCCGTTCTGTTGCGTGTTCACGACGCCGCTCATTGACAGCGGCACAATGTGGAGAACAAAAAACAGAGTGCTTGTTACCGCACTCTGTAGTGAACTCTACACCGCACTCCTTGCAGGTGTGTGTTCTTGGAATATATTTAGCCGCCCATTGGTCACGCTTTTGTTTTAGGTTTGCTGCATAACAGCAGGCCTTGCTACAGTATTTCTTGTTGGGGTAATGAGTCTCAAACGGCTGACCACAGTAGGCACATATGCGCTTTTCTGTCATACGAAACTCCTAACGATTGTGCCATCGGTCTCCACGATCTGCGTGGATCTTTGCGTGGCAGGATTTACACAAAGAAATTAAATTATTTCTGTCGTGTGTACCGCCTTCGGTCAAAGGCACCTTGTGATGCACCTCTTCTGTCGGTACAAACCGTCCGTGCTGCTGGCATAGCTCACACAGAGGGTGCTGCTTTACATAGGCATCACGAATCCGTTTCCAGGCTCGTCCATAACGGCGCTGGGTTTCCGGATCTCTGTCGTACTGCTCGTAGCGTTTAGCTTCAGCCTTTGCGTGGTCATCACAAAACCGTCCGCTTGTAAGCTTGGGACAGCCAGGAAAAGAACAGGGTCTTTTAGGTTTGCTTGGCACCGGAATCCTCCTTCCTAAAGATCTGCCGGAGTTTATAGCGGAGGACATACAGGATCTGCTCCATATAGGAAACCTTACGATAGCCCACACACATCACCTCCATTTGGGCATAGAAAAAGCCCTCACAAGATTGCTCCCGTGAAGGCTCATCTTTATTAGCGCAGTATAAGTTTACTACATATGCCATATGCAAAATAGTGCAATTTACTGCACTGCTGCATTTTTCTCCGGAATTTTTATTGCCGCCAGTGCTTCTTCGTGCAGATCAAACATCCGACGCATTTTGTAGCCCAGATCAATGGCGATTTCCGGCCAGGTCTTTCCAGTAACATACCGCTTCTCGAGAATCAGCCTATACTCCACATTGGACACCTGGCTAATTGTGCGGATAATGTCTGCCTTCAAATCCACCAGTGCGCCCATATCGTTTGCAATAGCTGTCTGCAAATCCACAATCTTGCAAATTGCATCAGCCATACTGGAGTTGCCTTGATTAGGGCTGTGTGGCATACCGGTCATACTTGCGGTACACCGAGTAGCTAAGTCGTTCAGCGCATCAATCTGCTCTTGCTTGCTGCTGATTTGCTGGTCGAGTCGGTATGCTTGGTTCAAGTACTCTTTCGCTGTCATACGCCAACCTCCGCCTTAACCAATCTGCGAAGATTGACCATAAGTGTTCTGCCGTCCAGATCGGTCAACAATTCAAACCAGCCGGAAAGAAAAAACTCCTCCAGCTCGGCTACATTGGCTTTGTACTCGGCATTTTCAGGATGCTTGTAGTGATATTTAAGTGCGGTTCTATAATCTTTTGCTGCCAACTCTACAATGGCGTTGGCTAATGCCTGATAAGGGTTCATTTTTGTACCTCCGAAATATTAGATCCCTCGGATTGGCACAGATTGTCGAAAATTGTCGAAAAATTGTCTTAGATTTTCAAGTCCGCTTTTACGGCATCAATAAGTGCCGTCTGTGTATGCTCCTTTTGGGAGAGGGCTTTCATGATGCGGTGGTCTATGGTGCCCTTTGTGATGATGTGCTGCACAACTACGGTATTTGCCGTTTGACCTTGCCGCCACAAACGGGCTACGGTCTGTTGGTACAGTTCCAAACTCCAGGTTAAGCCAAACCACACAAGTGTGGAGCCACCGGATTGGAGATTTAAGCCGTGTCCGGCAGAAGCTGGGTGAATCAGCGCCACCGGAAGTTGACCTGCGTTCCATTTGCGGATGCTGCTTGGATCGTCGAGCCGAGAAAACGGGATATGCAGACTTTCCAGCCGCTGGCTTATACGCTCAAGGTCGTGCTTGAACCAATATGCCACCAGAACTGGCTTGCCATTTGCGGCTTCGATGATATCCTCCAACGCGTCCAGCTTGCGATCGTGAATGTAGACCGTATTTCCGGCATCATCGTAGATTGCGCCATTCGCCATTTGGCTTAGCTTGTTGGAAAGGGACGCCGCGTTGGCTGCAGTGATCTCACCCTCATTCAATGTCAGCACCAGCTCTTGCTTTAGCCCCTCATAATGAACTTTTTCTTCATCGGACAGCTGGACGGTGTATTCGCTGCTGACCAGTTCCGGCATTTGCAGGTGATCTGTTGCTTTCATAGAGATGGTGATATCGGAGATCTGCTTGTATATGGCATCCTCTGCATTAGGCAGCGGTTTGTAGGAGTAGACGATCTGCCCATTGCGCTTATCCGGCATAAAGTAGTCGGTGCGATACTTGGTAATAAACCGACCTAGCCGCTGGCCGAGATCCAGGATGCGGAACTCTGCCCACAGATCCATCAAGCCGTTGGAAGCCGGGGTGCCGGTTAAGCCAACAATGCGACTTACCTTGGGTCGCACTTTCAGAAGGGATCGAAACCGCTTTGTGTTGTGGTTCTTGAAGGAGGACAGCTCGTCAATCACGATCATATCGAAGGTGAAAGGGATACCGCTGTCCTCGATCAACCATTGGATGTTCTCCCGGTTGATGATGTACACATCTGCCGGTTGCAGTAGTGCAGCTTTGCGTTCAGCCTCTGTGCCGACAACCACGGAGCAGATGAGGTTCTGTAGGTGATCCCACTTATCAACTTCAGCCGTCCATGTGTTCCGTGCTACACGCAGCGGTGCGATCACCAGAACCCGATGAACCTCGAAACTGTCAAACAGCAGATTGTTTATGGCTGTAAGTGTGATACTTGTTTTGCCAAGACCCATATCCAGCAGAACTGCAGCTACCGGATGTTCCTCAATGTAGTTGATCGCATAGGCTTGGTAGTCATGCGGATTGAATTTCATCAAGGACACCTCCTATCTGATCCTCACGGTCGAGGACATATACTTTGAAACCGAGGCGGGTGAGCAATCTGTGTCTTGCTATTTGGAGGGGGCGTGGCTTTTTGCCGGGAGCCTTAACTTCCACAAAGGCAATTCTGCCAACGGGCAGCAGTACGATTCTGTCCGGAACGCCATCAAATCCAGGAGATACCCATTTTGGACAAATCCCACCGCGCTTTTTTACCATCAGGGTTAATTTTTGCTCGATGCACTTCTCTCTCATAATGCTTTCCTTTCTTGGTGTGTGCAGGTCATAGCAATTCGTTTCATAAACTTTTCTATAGGACAATTTTTCAAAAAAACTGCCCTAAAGGGGGTTTTTAGATAAGACCTTCTATGACCTGCACACATAGTGCTTATTCCATGAAATCCGACTTCAATCGCAGACCCGGAATTAACATTCCGCTCCGTGTTTTTTTGCGACTAAAGCCTGCTTTCTCAAGGCTTGTGTAAAAGTCAGTTGTGCTACGGGCATACTCACCGTTGCGTGAGCAATATGCACGATACTCGGTGTAAAATTCGCCTGACTTTTGCGTGTAGCTACCGTCGATCTCACAGCAATCTTCCAAGAAAATGGAGAGCCAGTCGTTGTTGTCCCTATACTGGTCAATGGCTTCTTGTACCACTTGAGGAATTGCCAGTTTGAAATTATTATTGATAACCTTCTGTGCGCCTTCGATAATCCAAGACAGGATCGCACCACCGGCATTTCTTACAAGATAGTCGGCATAATTTTTGATGTCACTTTTGCCTTGAATCTTGGCATTAAACGGAATCACGATGAGTCGTCTCCAGATACCGTCATCATTCGCACCGACCCTGGGTAGGTGGTTGGTATACAGCACCAGCGTATGGGTAGGTGTGTACTTAAAGGGGTCCTTATACTTTTTCTCCGCCTGAACCTCATCCGTGGAACACAGCTGTTTTACGATGGAGGTATTTAGCCGCATACCTTCTTCCAGTTCTGCTGCGATCACCAGCCGCTTGCCCTTCAGTTCCGCCATTTCAGGCTTCACATTCCGCTTACAGCCAACGGTCAAAGCATCTGCGGACATTGCACCGCTGTAGGAGCCCAGCACCTTTGAGATTGCGTTCCAGAAGGTGGACTTACCGTTACTGCCTTCGCCATAAGCAATGATGAGGGCTTCCTGGTACACCTTGCCGATGGCAGCCAAACCAACGGTCTGCTGTACATAGTCGATCAGCTCCTGGTCTCCGCAGAAGAAATTGTTCACGGATGACATCCACAGATCCATACCTTCGTTGGAGGGTGCCACCGTTGCCATCTTCGTGATGAGATCCTCCGGTGTGTGATCGTGGGCACCGGACAAACCGAGCCGGAGATCATAAGTAGCATCCGGAGCATTGAGCAAGAACTCCTGGGTATCAAATTCCTGGATGCTGTGCAGGAGCATAGGCTTGGCGGCTTGCAGTGCAGAGGTCACGTATTTCATATCTCTGCGCTTCATAACGAATGCCTTATAGGAAAGGGCTGCGCAGTAATCCGCAAATGCCTTCTCGCTATTGATGTTGATTGCCTTCTCCAAAGTCTTACCACCGGTGGAGATGGTTTCCTTGTCGATACCACAAAGCAGCAATGCCTGCCGTGCTTTTTCCACCGCGAGGATCGCCTCGGTCAGCTGACGATCGAGAAACTCCTCACAAGCGCCTACCGCCAGCTGCTTCGACTCCGCCCAATGGGTGCCGTCATAGCGCATATAGTCGGTAGAGTCGGTGTATGCCATTTCGCCTGCGTACTCCCGGGACAGCACCTTGGCTTGTCCGATGTCAGAGTAGTCCTCCGGCTTCAGCGAAGTGCCGCTGTTGTATTCTTCCGGAGGGATGTAGCCTTCCTGCTTTTTGACTTTTCCGTAGAACTTTTGGGCGCTGTGCCAGATCGTCATCAGCTCATCGTGATCCAGCGGAGGGGTACACTTTTCTGCCTCTTCCAGGAAGAACTGGAGCGCAGTTTCATTGTCACCATACTTTTTGATGACCCGGCCGGCGAAACGGGACATCGTTGCGTTCCGGCTACCTTCCTTAATGGTCTGGGGTGTGTTATGCGGATGCTGTGCCATATCGGCATCAAACTCGTCAACGGCAAGATACTCAGTAAGGGTCATAAAGCCGTCAAACATCTCCACCTGGGGATCTGCGGTGCCAAAGTAGAAGCGTGCAGCGTCCAGCGCCTTGGAATCGAAATACGGGAAGATGGAATACAGCAGCCGTTTGAGCGCAGCATATTCCTCTGCATCGGTTACCGGATCAATGGCAAAGAATGCGTGGAACTTGGGTCTTGCTGCTTTCCCGTTTTTGACCTTCATGTGGTTGCGGCTGTAATGGATGGCAAACTCCACACCGGGGAAAGCATCTGCGATGTCGTCCGGGGTTTTCCAATCTGCCGGATTGTCAGAGTGGTCGTTATCGCACTCTACAGACAGACAGTTACTGGTGAGGAAATTATCGTTGCCTCGATAGTTGCCGCTGTATTCAGCACAGACATAGTCCCGGCTTACTGCCTGTTCCAGGCTATGGACATCGGTAATATCAACCTTGTTCGGGTACAAGCAGTTACCAGCTTGTCCGGTGCAATTTGCGTGAAAAATGGTAAACATTAGAAAAAGGCCTCCTTGATTTCTCTTGTATGTTTGCTGCAAAGCAGATGTTCGATTTGTGCGTGGTAATGGTCATAGGCTTCCTTGCTTTCGATTCCTATGGAAGCATCAAAGGTATCCTTTACTTTTCCAAGGTTCTCCGAGGAAAGCCATACAGTTGCGGGACCAATCAAAGCCATTTTTGCGTGGGCAGTGGGATTTACATAGATTTTCAAATCCGGGAAATTTTTCTTGATGCAATAGGCATTGGCTTCAAACTTGCTGTTACAAATGATCGTGATTCCTTTGCCACCGTCTCGCTGGGAGATGATCCTGGAGATAAAATCAAACTGGCATAAGGAATAAGTCACGATGATCACCTCGTTGTCGTGCTTGCCGATCTGCTTTAAGCGTGTTTTCCAGGTAGTGTCCCGGTATAACAATTTGGCGTCGACCGTTAATGCAATACCGCCACAATCGGTCTTAAATGCCATGGCGCACCTCTTCACAGGACTCCGTGAAATATCGCAAGCGGAAGTTCTTCCACCTGGCACGCTTTATTTCTGCATCCATTCCGGGAGAGATCCGGTCACCGAACACCCAAACCTCGGCACACTTGCTCAAAAGGACCATTCCGAAGAATAGACCCAACTGGCGTTCCTTTGGGTTTTCATCATTCATAAACTGGGGAAACAGCAGGTGCGGTGCAATCGGGATACACCCGCTGTCCACAGCGAACCGGCTATATCTTCGAGCATTTTCGACATTTTTCGACACATCCCCAGCATAGGGGGAACAGATGTACACGATCGGACGATATGCCCGGAGCGTGCGTTCTTCTTGCTCAATATTGGATAGTGCTTCATATGCGGTGGGATCGTAGTACCGCTCCGCATTAAATTTGCTTATACTCATAGGATTTACCTCATTAGTCTTTCTTGTAAAAATCTGTCTCATAGCCGTCTGCCCGGAGCTGTAATCCTTCAGCCCAGGGAGGAGTTCGACCCATCTGTTCGCACACAGCATCCATCGACATCCTGCGGTCTGCTTCAATAACCACTTCATCGTGGATGTGCATTACGATGGAGCAGTGGCGGAGCGTAGTCATTGCGTAGCAGAGGATATCCCTTGCTGTAGCCTGGACGATATTCTCCACAAACTTAGGACCATAGCTATTCAGCCGTTCCCATTTCTTTGTGCTGCCCACACCCTCATAGGTGATACACTCACCACCAAACTGGTTCTCACCGATCTTCGGCTTTACATAGGCCAGCCGTCTGCCGGAGGGGAGCGTGATGAACAACATTCCGCTTTTGTAAGTGAAGGTTATGCCGTGGGTTTCCGTTTGGTAGCGGTATCGCACCGCATCCATTGCCGCACGATCCACATCCCACCAAAGCTGTGTGATGAAGGGGTTAGCATCTCGCCACGCTTGAACCAGGGGCTGTAATTCATCTTCTGACAGACCCATTTCCAAAGCGCCCATAGCTTTTAGGGCACCAACCGAGCCACCATAACCAAGAGCCAATTCTGCAATTTTTCCTTTTTGCCGGAGATGTCCGTTTACACCGTGTTTCTCAACCGGGACTCCAAACATCTGCGATGCAGAAGCACAATAGATATCCTTGCCTTCCGCAAAGACCTGCTGTCTCCATTCCTCACCGGCAAGCCACGCAATGACACGGGCTTCGATAGCAGAGAAGTCAGCAACGATAAACTTGCGCCCATCTTGGGGAACAAATGCGGTGCGGATCAGCTGGGAAAGTGTATCCGGCACATCTTCGTAGAGCAGCTCCACAGCTTCAAAATCACCGCAGCGGACAAGACCTCGTGCTTCTGCAAGATCCACCAAATGGTTCTGCGGAAGGTTCTGCATCTGAATGATGCGACCAGCCCATCTACCGGTACGGTTGGCACCATAGAACTGGAACATTCCTCTGGCACGACCATCTGCGCAGACAGCGGTCTCCATAGCCTGGTATTTCTTTACCGAGGATTTGGCAAGCTGCTGGCGAAGAGTCAACGCTCTGTGCAATTCCGGCGGGGCAGTTTTCAGCATTTCCGCCACAGCCTTTTTACCAAGGGTCTCTGTTTCCAAGCCGTTAAGGGAGAGCCAATTTCGCATCTGCTGCACAGAATTGGGATTCTCCAATGCAGTTAAATCCTTCATTGCCTGGGTTAGCTCTGCACGGGATCGACCGTCCATTAAGATGGCTTGTCGCGCCAGTTCCATATCCAAGCCGACGCCACGATCGTTGATCTCCTGGTCAATGTGGTATTCGTCCCACACACTTTCCAGCACAGGATACTTGGCAAGCCGGTCCTGGATCGCCATTTCCGTTTCCACATCTCGTATGTTGTATTTCTTAAACGCCAGCCATTTATCCGGAGCGTGGCGGGGTAGATTCCGTGTCCGCTGCCCGTTTGCCTTCGTAGGCGCACAGGGCTGACAGAAATACTTGATGAGTTCTTTGCCCTCGGTCAGCTTTTGCTTCTCAAGTCCCAGCACGGCACCAACACCTTCCAGCGAAAGGGGTAAGCCCATTGTTGCTGCCCATACCATTGAGCAACGCCAGGAACTCGGCTCTAAATAGTTTCCAGTTGGATACTTCAAATACTGGGACAGACAGATCCGTTCAAAGGAAGCGTTGAATGCCCACTTGATAACGGAGTCATCTTCCAAGGCAGCCAGCACATCCGGTGGGATCTGCTCACCGCAAGCAAGGTCTACGACCTTCACCGGACCGGCATCTGCGCTGTAAGAAAACAGCAAAATCTCAAATTCCGGGGATTCTACATAGCGGTACACCCCGCACTTGTTCAGCGGTTGATCGCTGTAGGTCTCAATATCAATTGATAGTGTTTTCATATTTACCGACCTTTCTTACCCTTAGAGGGTGGCAGATTGCTCCGCCACCCAAGGGCAGTTAATTAGTTGAGGAAATCGTCCTCATCGTCGGTTGCGAAGTCGGACTCGGCGCTTGCCTTGCCACCCAAAGGCTCACCGGCGCGGATCAGCTGAAGGTTATTCAGACCGCAGGCGATGCCTTTGTTGCCGTTGGAGTTGAAGGCATAGAAGTTGATGCTGGCACGGCCATACACACCGGAGTAGACCTCGGAACGGGTCAGCACGGGGTTGCGATCCGCATCCACAATGCCGGGGGCGTTGGGAGAGTTTGCGTTGACAAAGTAGGCATTGGCATAGGCGGGATCATCGGGTCTCTCCACATCACCATCACGCAGAGGGTTCTTGATGGCAGCCAGAGGGGGTACGGACTTGCCGTTGCCCTTCAGCTTTGCCTGACCTTCCTGATAGGCAGCTTCGATGGCAGCCTTGATCTTGGCGACGGTCTTGGTGTCGGATTTGGGAATGATGAGGCTGACACTATACTTGGGAGTGCTGCCGTTGATGGACTTAGGCTCCCACACATTGGCATAAGACCAACGGGTATCGGGACCGGTGATAACCTTCATAGGGTTGTTTACTTTCGTTGCATTGGTAGACATTTCTTAATCCTCCATAAAATCAGTTTTGGCTGTGTTGATTGCCGGCCGTTTGTCGGTTTCCGGCACTAATGTGGGTTTGCCTTGCGGCTTTTCAATGTAGGGGGCAAGCAGCTCATCGAACCGAGCCTTGCCCAGCAGCTTCTGCATTGCAGTGACACCGAGGAGTTTCTTCTCATAGGGGTCAAAGCCTGCTTCTGCCACAGCGGTTGCGACCGCTTCATCGCTGGTGTACTTACGATTGGATCTGCCTTCTACCAGCTTCCAGCCGATCCATTCCTTACCGCTGATTGCTTGCTGGAGCGCAAACTCCTTGACGTCGGTTGCCCAGGAAATGAAGGCATCCACCTTGGACAAGATCTCTGCAATCTCTACATCCTCCAGCAGCACCGGAGGCTGGAAATCATATCGGGCAAGTTCCATATTGGCATTTGCCCGTTCCCGGCATTCAGCTTTCGCTTTGCAGAACCGGCACCACTCACCACAGTGGAAATCCCCGGTGCCGGCATAAGCCATTTCAGCCTTTTCGTACAGATCCGTATCCGCCCAGCGGTATAGGGTTTTCGTATCCATTTCGGATACGCTGACATTTGCCTTGCGGGGCTGGAAAATGGTCATCTGGACATTCTCAATGTCATAAATGCCATCGAAGATCTCCAGCGCACCCAATGCATAAAGCCTCATCTGCGGGTTTTCTTCTGCACTAACTTCGACACCCTTGCCGTGCTTGTAGTCGACAATGTTCAGCACACCATCAGCAATGATGATGCAGTCAGCAGTGCCGAAGCCTTCCTTGACCCAACGGGAGAAGTTCACCCGCTGTTCGATCAGTACCACGGGATCGGCGCAAGTCCGCTTTGCAGTTTCCAGCAGCTCCATCACATAGGCGGCATACGCACAGGCACACTCTTCCATCTCCTCGTTGTACCAGCCGAGATCCTCTGTAGGGTCCTTTGCAGGGATACCCAAGGCTTTCTTCAGCTTGTACTCGCAGAGGGTGTGTGCATCGGTGCCTTCGGCGGCAAAGTCGCTGCCTTTGTCCTCGTAGTTCTCACAGAGTCGTGCCGAGGGGGTGCAGTGTAACCACCGGTCGGAAGAGGAAGCGGATAGTACCGCGTGCCTAGTTGCCATCGCCCAGCACCTCCACTTCTGCAAGCACGGCTTGGTAGTGGGCAGGATCAAGCTGCGACAGCTTGGAAGCACCATACTTTTCCAACAGGGCACGGATTTGAGCAGTGAAGCCATTCCGGGATTTATCTGCGAGAATTGCACGCACGGTTTCAAATGAAACTTTGGGTGCTTCGGGGGTTACCGGTTCTTCCGGTGCGGGGTTGCTGAACATCTCAGCCAGGGAATTTGCCACATCGTTAATAGTGGCGGCAGCGGAACGCAGATCCTTGATGGCCAGATCCAACTCGCTTACTTTGCTCATATCCGTATCCTCCTTCCTTGATTTGCTTGTCTTTCATCGTCCGGCTGACCTTCTGTGCCAGACACAGGGCTACGATGCTGAATTCCAAAAGCAGGTCAATCAGTTCCTCTTCGGGAGACACCACCGCATTTCTCATCTCGTCCATTTCTTTCACCTCCATGCAAGGGGAGGTCTCGTTGTACCCCTTACACCCACCCCTGGACATCAAAATGCCGTTTGGTGTGTAACTCAGATAAAATTTTTCAAAATATTTTTCAGACGAGCAAAAAGCTTGTTTCGGCGGTAAGTAAATGCTTCACGGGTGATATTAAGTTCTGCTGCCGCAGCCCGTTCAGACAAGTCAGCCATAACAACTCGGCAGATGTCTTGTTCACTGTCAGTGAGTTCTGCCAGCACAGCACGGAGTGCATCAAGCAGCTCTCGGTCTTCAAGTAAGTCGTTTGGAGTGGGGCCACAATCCGGATACTCGTCCAGCCAGCTTTCTCCACCAGCAACTTTGACATCCAGCGATCTGTGATCGCCGGCCCTGCGGAAGGGGCAGGTGTCGCAATCCATATCGCAGTCCAGACGCTTTGCTTCCGGGCAAACGCATCTGCCGTGGCGCTGTTGTTTTTTGCGGAAGGCATTGATGTCGCGATAGTAGTTATCAAATTCTTCTTCGGTTACCGGGATGCGCTCCCGGGTAGAACGGATGTAGATGTACTTTTGATTGTCATTGGTTTGCATATTTTTCTGTTCCTTTCTTCGTTTTGAAGCGAAGCAGGAGCAGAAAATGGGCAAAAAAATACTGCCGAAATAAAGCTAATCATTTCTGATCGTTGCTTCACTTCGGCAGTTAGGTCACTCGTACCGGATCGGTACGGAGCCAGGGCTCAATAATGAATTACATATTAATTTTTACTTGCCGCACGGCGCGCCTCTTCAATCTGGCGGAGAACATCCGTCAGCCGTACAATTTCACGCTGCTTGGCATTTTTGACTTCCAAATAAACCTCGTCATCTTCAATAAGAGCATCAAAAACACGAGGTTTGGTGTCTTTGTTGCTACTGGTGTTCCGAATCGGCTGTCTAATCAGCATACTCAAATTCCCTCCTAGAGTACAAACGGTGTGAATGGTGGCAATTTGCAGATGCTTGGTTACTGGTACATCAGTCCAGGCATCTTGACGCTGTGTCGGCCATCGTCCGGCATTTTCAGGTCGCCCAACAATGTGGCGTAGGTAATTGCGCGTTTTCCAAAGCGGTCACGAAGCTCCTCAATAGCATCCTCCAATCTAGCTCTTTTGTCGCGGCGGGCTGTATCCACGAACACGCTCAACTGCTCAACATCATTCTTTGGCGTTAAGTCAATAGCTCGTATACATACAGACCGCACATCCGTTCCCCATCGGTATCGCTCCTGAAACAAGCGGAAACCGGCACTTGCGATCTCGGAAGGAAGCTGGGTGCGGAATGGTAGCTTGCATTGGAACTGGGCACCTAGCAGATCGTTGCCTCTAACCGAAACCTGCACGCCTTGGGCGCACAGTTCGTGGACACGCAGCCGATGCCCCACATCCTGGGCAAGTTCCAGCAGCACTCTATGGACTTCCTCCTCGTTTTCCAAGTCTGCGGTACAGGTGATGCCGTGACCAATGGATTTGACCGGGCTTACAAAGTCCTTATGCATAACACGGGAATTGTCCGTGCCGTTGGCATAAGCCCATAGCTTCAATCCATTTACTCCAAACCACTGCTGCAGGATCTCCGGTGGGATCGCAGCCAGCTCACCAATGGTTTTTATACCGTGCCGAGCCAGCTTCGCTTCTGTAGCTCGTCCAACATAAATCATCTCCGATGCTGCCAAGGGCCACACCTTTTCACGAAAGTCATCCTTCGTGATCGATGTCACCGCATCCGGTTTCTTTAAGTCAGAACCAAGCTTGGCGAAGATCTTATTAAAAGAAACGCCAATGCTCACCGTCAATCCCAATTCTTCTCTACAGGCGGTGCGGATCTTTTGGGCAATTTCCTCGCCGGTCCCATATGCACCACTGCCTGTCATATCCAGCCAACACTCATCCATTCCAAAGGGTTCTACGAGATCCGTGTATCGGTAGTAGATCTGATGCGCCAGCTTGGAATACTTGAGGTACTGATCGTACTGGGGCGGTACAAGAATCAGTCCCGGGCATCGTTGCTTGGCTTCCCAGTTTACCATTCCGGTTTTGACACCATATTTCTTCGCAAGTTCGGATTTGGCCAGTACGATCCCGTGCCGCTCTTCGGTTGCGCCACAGACCGCCACAGCCTTTCCTTTAAGGGAAGGATCTAGCATCATTTCCACGGAAGCATAAAATGAATTCATATCGCTGTGTAGGATTACTCGCTGCTGAGTCACGTCATCACCTCCTTCGCAAATCGTGTGTCAAAATACTATCATCAACTATGTGGATATGTCAAGGTCGCATATATACACCAAAAGTTGATAAAGTTCTTGACAAGGGTGTTTTCCCCATATATAATTTTGACATAGAAAGGAGTGTGCTACTTATGGCTAACACAAGCAAGCAGCAGATTCTCACTCTCCACACCACTCAGGGAGATAAATATAATGCCGCTACCGAACAGCAGGAAAACTTTGTCGGTCAGCGGCTTGCCTGGGCAAGAAACCAGGCAGGTATTAGTTTGACTAAATTCAGTTCCCTTTTGGAGGAATACGGTGTATCCGTTGGTGCTGCCGCGATCCACAAGTGGGAGCTGGGTAAAAGTGTCCCCAGCGCATATCAGCTAATCGCAGCAACGAAGGCGCTACAAATGGAAGATAGGCTTTCCCAGTTTATTGGCGATTATGCGCCGGAACTGAACGATGAAGGTTTAAGGAAGGTTGCTGCCTATAAGGCTGACCTTATTGCTACCGGTAAGTACAAGCCCGCACAGAAGGCTTCTAATATCATTAAGTTTATTGAAATGCCTGTGAGCAATCTTGCGGTCTCTGCCGGCACCGGTGAGTTCCTGGAAGAGGGTAATTTCGAGATGGTCAGTTTCCCGGAGTCTATGGTGCCTAAGGGAGCTGAGTTTGGTCTGCGTGTATCCGGTGACAGTATGGAGCCGGTGTATCAAGACGGACAGATCGTTTGGGTACAGCAGTGCGAGTCTGTACCGATTGGTGCTGTTGGCATCTTCATCTATGATGGTGAAGGTTTCATCAAGGTTTACGATGAGAGGGAGCCAGATGAAGCCGATCGTGAGGCTTTCACCGGAAGCTATGGCGAGGTTTATATGCAGCCCGTTATGGTTTCCTACAATCAGAAATACGCGCCTAGAGTCATCTCTGCAAACGCAGGGTTCCAGGTTGTAGGTCGAGTTCTTTAATTGTCCATTTTATAGTACCCATAGGAGTTTAGAATTGGAGGTGCCACAAGGGAGCAAGGCTTCCTTTATATGATTGATGAGAGTGAGGTTTGGGGAATGAATACGATGAGTAGAGTTGAGGAGTTAGTAGTAGATAGAGGCCTCACACTTTTTAAGCTGGCAATACTGTGCGATGTTCCATATTCGACATTGAAGAACACAAGGGCGCGTGGTGGCCAGCTTGCGGTTGATACGATTGAGCAGATCTGCCATGGTCTTGGTATCACGATGGCAGAGTTCTTTACAGAAGGAGCCGGCAAAACCGGATCTTAAACTGGTCTTGCCGATCCCGTAAAAGCTATGGAGGGCTTTAGTAAATGGGAGAGCAACGCAGCCCAAAAGTTTATGTAGCAGTAAAAGCCGACTTCAACGAAGAAGGTATAATGCTTCCTAGGGAGATTACCTGGGAAGACGGAATGAAATACGAGATTGATCGTGTGCTGGATATCCGGCAAGCCGCCGCAATGAAAGCTGGTGGACAAGGCGATCGTTATACAGTGCGGATCAACGGACAGCAGAGTTATCTGTTCTTTGAGCGCAGTACAAATCAAACGGGAAACCAGCTCGGCCGATGGTTTGTGGAGCGAAAATAATAACTGAATAGAAAGGATCGTGTAATTATGACAGAAGAAGAAAAAAGACTCCATAGAGCTTGCTTCACCGGACATCGCCCTGAAAAGCTGGAGCGTATGCAATGGCTCATTAAGCACGATCTGAAAAAGGAAATCCTCCGTGCCATCGATGATGGGATCACTGTGTTCATTTCCGGTATGGCACGAGGTGTCGATATTTGGGCAGCAGAGATCGTACTGTCTCTGCGCAAGTCCGGTAAGCCCATCAAGCTGATCTGCGCTAGTCCGTTCCCGGGTTTTGAGGAGCGTTGGGACAAGGATTGGAAAGACCGCTATAACGCAATAATGGCTGCAGCCGATCACACAGTTTTCGTGTGCAAAGGCTACAGCCGTTCGTGTTTTCAAATTAGAAATGAATGGATGGTTGACCGCTCCGCAAGGGTTATCGCAGTGTACAATGGCGAACCTGGTGGCACGAAGAATACAATAGATTATGCAAGGCGGCAAGGTATCATTGCTGTTCAGATTAAAGGATAGAACCCGCTAAACATATAGCTACAACAATAATTCTTGTGTTTGCATCATTTTTTCTTGCAAATACAAATTCAATCTGTTATAGTATATAACAACGCTGTCAGTGTTGAAGTATATGCCGTTGACAGATTAACCTATTACAAATGCTCTGTCGTACGGCAGGGCATTTTTTGCTTTGAAGGGAGTATTCGTATGGGAGTAAGCTACAAAAAACTATGGAAACTCTTAATTGACAAGGATATGAAGAAAAAAGACTTATGCGTAAAGGCTGGCATCAGCCCTGCATCTGTCACCAAACTTGGAAAGAACGGTCACGTAACTACGGAAATTCTTCTCAAGATTTGCAATTGCCTTGATTGCGAGATCGAGGATATTATGGAAGTCGTACACGACGAATAAATTACTTTGCTGCTTATCTGTCCGCTTTATTGGGCTTATTGGCTGATAGTATACAATCGGAGTCAAAATAAATGTAGAACCCGATTGATGTGGCTCTGCGTGAGTCGAAAGGAAAAATACTATGGAAAATATTGATACCGGCGCGAAGAAGAAGGGAAATTCAATTCTTAACAGTGCGAAGTATTCGTCTAGCAACACTGATGAGTGGTATACGACATACGAGACGATTGCTGATGAGTTGGCACACTATCATGGCCAGTTCAAAGGGAAGGTCGTCTTATGTAATTGCGATGACCCTTTTGAGTCGAATTTTACCTACTATTTCTTGCGTCACTTTAACCAATTACAATTAAAGAAATTAATCTGCACATCTTATGCCGGATCAAAAATTGACCAGATCCATGATAATAGTCAGTTGCAAATGACGCTTTTCGATGACATTGGAGAACCTCTCTCTGTAGGTCAAGGATATGTTTTGATTGTTTCTAAGGTTCCCGGCGAGCCAGGTGCCGAAGTTAGCGACGAAACTATAAAAGCCGTCCTTGAAAGAAAAGGTGCGGTGAAGAGACTTAAGGGTAGCGGTGACTTTAGATCAGATGAGTGTATTGAGTTTTTGAAAGAGTGCGACATTTGTTGTACAAACCCCCCATTTAGCCTGTTTGCCTCTTTATTTTCACTACTTGTAAAATACGAAAAGCAGTATCTGCTCATTGGCAACCAGAATGCAATCACATATAAAGAAATCTTCCCTATGATAAAGGAAAATAAGGCTTGGGTCGGCTATCATTTTGGTGATATGGCATTCCGAGTTCCTGCAGACACTGAACCAAGAAGTACACGCTTTTGGATCGATGAAACCGGCCAGAAATGGAGAAGTCTTGGCAACGCTATGTGGTTAACCAACCTTGATGTATCCCAAAGACACAAAGATCTCATTTTGACTGAACATTATTCTCCAGATAAGTATCCTCATTATGATAATTTTGATGCGATTAATGTACGCAGGGTGATTGATATCCCCATGGACTATGATGGCATTATGGGTGTGCCGATCACTTATCTTAAATACCATAACGGTTACCAGTTTGAGATTGTTGGTGAAGCTAATCACGGCTCCGATAATGAGTTCGATTTATTCAAACCCAAAGTCGGTGGAAAAGAGCTATTCAAGAGAATTCTTATAAGAAAGATAAGGTACACGCCAGTGAGTGAGTTTAGAATTTTGGATCTGTTTTGCGGAGCCGGTGGTTTGTCTTGGGGTATGGACAAAAATCCATACTTCAAAACTACCGTTGCGCTAGATTTTGATGCCCACGCAGCAGATACATTCAAAAAGAATATGCCTTATGCGGAAGTAGTTGTAGGCGATATTACTGATAGTGCTGTCAAAGAACGAATTGTTTCTTTGGCACAGCAAACCGGAGTTAATATGATCGTCGGTGGTCCCCCGTGCCAAGGATATTCTATGAAAGGCAAGAAGCTTGGTCTTGAAGATCCAAGAAATTTCCTGTTCCGTGAATATCTGAGTTTAGTTGAAAAACTTCAACCGGAAGTATTTGTTATCGAAAATGTAAAAGGTTTGCTGCTATCAGCAAATGGTTGGTTTAAGGAGCAAATTATTCAGGCAATCGAGGCACTCGGTTACACGGTGAAGTTTGGGATTTTGAATGCTGCTGACTTTGGTGTTCCGCAATCCAGAGAGCGTACGATTTTCATTTGTTCCAAGAACCGGGAAATCCCTCTGCCTAGGCCTACGGTAGAAAGAAGGACAACGGTACGTGATGCTATAGGCGACTTGGCTTATTTGGAGTCAAACGAAGGTGCGTTTGAACAGGAATACTCTACAGAAATCCAAAGTGCCTACCAAGCGATGATGCGTGCTGGAAGTGAAAAGCTATATAATCACCAAGCATCTAATCATAAGCAGGTAGCCATTGACAAGCTAAAGCTAATCCCCCCAGAGCAGGGAAAGGAATGCTTGCCGGAGGAAATGCATGGCAAGCAGAAGTTCAAAACCACCTGGGGTAGACTTAAGTGGGATGAAGTTTCGCCCACGATAGACACTCGTTTTGATGCGTCTTCTAACGGAACTAATAACCATCCTTTCTTGAATCGCGCAATAACACCTAGAGAAGCTGCACGAATTCAGTCCTTTGATGACAGCTTCATCTTCTATGGCTCTAAGGTTTATGTTAGAAAACAAGTCGGCAATGCAGTTCCACCGCTTTTGGCAAAAGCTATCGCAGACCAAATATATTCTATTCTTGGAGCAACCGAGCCGGAATGCTCTGAAAATGATTAAAGGGGTGAATGATCATGGGTAAAATATCAAGTCTCCCGGATGATGTGCGTCAGGAAATCATCGGCTATCTGGCGCAGCCTGGTATCATTGCCAGCATTACTGCTGAAGTCCCTGCAAAAAAATGTGCAGATTTCGAAGAAAAGTATGGCGTAACTCCTTACCCAATAAATTCAGCACATAAATTTGGAGATCAGTATCGAATCTATTTATCCGATCCCGACGATTGTCCCGAAGTTTTGAAAGCAGCTCTCGATCAAAAATACGGCAGACTTAATGACACCGTATTCATTAGAGAGCTGGTAGATGAATATGGCTTTGCTTTCTTTCAACCAAAGCAAGATACCCGCTCAATTCATAGTAAAGCAAAAGCCAAGGGCGACTCGGGATATGAATCGTTCCTAAGAGGCTTCAATGCCAGTGAGGACTTTCTGTCTGCTTTAAGTACATCGGTCACCGATGCAGATATGGTTACGCCCGATGTTAAATTGATTACTGATAGTGAAGACTCGCAAGAAAAAACGAAAAAGAAAGGCGCTCACCATTCTCTTTTAAGTGAGGCCAGCGCAGGCTTGTCTGATGAGCAGTTGCTACATTTAGGGTGGCTCGGTGAACAGTATTTCTATAATGCGCTTTTGGCAAACAGCGGAGATCTACTCTCAATGTTTGGGGTTAAGTCTCCTGAAAACTGTATTATCACCTGGTTTAACAACGGATTCGATACAACCGAAAATTGGGAGGATAAATCCGTAGGAAAAGGATGCGATATTATGATCCGCGATGGAGATCGTGATATCTATATCGAAGTAAAAACTAGCAAAAGAAAATCACCTATTTTTGCAATGACATCATTTGAAATGCAAATAATGCAACAAAAGAAAAATGATTATTATCTCGTGAAGATCGATAATATGGATTCACTAATATCCGGCAATGCACCAAATGTACGCATTTTTGCTTCGCCCTACGACTATTTCTTCGTTCCGAGCAGAATGTATACTGCAATGTTCTACAATAAATGATAAGGTGGGTTTACATTGGCTATTTCGATAAAAGGTTATAACCCGGACATTTTGTCCTGCCTTGCAAACCTCTCAAATGACGAGGTCTTTACCCCGCCAGAGATTGCAAATGATATTTTAGATTTATTGCCGCAGGAACTGTTTCAAAGCACAACCACTACCTTTTTAGATCCCGGATGTAAGAGTGGTGTATTCCTGCGAGAAATCGCAAAGCGATTGATTAATGCGCAACTCCCTGCCTATGAGAAAAGAGTCTTACTCATCGATGAAAAGCAAAATTCAGGTGAACCGCTGACCGCAGATGAGACCGCTTTTTTGGAAGATCTTCAGAGAGTTGTCGATCATGTTTTTCATAATCAGCTTTTCGGTATTGCAATTACCGAACTGACTAGCCTTCTTTCTAGAAGAAGCGTCTACTGTGCAAAATATGCTGACAGTAAATATTCTGTGACACAGTTCAGTTCTCCCGATGGCAATATTCGCTTTGTTCCCGGAAACCACACTTGGAAAGATGGAAAGTGCGTGTTTTGTGGTGCACCACAGAGTCAATATGACCGCAGCGCCGATTTAGAAAGCTATGCTTATGAGTGGATTCACACACAAGATCCGAAAAGAATTTTTGGAATAGACTTTGATGTCATCATAACCAATCCCCCCTATGACTTGAGTGACGGTGGTGCTAAGGCAAGCTCTAAGCCCATTTATCAATATTTTGTCGACCAGGCAAGAAAATTTAAGCCTCGGTACTTCATTTCTGTAACACCCGCACGCTGGTTCTCGGGTGGTAAGGGACTTGATAGCTTCCGGGCATCAATGCTGAAAGATCGCCACATTCGGTATCTTGTTGATTACACAGACTCAAGTGAGTGTTTTCCTGGTATCGATATTTCCGGTGGTGTGTGCTACTTCCTGTGGGACCGGCAATACAACGGCGATTGTACAATAAAAAATGTCATCAAAGGCAAAACATCGATCTCACAGAGACCACTTGATGAATTCCAGACCTTTGTGCGATATTCGCTGGCGGCTGATATTATCAAAAAAGTAGCGGCATACGGTGAGCCAACTATGGATCGGCAGGTGTCAAGCCGTAAGCCATTCGGTCTAGACACAACAGTTTCCTCACTGCCCGATGGTGACATTACGCTTAGATACAGTAAGGGTCTTGGAAAGTACAAATCCAGCCTAATTACTACCGGCCGAGATATGATTGACAAATGGAAAACCATTACTTCCTATGCTTCCTACGACCACGCAGGGCAGCCCGACAAAGACGGAATGCGCAAAGTAATGTCGATCATCGAAGTACTGCCCCCCAAATCTGTATGTAGTGAAGTTTATCTTATCGCTGGCGTTTTTGACACAGAAGCCGAAGCAGAAAACCTGCGTGTCTATTTTAGAACGAAATTCGTTCGTTTCCTAGTCGCCCAAATTGCGGTAACACAGCACATTACAAAGGGTTGCTTTGCATTTGTACCAAACCAGGATTTTACTGAGGAATGGACAGATGAAAAGCTGTACAAAAAGTATAATCTTACGAGCGAAGAGATTAACTTCATTGAGTCTCTCATCAGACCAATAGATAAGGAGGGTGCAGCAAATGAGTAAAACAGATTTCTTTCCTATGCGCCCGGAATCTCGCCCGATGATATATGCTTACGAAGAGAACAACCCCCTATATCGTGGTATGCTCAAAATCGGTTATACAAAGCATGATGTCGAAAGGCGTGTAGCTCAACAGTATCCAACCATCCGCCCCGGCGGTAAGCCGTACCGAATCGTTTTCGTGGAATCGGCTATGCGTAATGATGGTTCGTCTTTTACAGACCATAACATTCACAGATATTTACAATCTCGCGGTATAAAGCGTGTTGATGGTGAGTGGTTCAAGTGTTCTGTTTCCGATGTGCGTGCTGCGTGGCTTGCAGTTAAAAATCGGACTGAAAATGCTGAACACAGAACGCTTGATTTCTCGATGCGCCCAGAGCAAGAAGATGCCGTGACGAAAACGGTTGCATACTACAAATCCACCGAAGCAGATAATGCTGCTCGCCGCCCGAAATTCCTGTGGAACGCAAAGATGCGCTTTGGTAAAACCTTTGCAACATACCAGCTTGCGAAGCGGATGGGATTTAAACGAGTGCTAATACTCACGTTTAAACCAGCTGTACAAAGTGCTTGGCGAGAAGATTTGTGTTCACATATTGATTTTGAGGGTTGGCAGTTTATCGCAAGATCGACAGATCCTAGCCAAGGTAGTATTGATATCCAATACAAAAGAGCTGACAAAAGTAAACCCATCGTTTGCTTTGGCTCCTTCCAGGATTTTCTTGGTGTTGACAAAAACACCGGTGGTATTAAACCTAAAAACGAATGGGTGCATACTGTAAATTGGGATCTTGTTGCTTTTGACGAGTATCATTTCGGTGCCTGGAAAGATAACGCTAAAAAGTTATTTGAACACGAAGACGAAGATTTATATGATGCCGAGTTGGATAACTATGATCGTGCAAACGCATGCGATGAAACCTTCCTGCCTATCACAACACGATTCTATCTGTATTTGTCCGGAACTCCATTTAGAGCGTTGAATTCGGGCGAGTTTATTGAAGAGCAGATCTATAACTGGACATACTCGGACGAACAGCACGCAAAAGAAAACTGGGTAGGCGATGATAATCCATACAAAGCCTTGCCTCGGATGGTGCTGATGGCATACCAGCTGCCCGATAGTATTCGCAGAATTGCAGAGCAAGGGGAGTTTGATGAGTTTAACCTCAATACTTTCTTTAAAGCAGAGGGAGCCGGCGAAAATGCTCGATTTACATACGAAGAATATGTCCAGAAATGGCTTGATCTGATTCGTGGATCGTACCTTGATGTTGAAGCTGACAATCTAAAGCAAGGGGTCCAAAAGCCACCTATGCCGTATTCGGACAGTAATTTGCTCCAACTCTTAACGCATACACTTTGGTTTTTGCCGGACATTGCTGCCTGCTACGCTATGAAGAACTTACTAGCTCAAAGGCAAAATGTTTTTTATCACGACTACAAGGTCAACCTGTGCGCAGGAACAAAGGCCGGTGTAGGACTTGCCGCTGTTGCACCAATTCAAGAATCAATGGACAATCCGTTGGAGTCCAAGACAATCACACTTTCTTGTGGCAAGCTCACCACGGGTGTTACCATCAAACCGTGGACTGCGATTTTTATGCTCAGAAACCTCAAAAGCCCGGAAACTTATTTCCAGGCTGCGTTTAGAGTTCAAAGTCCGTGGGTAGTCGATGGCGATGTCATTAAGGAAGAATGCTACGTCTTTGACTTCGCAATTAACAGAGCATTAAAACAAATTGCAGATTATGGTTGCAGACTAAATATTGATGCCGCTGTTAGCCCTGAGAAAAAAGTTGAAGAATTTGTTAGTTTCCTTCCAGTGCTAGCATATGACGGAAATGGTATGCGGCAAATAAATGCTGCTGAAATTCTCGACTATGCAATGTCCGGAACATCCGCCACGCTCCTTGCAAGGCGCTGGGAAAGCCCTTTGTTGGTTAATGTAGATAATGATACCCTGGCACGATTGATGGGCAACAAGAAAGCCATGGACGCTCTTATGAGCATCGAGGGCTTCAGAAGCTTGAACCAGGATATTCAAACTATTATTAACAAGTCTGAAAAGGTCAAAGAGGCAAAAAAGAGCAGCGATTCTCTTAATGCAAAACAAAAGAAGGAACTTAATGAGGAAGAAAAGGAATATAAGAGTCTTCGTAAGCAAATTCAGGAGAAACTGCTTAAATTTGCAACTCGTATACCGGTGTTTATGTATCTTACAGATTATCGTGAAGAAACGCTGCTTCATGTTATCACAAAGCTTGAACCTAATCTGTTCAAAAAAGTAACCGGTCTTTCCGTTGAAGATTTTGAACTACTCGTGTCGTTGCATGTTTTTAACGGCGATCTTATGAACGACGCAATCTATAAGTTCAAACGCTACGAGGATACGAGCCTCCGTTATACCGGCATTGATAAACATTTCGGACAGGATGTTGGTGGCTGGGACACGGTTATGGAGCGAGATAGTTACGAAAGACAATATTATCGTAGCACCGCTTCTACATTATCTTCGATCCCGGAAACGGTAGTTGAAGAAAAGCCTGTCACTGCAACAACACCATTGGCCAAACCGGCAGTTAGCACAGTTGCCCCTGTGCAGAGCGAAAGCGCCCCCATTAAGGCAGCTCCTGCAACAGAGCCGGATGCAAGTAACAGCCAGTGGTTGGATGTAAAAAAAGGTACGGTGGTTATTCACAAATCTTTTGGTGAGGGCACTGTGTTGAGAGTTGATAAGGTAACAAATTATATTCATATCAATTTTACATCCGGTAAAAAGACATTCCTATTCCCAGACACCTTTAAAAAAGGCTTTTTGCGGATAAAATAATTTTCTTGATGAGAATAATCCCCACAGTTAGGAGTGCGTTAAATGAGTGGCGTTATTTACATACTTACAAACCCGTCCTTCCCGGAATATGTTAAAATTGGTTATGCGGATGACATTGATTCCCGTCTGAATCAATTAAATAGGAGCGAATGCATTCCTTTTGCATTCCGGGTATATGCGACATATGAAGTTAATAATCGCTTGGTAGATTTGAAACTGCACGATCTTATTGATAGACTAAACCCCACTCTGCGATCCATTGAAACCTTTAACGGCAAACAGAGAAAGCGTGAATTCTATGCAATGTCGCCTGAAGCTGCGTATGCACTCCTTGAGGCAATTGCAGAAATCCACGGCTGCACAGATAAGCTGAAGCTTTGGGAAATGGATGCCAATGAGGCAAAAGCAGAGGAAGAGGCACAAGAAATTAGTGAGGAGCGCAAGGAACGCCTTTCTCCCTTTACATTTAGCAAGTGCAATATCGAGCCTGGAGAGACCATCTATTTTTATGCCGATCCGGAATTGACCTGCACCGTTGTTGATGATAAGCACGTCGAGTACCAGGGGAAGACCTATTCCTTGTCTGCGTTGGCTACAGCACTCTCCGGATCAAAGTGGGGTGTTGCCGGTCCTAGGTATTTTAAATACAAAGGTGAGTGGCTTAATGATGTTCGCCGTAGAGTTGCTGGGGATCTAAATTAACTACACCTATAAATCCAACGATTACCCACAATTCTAACGATTACCCATAAATCCAACGATTACCCCACAAATCCAACGATAGCCCCATAAGTCTAACGATTACCCCACAAATCCAACGATAACCCCATAATTCCAACGATTTGTAGTGGGGAAACGACCTAAAAATGCAAAATGCCCAACCGGGAAATAACTCCTGGTTGGGCATTTTCTTTGGAAAATGTTAGATAAACCCCATTTTAGGGGTAAAAGGCAAAATAAAAGAACCGTAACTGCGTATCACAATTACGGTTCTTTTATGGTGGACGATAACGGACTCGAACCGCTGACCCTGCGCACGTCAAGCGCATGCTCTACCAGCTGAGCTAATCGTCCAGACGCAGGAGTCATTATACAGTGGGTATCGCCATTTGTCAAGGGATTTTTTACATTTTTTCGGTTTTTTCCTACAGCCAGTTCAGACTTACGCACACCGTCAGCAATCAGGCAAAAAGCTCCACGGCCACTTTGCCCATTTCGTAGGCGTAAGCACAGCAAAACCCTGTAAAAAACCAGAATAAAGTTGCGAAAAGTTCTTGACTTTTGGTTTTACCCATGATAAAATAGGCGAGCCGCATCGAATGGGCTCAAGTTGGTGCGCCCAAACGCACCCGCCTTAAGAGCGAGACTACACAATAAAAGTAGGTGAAAAGAATGAAAGCAGTTATCGTGACCGGTGGCAAGCAGTACACCGTGGCCGAGGGCGATGTCCTGTACATCGAAAAGCTGGAGGCCGAGGCTGAGGCTACCGTGAAGTTCGACCAGGTTCTGGCTGTGCTGGACGGCGAAAACTCCAAGATCGGCGCTCCCGTTGTGGAGGGTGCCGCTGTTGAGGCTAAGGTCGTCAAGAACGGCAAGGCTAAGAAGATCACCGTCTTCAAGTACAAGCCCAAGAAGGGCGAGAAGAAGAAGCAGGGTCATCGCCAGCCTTACACCAAGGTGGAAATCACCAAGATCGCACTGTAATTATGACCAGATGCGAATTTTTTACTGAGAATGAGAGGATCACCGGATTCTCCATCTCCGGTCACAGCGGCTATAGTGAAGCCGGTTCAGACATCGTCTGTGCCGCCATTTCCGCTGTTGTTACCATGGCCGAGGCCACCATCAACGATGTGTGTGGCGCAAAGGCCAAAGTCCGGGTCAAGGACGAGCAGGCTCGTATCACCCTGACCCTCCCCGCTTCCTGTGACGAGGAAGAGACAGTACAGGCAGTCCTTTCCGGAATGCTGCTGACTCTGATCAGTTTGAAGGAAGATTATCCTGATTATATCGAAGTTTTGGAGGTGTAACTCATGCTGAAGATTGGTATTCAGTTTTTCGCTCACCATAAGGGCGGCGGTTCCACTAAGAACGGCCGTGACTCCGAGGCTAAGCGTCTGGGCGTGAAGCGCGCTGACGGTCAGTTCGTTCTGGCCGGCAACATTCTGGTTCGCCAGAGAGGCACTCACATCCATCCCGGTGTCAATGTCGGCATCGGCAGTGACGACACACTGTTTGCTCTGGTTGACGGCACCGTCAAGTTCGAGCGCAAGGGCAAGGATCGCCGGCAGTGCTCCGTGTACGCTGCACAGTAAAAGCGCATAGTTATGGAAGGGCTGTTGCAAACTAAAGGCTGCAACAGCCCTCTTTTTTAAATTGAAAATGGAAAGTTGAAAATTACCGGATATAGATTTTCAGTTTTCCATTTTCAATTTTCCGCTGTGACTCAAGGAGGAATTCTTATGTTTGTAGATAAAGTACGAATCACCGTGATTGGCGGACGGGGCGGCGACGGCGCCGTGGCCTTTCACAGAGAAAAATATGTAGCCTCCGGCGGACCTGACGGCGGCGACGGCGGTCATGGCGGCAGTGTGATCCTCCGGGTCAACGACAATCTGTCCACCCTGCTGGATTTTCGCTATAAGCGCAAATACGCTGCCCAGGCCGGTGCCAACGGCGCAGGCCGCAAAATGAGCGGCAAACGGGGCGAACCCTTGGTTATTCAAGTACCCAGAGGCACAGTTGTTCGGGATGCCGAGTCCAACCAAATTATCGTAGATATGTCCACCGGTGAGGATTTCGTGATCGCCAAGGGTGGCAGAGGCGGTTGGGGCAACGCCCACTATGCCACTCCCACCCGGCAGGCTCCCCGGTTCGCCAAGGCCGGCCTGAAGGGCGAGGAGCGGGATGTGATCCTGGAGCTGAAGCTGCTGGCCGATGTGGGCCTGGTAGGCTTCCCCAATGTGGGCAAGTCCACCCTGCTCTCCGTTACCTCCAACGCCCGGCCCAAAATCGCCAATTACCACTTCACCACCCTGTTCCCTAATCTGGGCGTGATCTATGTGGATGAGGGCGTATCCTTTGTAATGGCAGATATTCCCGGCATTATTGAGGGTGCTGCAGAGGGCGCAGGTCTGGGCCATGATTTCCTGCGTCATATTGACCGCTGCCGTCTTCTTGTTCATGTGGTGGATGTTTCCGGCAGCGAGGCCCGGGACCCTGTAGCCGATTTTGATGCCATCTGTGCCGAGCTGCACGACTACAGTGTGGACCTGAGCAACCGGCCCATGATCGTCGCCGCCAACAAATGCGACCTGCTGATGCCGGAATCCGACAATCTGGAGCGACTGCGCAAACACTGCGAAGAACTGGGCATCGAGCTTTATGAGATCAGCGCAGGCACCACCCAGGGCACAAGAAATCTGATGCGTGTGGTAGCAGAAAAGCTGCGCACCCTTCCCCCTGTAACCATTTATGAGCCGGAATATGTGGCTCCTGTCATGGAGGCCGGCGATCCCACCGACCTGACTATCGAGCATCTGGGCAGCACCTGGCTGATCACCGGCACATGGCTGGAACGGCTCATCGTTAATATCAATTTTGACGATTATGAATCCAGGAACTATTTTGACCAGCAGCTGCGCAAATGCGGTCTGTTTGCCAGATTGGAAGAGATGGGCATTGAAGACGGTGACACTGTGGACATCTACGATTTTGTCTTTGAGTACCAGCGGTAAGGAACATGGAGCATAACACGGAATTTCATCCTCTGCAGGCTCAGCAGATCCAACGGTCGTCTCAAGAGACAGTGGAACAGGGCCATTTCTGCGCAGGTATGTGCCTGTCCGCTGCCCGGCTTATCTATGTACTTGAGGGCACACTGTTCTGCAGCTGTGATGGCATCATAGAACAGCTGCAACCGGGCGAAATGATCGTTTTCGCTCCCAACCAGTGGCACATGGGTTACACAGAGCTCGGCACAGCACCCCGGCTGCTGCTCCTGGATTTTGCAGCCACGGGAACAGCCCCGGCTGTGGGAAGAAAGCACAGCGCTCCCTTTGTCGGAACACTGCTGCGTCAGATCATCGCCGAACAGGAAGAAGGCATAGCCTTTGCCGATTCCATGGGCATCCTGCTGCTGAATCAGCTTCTGCTTCTGTGGCAGCGTGAGACCGGCACCCCTCAGGCCATTTCGGGAGAAAATACGATCATCTGCAGAGCCCAAAGGATCATTTGTGACCATGTACGGCAACGGCTCAGCGTTCCCTCTGTGGCCCAGAGGGCCAGGGTCAGCCCCAGCTATCTGACCGGATTATTTCAGAAGCATCTTCAGCTTTCCCCCGGCGAATATATCCGCCGGGCAAAGCTCCAGGAAAGCAAAAAAATGATTCGGGAAGGCGAACTGAATTTCACCCAGATCGCCTCAGCCCTGGAATACTCCACAGTACATCACTTTTCCCGGCAGTTTAAGGAAAAATTCGGGGTCACTCCCACCCAATATGCAAAAACTGTGCGTTAAAAGTTCTTTTCTTTACCCCCCGATGCTTGCATCGGGGGGCTTTCTGGTATATACTATGAGTAGTTTTACAAAGGAGTGGCGGCATGGAATTTAAGGTATTGGCCGTAGGCGATGTGGTTGGGAATCCGGGCATGGAACGAATCCGGAGATCCCTGCGGTATTTAAAAAAAAAGACCGGGGCAAACTTTGTGGTGGTCAACGGGGAAAATGCCGCGGTGGTAGGCATGACACCCCAACAGGGCGAGGACATTTTGGATGCCGGTGCAGATGCCATCACCATGGGCAACCATACCTATGCCAAACGGGAGATCGTGACCTATCTGGAGGACTGCCCACAGGTGTTGCGGCCCGCCAATTATGCCCCTCAGGTCCCCGGCAAGGGCTGGGCGGCATTTGAGACCCAGGCCGGGCCGGTGGCAGTCATTGATCTGATCGGCCGGTGCAATATGGACTACGGCCCGGACAACCCGTTCTTGCAGGTTGAGCGCATTTTGAAAGAGGTGGATGCAAAGATCATCCTGGTGGAGATCCACGCCGAGGCCACCTCCGAAAAGCTGGCCATGGGCTACATGCTGGACGGGCGGGTCAGCGCGGTATGGGGCACCCATACCCATGTACCCACAGCTGATACGCAGGTTTTGCCCAAGGGCACAGGCTACGTGACCGATTTAGGCATGACCGGCCCGAAGCACTCTGTTCTGGGCATCCGCCCGGAGCTTTCCATCGCCAAGTTCCGGGGCGATCTGACAGAGCGCTACCGCTGGGCAGACGGCCCTACCAAATTAGAAGCCGTTTTATTTACCATTGACACCGACACCGGCCTTTGCCGGCACGCAGAAAGGGTGGATCTGTATGATTAAGATTCTGCACAGCGCAGACTGGCATCTGGATTCCCCAATTCAGGGCAGAACAGCGGAGCAAACCGAATTGCTTCGCAGCCATCTCCTCTCACTGCCCGGAAAGATCGCCGCAATCTGTCGCCAGGAGGAATGCGATATGATGCTCCTGTCCGGCGATCTGTTCGATGGCGAATACTCCGCCGACAGTATCCGCGCTCTGAAAAATGCGCTGGAGGAAGCCGCTGTTCCCGTATTTATCACCCCGGGCAACCACGATCCCCAGAGCATTAACAGCCCATGGCAGAAAGGGCCTTGGCCGGAGAATGTGTACATTTTCAAAGAAAATACCGTTACCGGCATCGACCTGCCGGAGCTGGGCTGTACCGTTTACGGCGGCAGCTTTACCGGCCCGGAATCCACCGGTATGCTGGAGAACTTTCGGGCGGACTGCAACGGCATAGCCATCGGTATCCTCCACGGCGATCCTACCCAGCTTCGCTCTCCTTACTGCCCCGTAACGGAGCAGCAGGTCAAAGAATCCGGTCTTGCATATCTGGCATTGGGCCACATCCACAAGGGCGGTCAGTTCCGTGCAGGCAGCACGCTGTGCGCATGGCCGGGCTGTCCCATGGGCAGGGGCTATGACGAACAGAGCGAAAAGGGTGTTTTGATCGCCACAATAGACGGAAATAATGCATCTACCCGGTTCATTCCGCTGGATCTTCCCCGGTTCTATGATTTAGAAGCAGACACAGACATGGATGCCTCTGCCGCTTTGGGAAGGCTTCTTCCCCCTGCCGGCAGCGAAGACTTTTACCGCATCACCCTGACCGGAGAATCCGAGCCTTTGAATTTGGCGCATCTGCAGGCACAGTATTCCCATTTCCCTAACCTGACTCTCCGGGATGAAACCGTTCCACCCACCGACCTGTGGGCCAGAACCGGTGACGACACGCTGGAGGGTGTATACTTCCGGATGCTCCGGGATGCTCTGGAAACAGCAGATGAAGCATCTGCCCGCCAGATCCTGCTGGCGGCGAAAATATCCAATCAAATTCTGGATGGCCGGGAGGTGAAGCTGCCATGAGGATCTACTCTATGACCGCCACCTTCGGCAAGCTGGAAAATCAAACACTACCCTTAGAGCCGGGGCTGAATGTGTTCCACGCCCCCAATGAGTGGGGTAAAAGCACATGGTGTGCCTTCCTGGCCGCCATGCTCTACGGCATCGACACCCGGGTCCACTCCACACGGACCGTCCTTGCGGACAAGGAGCGCTATGCCCCCTGGTCCGGCAGTCCCATGTCCGGCCGCATTGACCTGTGCTGGCAGGGCCGGAACATTACCATTGAGCGAACCACCAAGGGCCGCATTCCTTTGGGCCGTTTTCGTGCTTATGAGACAGACAGCGGGCTGGAAGTCACAGAACCGACCGCCGATAATTGCGGCGAGCTGCTTCTGGGTGTGGAAAAAAGCGTATTCCTGCGCGCAGGCTTCCTGCGGCTTTCTGACCTGCCTGTAACAGCAGATGAAGCTCTGCGCAGGCGGCTCAACGCACTGGTCACCACCGGCGATGAAAGCACCACGGCGGATACCCTTGCCCAAACATTAAAGGATCTAAAAAACCGCTGTCGGGCCAACCGTGCCAACGGACTGCTCCCTCTGGCTGAGCAGGAAAAGGCTGATCTGGAAGCCAAGCTGCGGCAAATAGAAAACCTGCATCAAGAGCAGGCTCGCTGTACGGCCCAACAGCAGGAGATGGAAGCATTCCGCAGCCAGCTGGAAAACCACCGGCAGGCCATGGAATACGCCGCCAGTCAGACATATACACAAAAGCTTTCTCAGGCTGAGTACACCCAGGCTGAAGCTTCCAAAAAGCTGCAGCTCCTACAGGCGCAATGTGCCTCCTTGCCCGATGCTGATACCTGCCAAAAGAATTTGGATGCCCTGCGCACTCTGCATAACGACCGGGATGGGCTGCTGCGGCAGTCTCTGCCTACCCTGCCCGAAGCACCTGTTATTCCAGCGCCCTACCAAGGTCTGACAGCTGAGGACGCCATCCGTCAAGCGAGGACAGACACACAAGTATTCCGGGAATCAACCTTAGAAAAAGGCCGAAAGCTGCCCACTATACTGGGTCTTGCCTTAGCCGTGGCAGGCATTTTCATGTGCTTTATCCCCCATTGGTTCGGCCTCACCGCCGGCATTATCGCAGCAATAGCAGGTGTCCTGTGTTGGCGCATAAATATGGCTCAGCGCAAGCGGGCACGGAATACTTACGATGCCCTGATACGCAAATACGCGCCCCTGCCACCCGACCAATGGGAATCCGCAGCAGCCGGTCACGCCCAGGCCCGGCAAGCCTATGAAACCAGCCTGCGCACTTATATGGCAGCCAAGGCTGACCACGATGCCCGAATGACCGCATGGCAGCAGGAAATAGACGCTCTGACCGCCGGTCAGGATCCTGCCCAGGCAGAGCGGGCATGGCTCGACACCTTAACTGCCCACCGTGCCTTACGGGAGGCTGAAACAGCTTATCAGCAGGCCTGCCAGTTGGTGCAGGCGTTGAAAAGCACACACAAAGAAGCACCTCAACCAGCTATGCCCGACAGCCTGACATATTCGCCGGAACAGACCGCCAGACTGCTGGCCCAGTGCGAGTTCTCCCTGCGACAGCTGCACAACCAGGCCGGTCAGCACCAGGGGCAGATGGCCGCCTTGGGTGAGGAGGCCCCTCTGCGGCAAGCCCTGGATGCCGTCAACGGGCGTATAGCCCGCCTGGAAGACACCCTGGCTGCCTTAAGTCTGGCGCAGGACACCCTCACCGCCGCAGCGGCAGAGCTTCAGCGGCGTTTTGCCCCCAGGATCTCCAAGCAGGCGCAGGCCCTATTCTCTAAGTTTACGGGCGGCCGCTATGACCGGCTGATACTGGATGAGGACCTGACGCTCCACGCCGGTGCTGCCGATGAGACCACACTGCACAGCGCCCTGTGGCGCAGCGAGGGTACGGCAGATCAGCTGTATCTGGCCCTGCGACTGGCTGTGGCCCGGGAATTGACCCCGGAAAGCCCCTTGATCCTGGACGATGTGTTCGCCCGCTTTGATGACATGCGGCTAAAAGCCGCTATGGAGATCCTGCAGGAAGAAGCCCAAAACAGGCAGGTGATCCTTTTCACCTGCCACAGCCGCGAAGTGGCCTTCTCCGAAAACTGATAAAACGAGCCTGCCCCAATTGGGACAGGCTCGTTCTGTGTATTGTGTTGGATCAGGCCTTTTCCAGAGCCAGAGTTCTGGTGGTCAGATCGCAGACCTCTGCGGGGCCCCAGTACTGGATGGCGCCGGGATAAACATAGTCAGTCTCCACCGCCCACTGCTCCCGGTTAGCCTCGAAGAACTTGAAGGGCTTGCCCTCCAGCTCCACAAGGGCCTTGCGGATCACAGGCTTATCCGCGCCGTGACGGCGCTCGATGTTCATCATCTTGGTGATGGGCATACCGCCGGCGACCCACTCCTCAGCAGGCTTGGACAGGTTGGACACCTTGGACAGATAGCCGGTATAGCCGTACTGGATCAGCATGAAGGCATTGTAGCCCAGCGAATAGCAGTAGTCCGCATCAAAATTAGAGGGGAAAGCACAGCGGCCTTCGTAGCCCAGGAAGTGATGCAGGGGGGAGAACTTACCCTTGTAAGTACCTGCGGCCTTACGGGCAGCCAGGTTGTTCTTGACCATTTCGGAGAAGAGCTTCTCAGACTCGATCAGGGAAACCTGCACATTGCCGTGGGGGTCACGCTCCAGGAACAGCTGCTGCTGAATGGACTGGGGCAGGATGGCAAAGACAGCCATGGAAGCCTCAGTCAGGCCGGCCTTAATGAATGCGTACTTCTCTTCCCAGGTAGCCAGGGCGTTGAAAGCATCTGCCTTAGCACCGGCCAGCAGCTCATTGATCTCCGCGATCAGCATAGAGAACTCAGGAACGAACTCCACGATGCCCTCGGGGATGATGGCAACACCGAAATTCCAGCCCTTGGCGGCACGGGTGGCTACAGAATCGGCGATGTAGTTGGTGATCTCAGCCAGAGACATCTTCTTGGCAGCCACTTCCTCACCGATGAGGCAGATGTTGGGATGGGTCTGCAGAGCAGTCTCCAGAGCAACATGAGAGGCACTGCGGCCCATGACCTTCACAAAGTGCCAGTACTTCTTGGCAGAGTTAGCATCACGCTCGATGTTGCCCACGATCTCTGCATAGGTCTTGGTGGCGGTATCAAAGCCGAAGGAACACTCGATATCCTCGTTCTTCAGGTCGCCGTCGATGGTCTTGGGGCAGCCGATGACCTGAATGCCGGAGCCCTGTGCGGCAAAGTACTCAGCCAGCACAGCGGCATTGGTGTTGGAGTCGTCACCGCCGATGATGACCAGAGCATTGATGCCGTGCTTCTTGCAGTTTTCAGCAACGATGGCAAACTGCTCCTGGGTCTCCAGCTTTGTTCTGCCGGAGCCGATGATGTCGAAGCCGCCGGTGTTGCGGTACTGATTGATGTATTCGTCGTCGAAGATCAGGTAGTCATCGTCGAGCAGACCGCTGGGGCCACCCTTAAAGCCGTAGAGAACATTATCCTTATCGGTAGCCTTCAGAGCATCGTACAGGCCGCAAATGACATTGTGGCCGCCGGGCGCCTGACCGCCGGAGAGAATGACACCCACGACCTGCTTCTTAGCTGCAGAGGTGTTCTGACCCTTCTGGAAGGTGATCTCATTCTTGCCGTAAGTATTGGGGAACAGCGCACGGATCTTCTCCTGATCCGCAACGCTCTGGGTAGCGCTGCCGTCACGCACGCAGATCTCGGAAATGCCGTTTCTGAGCATGCCGGGGAGCTTGGGCTGGTACTGGTATCTTGCCAGCTGAAGAGGTGAAAGTTTCATCTTAATTACACTCCTTAAATGGATTTGAGTTTATGACTTCTCAGTAGATTATACGCTATTTATCGCCAAAGGTAAATAGATATTTCTAATAATTCTATTGTCTATTTGCCCGTTTTTTTGTGCACATCCGCATTTTAAAAGATATTGAAATGCGGAATCATCCATGCTATAATGTATCCGTAAAAATTTGGGCCTCTATCCAGCCCATAAAGAAAGGAATACATATTATGGCTCTTGTTACTACTACCGAAATGTTCAA
>JAGBSG010000052.1 GCA_017632035.1 Oscillospiraceae bacterium | reverse complement strand
GTGCCACCCGGCACGCCTGTTTCTAATTGAAAATTCTCCACCGCACCCTATACCCTCTCCCGGGGAGAGGGGGGACCGCGAAGCGGTGGGAGAGGAATGGCGGCAGGACCGACTGCTGAAAACGCCTGCTACAGAGCGGTAACCTGAACATTGCCGCCCGCATTCCTCATCCGCCTCGCTATGCTCGGCACCTTCTCCGTTTGCGGTGCCCGGCGGTAGCAGCCAGCCGCCCTACGACACCTATCGATGGTGCTTGTAGGGGCCGGTGACCACACCGGCCCGCAATGAAAACCGTCGCCCCAGGCGACACCTCAATTTTCAATTTTCAATTCTCAATTTTCAATTTCTCAGCCTGCAGGCATATTCATAGGCCCGCTTGAAATCCCCCAGCTCCCGGCAGCACACCTCCAGCCTCTCACAGGCCTGCCTGGGGTAGACAGCCTCGGCATTTTGAAAATGGAAAGCCGCCTGTTCGTACTGCCCCAACGCAAAAGCTCCCTCACCCAGCAGCAGCTGACACAGAGACCCATCCCGGTGCTCCACAGCCTCCAAAAGGGCCATACACCGCGGGGCATCTCCCGCCTCCAAAGCCTCACCGGCCCGCAGCAGCAGGGCATCATCCTCATCCGTCAGCAGCCCGGCCACCTTCTGCCCGGCCCGGCCCAGAAGCAGCAGCCGTTGGCGCTCCAAGGCCGCCGTGATGTAGATGCTCTGCACAGCCCCGGCCTTTTCCAAAAGGGTCACGGCATAGGGCCTGCGCCCATCCTTCAGGGCCTGCCCGGCCAGCAGCACACAGCCCAGATGCTCCAGCAGCCCCTTCTCCGCATCAAACACCCCATCGGGAGTCCTGTATTCCTCCAGGGCAGACAGAACCCCTGCCCCGTCACCCCGGGCCAGAGCCTGCCGGGCCGCTTCCATGGCAGCCAGATTGGGCGAGACCACCGCCTGCTCCTCCAGAAAATAGCTGACGGACTTCCCCAGCCCCTGGGCCAGATAGCGCAGAGTCTGCATAGAGGGCCTTGCGCTGCCGTTTTCGATCTGAGAAAGCATGTTCCGGGTAATGGTATCGCCGCAAAGCTGCCGCTGAGACAGTCCCAGCTCCTGCCGTGCCGCCTTGATCTTTTCTCCCAGCTCCATATGCCATGCCCCCAGTAAGTGTGATTTACCTCATTGTAGCATACCTCTGCTCAAATTTCCAGTGTTACAAAAAATTTATTTGCCATTTTGCCATACTTGGTTTATAACTATATTGACCGATCGTCGCCGCACCAAAGCCTCCCTTGTGCAAAGGATGTCATCCTGAGCGCAGCGAAGGATCTTCCCACGAAATTGAGGAACTGTCAACAAAGATGCGTAGATTCTTCGTCGCCTGCGGCTTCTCAGAATGACAGGGTTTTTAACCGTATGACATTGCCCCCTGAGGGGAATGCTTTTGATCGTCGCCGCAGGCGACACAGCAATTTTCAATTTTCCATTTTCAATTTACTCTCAAGGAGGTCTCTGCCTTGCCTATCCGTGACCGCTGCGGCCTGAAATCCGCCGCCGACCATGCCCTTTCCCATGCCCCCGACCACCGCAAGCTGGTGCTCATCTCCACCGGCTGCGCTGCAGCGGCAGTGCTCCTTGCCAGCATCCTCAGTATGCTCATCGACAGGGTTATCGCCAATACCGGCGGTCTGGCAGGCCTGGGTACCCGAAGTGTGCTCAACACGGTCCAAGCCGTCCTTTCCCTGAGCGTCTCTGTGCTGATGCCCTTCTGGTCTCTGGGCCTGGTGTCTGCCATGCTGAAGCTGTCCCGGGGTCAGGCTGCCGCCCCTGCCACACTGTTCGATGGCTTCCGTCGGTTCTGGCCTGCCCTGCGGCTCATGGTGCTGCGCTACGCGATCTATACCTGCGTGGCGGCGCTGTGCGCCCAGCTCATCGTGCCGGTATTGACCCTTACGCCTCTGGCACGGCCTATGCTGACGCTTTTGGAGCAAAATCCGGACCTTATGGCCTCGGCCAACCTGGACGATGCTACCCTGTACGCCTTGCTGGAGGCCATGGCCCCGGTGCTTTTGGCCTGCGGCATTGCCTGCCTTGCTTTGTTAGGCCCTCTGTTCTACAGCTTCCGCATGGCAGACCTGCGGATCATGGACGACCCCAAATGCGGCGCGCTGGCCGCTCTGCTGGAAAGCAGCCGCATGATGCGGGGCAACCGTCTGTCTCTTCTGCGGCTGGATGTGAGCTTCTGGTGGTTCTACCTGATCCAGGCCCTTGCGGCGATCCTGGTCAACGGCACACTGGTGCTGGAACTGCTGGGGATCCCACTGCCCATTTCCCGTGACCTTGCCTACCTGCTGCTTTGCGCCGCAGGCCTGCTGGCAGAGCTTGTGCTGTTCTACTTTACCCGGGCCCAGTTGGAAGTGACCTACGCCAAGGCCTACGATGCCCTGCATAATCCCTGAACCAAACGCTCCTGCCCGATGCAGGAGCGTTTTTAAAATAAAAAAGTCTGCTCCGGGTGTTGAGAAATCCGCCGGATGTGCTATAATAGGAGCATCCCTGAATACAGAGGCGAGAAACCGTGAAAAAGCTTTTGTTTGTCATGAACCCATACGCCGGCCAGCGCAAGGGCAGCCGGCACTTAGCGCAGCTGCTGGATGTGTTCAACCGGGCAGATTATGAGGTCATCGCCCATATGACCGCCGGCCCGGGGGATGCCCAACGGGCCGTGGCCCGGTATGCCCACCGGGTGGACCTGGTGGTGTGCTGCGGCGGCGACGGCACCTTCAACGAGACCCTGGCGGGCATTCGGGAAAGCGGCGCGGATGTCCCCATCGGCTACATCCCCGCAGGCTCTACCAACGATTTTGCTGCCAGCCTGAAGCTGTCCTCCGATCCTTTGAAGGCAGCCCGGGATATCGTGGAGGGAACAGCGGAGCGCCTGGATGTTGGCAGCTTCGGTGGCAGATGCTTTTCCTATGTGGCCTGCTTCGGGGCGTTTACCCGAGCCAGCTACACCACGCCCCAGAGTGTGAAGAACGCCCTGGGCCACGGAGCTTACATCCTCAGCGGCATCCAGGAGCTTTCCCAGCTGAAGCCGGAGCATGTGCGCTTCGACCTGCCCGACGGCCGGGTGGTGGAGGACGATTTTCTCTTCGGCGCCATCAGTAACTCCACCAGCGTAGGCGGCATCCTGACTCTTGCGCCGGACCGGGTGGACATGACTGACGGTAAATTCGAGCTGCTGCTGATCCGCTCGCCCAGAGACCTGGCGGAGCTGGCAGAATGTATCGTAGCTTTGCAGCGGCAGACCTATAACTGCGCCATGATGACCTTTTTGAGTACGGACCGGGTCACCGTCACCGCCCCCGAGACCATGGACTGGACCCTGGACGGCGAACACGAGCCAGGCCACCGCCATGTAGAAGTCGTGAACCTGCACCATGGGATGCAGGTCATCCGCCGGAGGAAAGCCCCATGATGCAAACCACCCTGTGCTATATCACCCGGGACGATCAGGTGCTGATGCTCCACCGGGTGAAGAAGCAAAACGATATCAATAAGGATAAATGGATCGGCATCGGCGGCAAGCTGGAGCACGGCGAAAGTCCCGACGAATGCCTGCTCCGGGAAGCCCGGGAGGAAACGGGCCTGACCCTGACCGGGTGGAGGATGCGGGGCATCGTGACCTTCTGCCAGGGCGATACGGCAGAATCCATGTATCTGTTCACCTGCGACAGCTTCACCGGTTCGCTTAAGGCTTGCGACGAGGGCGAGCTTCAGTGGGTCAGCCGGGATTTTCTGGACAGCCTGCCCCAATGGGAGGGCGACCGGATCTTTTTGAAGCTTTTGTGGCAGGATTCGCCCTTTTTTCTGCTGAAGCTGTGTTATGAAGAGGACAGGCTGTGCCGTGCCGTGCTGGACGGCAGAGAACTGACAAAGGACGAAAAGGGCAACTGGAGGTAATCTATGGCAACCAAGAAGCAACCCCCAAAAAAGCAAAGCACCGCGCACATTCTAATAGAGCTGGCAGCCCTGCTGCTGGTGCTGGTGGTATGCGTGGTGATGATCGTACATAATCTGTCCAAGAAACCCGAAGCACCACAGACAGACCCCACCCAGAACACCCCGTCTTCCACCGATACCAGCGGCGATACCCAAAAGCCCGAGGACCTGACCCCCGAGGGCATCAAGCAGGCCTTCTTCCAGACCCACGGGCTGACGGAAGCCGATTACCTGGACGGCATGTTCGAGGCCTACGAATATTTCCCCGAGGCCCGGGATTTCATCCTCAACTACCCCCTGAAAAAGGATTCTGCCCCGGCCGCGTCGGACATCTCCGGCTATGACCGGACCAAGGGCGTGCCCCTGTTCCTCCAGTGGGACGATGCCTGGGGCTATACCCCCTACGCCAAGGGCGTGTGCGGCATTTCCGGCTGCGGCCCGGTGAGCCTTTCCATGGTAGCCTACTACCTGACGGGCAACCCTGAGTACACCCCCCAGTATATGATGAAATTCGCCCAGGACAATAAGTATGTGGGCGACAGCGGTGGCACCAACTGGACGCTCTTCAACAAGGGCGCAGTGAAGCTGGGCTTCGATGTCAAGGAAGTCCCCCTGGACGAGAACGCCATCCGCCGGAAGCTGGAGGCCGGCATCCCGGTGGTGGTCAATGTAGGCCCCGGCGACTTTACCCGCAACGGCCATTACATGGTGCTGGTGGGCTATGAGGACGGCATGATCCGCATCAACGATCCCTTCAGCAAGATCAATTCGGAAAAGCTCTGGAGCTACGAGCGCATCAAGGACCAGATCAAAAACCTTTGGGCCATCAGCCTGAAAAAATAAAAGCATCCCAGATGCCCCCCAAAAAGCCTTCTCCCCGGGGAGAAGGTGCCCCAGTGCGCACACTGGGTCGGATGTGGGGACTCGGAATCCCCACACCCGTCAGCCCTGCCGGGCTGCCACCCTCTCCCTCGGGAGAGGGCTTATTTAAATTCTTCCATTTTAACTGTAAATAAATGCCTGCCGGGAGGTCAACAGGCCTCCCGGCAGGCGTTTATTTATCTGTCCAGTACCAGCTTGAACGCGCCATACGCGCCGGCATCGTTGCCCAGCTGAGCCAGCACCACGGGCGTATCGGCGCAGGCATAGTATATGTACTTGCCCAGCCTTGCCCGGACGCCATCGATCAAGGGCTGTCCTGCCTTGCTGACGCCGCCGCCCAGGACCACTGTCTCCGGATTCAAAACAGCGCAAAGATTCGCCACAAACTGGGCCATGCAGTCATAGACGGTATCCAGAATGGCCGTTGCGGCAGCATCTGCGGCAGCCGCCGCGTCAAAAACATCCTTGCAGGTCAGCTTTTCCAAAGCACGCAGCGTCGAGGGCGTGTCGCAGGAAGCTAAGTACTTCTTTGCCGTGCGCACGATGCCGGTGGCGGAGCAGTATTGCTCCACACAGCCCCGCTTGCCGCAGCCGCACACATCCTGCTCCTCCGGGTCCAGGACCATATGGCCGATCTCACCGCCTGCGCCCTGGGCACCGCAAAGGATCTTGCCGTCGATGATGATACCGCCGCCTACGCCCGTACCCAAGGTGGCCAAGATCATGCTGGAGCAGCCCTTACCGCCGCCCATCCAGCACTCGCCCAGAGCCGCCACATTGGCATCGTTGCCGGCCTTGACGGGCAGGCCCGTCAGGTCCGACAGTTCCTTTTCCACATTAAATACGCCCCATCCCAGATTGATGCAGCGGTTCACATTGCCGTTTTTGTCCACCGGGCCGGGCACGCCGATGCCCAGACCGACAATACACTCCCGGGGGATCGCGTTCCTTTCCAGATAGCCCAGGACCGCCCCGGCGATGTCGCCCAGGATGCGGCTGCCGCCGTCAGATGTGTCAGTTGGGATCTCCCACTTGTCCAAAAGCCTTCCGGTCTCATCAAAGTATGCCAGCTTAACGGTAGTACCGCCCAAATCAATACCAAAACCGTATCTCATACAGTATTCCTCCAAAAGTATAGATTGGCGGGGAATAAATAAATTGAAAATGGAAAATTGAAAATTGAAAATGAAGGTATGCGCTGCGCGCATGATTTCAATTCTCACCCTGCACCTCAAAGCCTCCCTCGCCTAGAGGGAGGGGGACCGCGTAAGCGGTGGAGGGATAATCGCCCAACGGGCGATATGCCGCTAAGCGGCATAGTATCCCCCCGGCCCTGCGGGCCACCCCCCCTTTAGGCAAGGGGGGCCTGAACTGCCCGAAGCCTTCCCATTGTCCATTCCCCTTGCGCTGCCCTCATTATACAGCCCCCATTTCCGAAAAGCTAGTCCCCTGTGAAGAATTTATAAAACTTTTTCCTGCCCTCTTGCGTTTGGAGCGATTTTGCGGTAACATAGGCACAGACATAAATGTATGAAAGGAAGGCAACACCTTTATGATCAAAGTCGATATCTCCAATGTATGGGGAGACATTTCCCTGCCCGATCTTCTCGCCGTTGAGAAGGAAGTGGCCGCTGCCCACAACATCCTCACCGAACAGACCGGCCCCGGCAGCGATTTTCTGGGCTGGCTGGACCTGCCTGTCACCGAGCCCACCGAGGAAATGCTCCGTATCCAGGCCGCGGCTGACCGGATCCGGGAAAGCTCCGATGTGTTCGTGGTCATCGGCATCGGCGGCAGCTACCTGGGCCCCCGTGCCGCCATTGAGCTGATGCAGGGCTGCAACCACAACATGGGCAAGGGCAAGGGCGATCCCCAAATCTACTTTGCCGGCAACGGCCTGAGCACCCGGGCATGGAACGAGCTGCAGCGGCTGCTGGAGGGCAAGGATTTCTCCGTAGCCATCATCTCCAAGTCCGGCACCACCACCGAGCCTGCCATCGCCACCCGGGCCCTGCGCTGGATGCTGGAGCGCAAGTACGGCACCGACGGTGCAAAGAAGCGGATCTTCGCCATCACCGACCCGGTCAACGGCGCGCTGCGCCAGATGGCTACGGAAGAGGGCTGGGAGACCTTCGTGATCCCCCCCAATGTAGGCGGCCGCTACAGCGTGCTGACTGCCGTGGGCCTGCTGCCCCTGGCAGTTGCCGGTCTGGACATTAACGCCATCATGGCCGGTGCTGCCCAGGCTAAGGAAGCCTATGACCTGCGCTCCTTTGAAAACCCCGTGTGGCTTTACGCCGGCGTTCGGAATCTGCTGTACCGCAGAGGCAAGGCCATCGAGCTGCTGGAAAGCTTTGAGCCCGGCTTCAAGATGATGGGCGGCTGGTGGCAGCAGCTCTTCGGCGAGTCCGAGGGCAAGGACGGCAAGGGCATCTTCCCCGTCACCGCCGAGTTCACCGCCGACCTGCACTCTCTGGGCCAGATGATCCAGCAGGGCGAGCGCAACATCTTCGAGACCATGATCCGCTTCGACGCCCCGGAGCAGAAGATGGTCATCGGCGGCGACGCCAAGAATCTGGACGGTCTGAACTATCTGGAGGGCAAAACTCTGGACTTCGTGGACGAAAAGGCCTTCCTGGGCACTCTGGCAGCCCATGTGGACGGCGGCGTACCCGTCATCACCATGGACATGGGCGTTCTCGACGATGCCAAGCTGGGCGAGATGTTCTACTTCTTCGAGCTGGCCTGCGGCGTTTCGGCCTACATGCTGGGTGTCAACCCCTTCAACCAGCCCGGCGTGGAGTTCTATAAGCGCAATATGTTTAAGCTTCTGGGCAAGCCCGGCTACGAGAGCTGAAAAATCCGGGAAAATTCAAAAATAGTAGTTGCAAATCTTCCGGATAGCTGATAGAATTATGGTATCCTGAGAAGCAAATCTGCAAAGGAGGATATTCCAATGATCCAAGTCATTATGGGCCTGAAGGGCTCGGGCAAGACCAAGAAGCTGATCGATTCCATCCAGGAAGCCGTGGCAACTGCCAGCGGCGATGTGGTGTGCATCGAGTACGGCAAGAAGCTGACCTATGATGTGAACTACCGTGTGCGTCTGGTGGACTCTAAGGAGTACGGCATCAGCAGCGTAGACATGCTCAAGGGCTTCCTGAGCGGCCTGCACGCCGGTAATTTCGATATTACCCATGTGTACATCGACAATCTGTATAAGACCATCGGCTCTGACCGTGCCGCCGGTGAGGATTTCATCCTCTGGTGTGCCGACTTTGCCAAGTCCAACAACATGGAGATCACCCTGACCGTGTCCGACGATCCGGCCCTGGCCTCCGAGCAGATCAAGAAGTACCTGTAAGGTCAGATCCCAAAGCACCGCTGCGGTAAGCAGCGGTGCTTTTTTATATGTAGGAGCGATATCATCCGGCCCTAAAGCCCTCTCCTCAAGGAGAGGATGGCAGCCCGACAAGGCTGACGGGTGTGGTGAAAATCCTGCCGCCGTACACCCTCCCTCGCTGGAAACCGTAAAACTATTTTTTAATTTTGATCTACATTTCTATTTTTCATGCCAGTCTCTCTGTTGCGCCAACCACGATTTCGGTATAATGACAGCAGAAGATAAGCAGAAAAGAGGAGATCGTTATGACACCCAGTACCCAGCGTATGAGGGATTTTATCCGGCTTTCCAGCATTGCCGGCAGCCGGGCTGACTATGTGCAGGGCGGTGGCGGCAACACCTCCGTCAAGCTGGAAAACGGCCTGATGGCCATTAAGGCTTCAGGCTTTTGCCTGAAGGACATCACCGAGAACAACGCCTTTGCCCTGCTGGACGGGGCTGCCCTAAAGCGGTTCTACCGGGAAAACCAGCCCGACGACTTTGCCGACACCGAGGCCGCCGGCGCTCAGTGCACCAAGGACAACATCCGCACTCAGGAGGGCATTCCCCAGCTGCGGCCCTCTGTGGAGGCGGGTTTTCACTCCATTCTAAAGACCTTTGTGCTCCACACCCACAGAGTTTACGCCAATCTGGCTGCCTGCGCCGTAAACGGCAGAGCCATCGCCGAGAAGGCTTTTCAGGATGCCCCCTACAGCTGGGGCTGGGTGGACTATCAGGACCCCGGTGCTACCCTGGCCTTCGGCATCCGTGACGAAATGGATCGGGTGGAAAAGGCCACCGGCAAAGTGCCCTCTGTGATCCTGATGCAGAATCACGGCATCATCGTCCACGACGATGACGCGGTCAGCTGTCTGGCCATCCATTCCGATGCCAATGCCCGCCTGGCGGCCCTGTTCGGCCTTTCCGAGGCGGCTTTCCCGGCGGTGGCTGTGGAAGAGCTGGCCGGCGGTGTGTACCGGGCAGCATCCCCTTACCTGAAGGAGCAGCTGAAAAAGGGTCTGCATACCCAGCAGCAGTTGGTGGAGCAGCCTCTGTATCCGGATCAGCTGGTGTTTTTGGCCAACACCTATTTTGCCGATGCCGATGCCCTGGAGGCCGGCCAGGCCGTTTCCTCCACTGAAACCGGCGAGCTGGTGCTGCGGATGAGCCGCCAGAAGGCCGAGGCTCTGACCGAGACACTGACTGCGGTGTTCTTCATCATGGAGCACATCCAGAAGGCCGGATATCAGGTGGCATCTATGAACGATGCGGCAAAGAATTTCATTGCCAACTGGGAAAGCGAGAAGTACCGCAAATCCCTGAACGAGAAGAAATAAACGATAGAAAAGGGCGGAACGGTGGTTCCGCCCTTTTAAATGGACAATGAGGCTGACAAGGGAAACCTGGAGGCCTCTGTGGTCGTCCGCGGGAGGGTCAAGACCCTCCCCTACGGGGTGGGTGCGCTAAGGCGGAACGCATGAATGCGTTCCCTACGGGGTGCGCAGAGTAATGGAAATCATGCGCGCAGCGCATACATCCATTTTCCATTTTCAATTATCAATTTTCAATTCAAAAACGGCAGGAGCAAAAGCTCCTGCCGTTTGCTATTACAGTCCTGCGGGCAGCTCGGGGTTCTCCGCGAAGTGCTTGAGCATGACGATGGGCTCCGTGGCGGAGGTGTTGGTGATGGTCACGCCGGCCTTGGCGGCGGCCTCGGTGACGAAGTACTCGTCGTTGGTCAGCTGGCCATAGCGGATCAGGGTGGGGGTCTCCAGCGCCCAATCATTGATCTTACCGGTGCCCTGGAGCATGATCAGACCGTAGGCTGCCTGGTCGGTGACCACCACGGTCTGGCCGGGGTTGACGGTGAGCCGCTTGGCGCAGGCCAGAGCGCACTTGTAGCAGATCCACTCCTCGCAGGCGGCGTCGTTGCTCCAGATGACCTTGGGGGCCATGAAGCGCTTGGCGTGGAAGTCGGGATCCACATTGGCTTCCCAATCGATCACATCCATCAGGTAGTCCACATTGCCCTTTTCTTCCTCGGGACAGTTCTTCCACAGCAGATCCGGGGACAGACACTGGCCGCCGTAGAGCACGCTCTGGTACATGGCGTAGACATCGGATGCCAGCTGGGGCTCGTAGGTGCACAGGCTGCCGGGGGCATGGAGAATTCCGGGAGGCACATCCCAGCCGGTGTCCAGGGTCAGCTTATAGGCCCGGGACAGGTCCAGCAGACGGTTGTCGCCCTTGGTGAAGTCGGACAGGCTCTTGTGGACTTCCTCCTTGGTGGTCTCCGGGTTGAAGCCGAAGAAGGTGAAGGGGAACTCGCCGCCGTGGTTATTGTACTGGGCCGGGAAGAAGTACATCTCCGGCTTGCCCACAGCGCCTACCCGGGCGGCATGCTCGTCCCGGTGGTGGATGTGGTGGGGCAGGGGGCCTGCGTTATCGAAGAATTTGGAGAACATGGGCCACTTGTGGTACTTGTTCCACAGGGCGTCGCCGATGATCTGGCCGCCCAGCTCATCGACCATGTCCCGCAGCAGCATCCTCTCGGTGCCGTCGGCGCTGACCACATAGCTCAGGCCCTCATCCTCGGGGGTGTCGGGGCCGTTCTCAGCCCAGGTGGTGGAGGCGAACCAGCGCTCGTCGATGCCGCCCTTTTCCAGACCAAGGACATAGTAATCGTCGGGGTGGAGCTTGATGCGCTTGCCCGGACGGCAGAAGGAACGGGGGACCCAGGTGGGAGCCAGGCGCAGAATGCCGCCGCCCTGGCGCAGCAGTTTTTCAGCCAGTGACATACAGATATCTCCTTTTCGGTTTGTATTTGGATACCTCCATTATACCGAAGGCAGTGGCGACGCAACAGAGAGTCTGGCACAAAAAATAGAAATGTCGATCAAAATTAAAGATGGGTTTACGGGTATTTGATAAATTGAAAATGGAAAATGGAAAATTGAAAATTAAGGGGAGCGATGCGAGCGCCGCCGGGCACCGCAAACGGAGAGGGGGGACCGCGAAGCGGTGGGAGAGGAATGGCGGCAGAACCGACACAGGAATATGTCTGTTACAAAGCAGCAACCTGAAGATTTCCGCCTGCATTCCTCATCCGACCTCGCTGGCGCTCGGCCACCTTCCCCCAAGGGGGGGGAAGGCTTAGGGCGCAGCCGAAGGATCCGTTCCCCCGTTATTCCAATCGTCGTCATCGGCGACACAATAATTTTCAATTTTCCATTTTCAACTTTCAATTTAAAACGCAGGAGCGTCCGCTCCTGCGTTCTTTTTACAGCTGGTCCAGATTCAGGGCAAAGGCTTCCAGGCAGTTGGCAATAAACCAATCCAGCTCCGGCAGGCCCATGGCCTCCATGGCCTCCATGGTGGCTGCAGCGGCGGAGTCAAACTCCGTATTGCCGGCCTTTTGCTCCTCGATGCACTTGATGTAGGCCGACAGCTTGTCCGCGGCCTTGACAGTGGGCAGGACCTCCCTGTCCTCCTCCAGCACCAGAGCCCTGTAGCTTTGGGCCAGCTCCGCCGGCAGCATGGTCAGCAGCCGCTCTCCGGCCACATGCTCCACCTGCTTGTAGGCGGCTTTGATATCGGGGTTGTAATACTTGATGGGGGTGGGCAGATCTCCGGTGAGGATCTCCGAGGCATCGTGGTACAGGGCCGCCACGGCGCACCGGTCCGGATCAGGGCCGGGAAGGCCCAGCACATCCCGGCGGATCAGTGCCAGGGCGTGGGCCAGCACCGCCACCTGATGGCTGTGCTCCTGAATATTTTCGGAAAAGGTGTTGCGCATGAGTCCCCAGCGGGTGATGTAGCGCATCCGGCCCAGGAGGGCGTAAAATTCATTGGCCACAGTCACAACCCCCGATTCTTCAGCACCCGGATGTCCTCACCCATGAAGGTCAGCCGCTGGAATTCCCCGTAGAGCCGGGATGCGATCTGAGGAGAGTACCGCCTGCCGGCCTCGTCCACGGTCAGGTTGGTGGTAATGACCATGGCCCGGCGGGTCATGAGCCGCTGGTTCAGCAGGCCGTACAGCGCCGCAGTAACGAACTGACCGGGCATCTCCGTACCCAGATCGTCGATGATCAGCAGGTCGCACAGCTCCAGTGCCTCGGCTTCCCTGCGGTTTTCCTCGGTGGGAGTGAATTTGGCCTTTTCCAGCTTGGCAAACAGGCTCACCGCCGTTTCGTAGCGGACGCTGTAGCCCTGGCGGCCCACGGCCTTGCCGATGGCCAGAGCCAGATGGGTCTTGCCCAGACCGGTGCCGCCGCCCATGAGCAGATTGCCGGCATCCGGGCCGAAGCCCCGGGCATACCGGCGGCAGTTATCCAGATTCTTTTCCATGAGGGTCCTGGCGGACACCTTCAGAGGCGGGGTCACGGTGTTGGGGTAGTAGTCCAGCCGGAAGGTCTCGAAGCTTTCGCTGCCGGTGAAGATAGCGCCCAGCTCCCGCTGCTGCTCCTCGGCGCACAGCTGCTTCAGGCAAGTACACATGGCGCTGCCGATGTAGCCCGTACCGCCGCAGGTACTGCAAATGGGCTGCTCATCCAGCCAGTTGGGGGCGTAATGGCTCTCCAGCAGAGCCTTGCGCTCAGCCTGCAGGGCCTGATTTTCCTGCCGGACCCGCTCCATGGCCTGCTGGGCATCGCCGCCGGCGGCAAATACCGCCTGGGCCGCCATGGCCATGGTCCTGCGCAGCTGGGTATCGATCTGACGCAGCCGGGGCAGCTCTGTATAAGCCTGCTGCAGTCTGGCGGCGGTCTCCGACTCCCGGTCGGCCCTGCGCCGGGCCAGCCTGTCCCTTGCCCGGCTGACGATTTCTGTAGAATATGGCATGTATTATCCCTCCCGCAAGACCCGTTCGATGGCTTCCAGCTCCGCCTGCCCCAGTTGCCCGGAGGCGCCCTTGGGCACGGCCTTTTTCCGGTCGCCCTGTTTGACCGCCTCGGCGGTGTGGAGCCCGGCTTCGTGCCACCGGGTCAGGATCTTGTTCATATAGGCCCAGTTCAGGCCGCCGGTATTCAGGCAGGTCCGCTCGTAGGCCATGGCCAGAGCCTCCTCGTCGAAGCCCATGTCCAGCCATGCGCTGGCATAGCGCTCTTCCCCGGCGGTCAGATTCCGGCCACGGATCTGCAGCAGCCGCTTCAGCCGTTCGATCCGGGAATTGCGCAGGTTCTGGCTCTGGATAAAGGCCGCGGCTTCCTCCAGTGTGCTGATGCCCCGGTCCGCCCAGGCATAGGCCTCTTTTTCAATGGTGCGCAAACTGGGACCGCGCAGGCTGCCCTTTTGACGGCTGCGCTCCTTGCAGTAGCACACCAGCACGCTGATCACATCGTTGCGCAGACCCAGATACCGGGAAAAGCCCAACAGGATCTTCAGCTCCTCGGTGTTCAGGCTCTTGCCCAGCAGCCGCTGGACCTCGCCGTAGAGGGAGCGAAAGCCATTGTCTTTGTCCATGGCGCAGACCACATCCTCTTCGGAATAGGCAGGGCGCTCCCCGGGGATAAAGGTGGCAGGGACATCCTCGCTGTGCAGCCCCAGCTGCCGCAAGGTAGCCCCGGCACAGCTCAGCTGACTCTGGTTCAGCCCCAGCTCCTCTGCCGCGGTGGACAAAGGATTGCCGCTGCGCAGGTACAGGTACAAAAGGGCGGCATCGCCGCTGCCTGCACCCAGAAGCTTACGCAGGTCGGCTTGTTCAACAGTCAGTTTTTCTATGTTCATAGTGCATCCTCTAAATTGTCATTTAGGAACATTATATCAGATTTTTCTCCGGGAAACAACGAAAAAGACCCCGACTTTTTGACGAAAAAAGCCGGAGTTTTTTGTAGCGCATCTGCATCTTGTGGCCAGCCTGCACCACGACCACAAGGAAATGCAAAATACATGAAAAAAGGAACGGCCTGTGGGCCGTTCCCTGCTTTGCAATTTAAAACAGCGGTTTGATCTTCTGGCGGTAGATCCGGGCGTAGAGGATCAAAGTCACGGCAAGGCTGGCCACCTCAGCGATGGGGAAGGCCCACCATACCAGATGCACATTACCGGAAAGGCTCAGCAGGAACGCTGCCGGCAGCAGTACGATCATCTGGCGGCACAAAGAGGTGATGGTGGAGTAGGTGCCGTTACCCAGGGCCTGGAAGCTGGCGCCCAGAGCAATACACACCGCTGCCAGAGGAAAGTGCCAGCTGATGGTCCGCAAAGCACTGATGCCGATGGCCAGGAAATCCTCCGTAGGGTTGAAAATGCCCAAAAGCAGCTCCGGCAGCAGCTGGAAGGCCAGCAGGCCCAGCAGCATGATAAAGAGCACCGAGCCTACGGACCGCTTCAGAATGGCGGTGATCCGCTGGGGCTTTCTTGCGCCGTAGTTAAAGGCCACGATGGAGATGGTGGCGTTGTTCAGGCCGAAGATGGGCATAAAGAAGAAGCTTTGCAGCTTATAGTAGATGCCGAAAACGCCGGCGGCAGTTTCTCCAATGGTCTCAAAGCCCAGGAAGATCTGGTTCATGGAGAAATTCATCACAGAGCCAATGGCCATCATAATGGTCGAGGGAATGCCCACAGTCAGGATGGGGCGGATCACATGGGCCCGGGGTTTGATATAATTCAGGCCCAGCTGCACATCGGGGTTGAAGCGGATGTTGAACAGCAGTGCCAGCAGGGCAGCTACCCACTGACCGATGACGGTGGCCAGAGCCGCGCCGGCAATGCCCATTGCCGGCAGACCGAACCAGCCGAAGATCAGAACGGGGTCCAGCACGATGTTGATGATAGCGCCTACGCCCTGGGTGATCATGGTATGGACTGTCCGGCCTGAGGCCTGGAGCAGCCGCTCGCAGAGGATCTCCACGAAGATGCCCGCGGTGCCGATGCAGCAGATGGCGGAATAGACCGTGCCGCCTTCTACGGTTTGGGCCACGCTGGACTGGATGGCATAGTAAGGCCGTGCACCGAAGATGCCGAAGAGCATAAACACCACAGTAGCGATGCTCACAAGGAAAATGCCGTTGCCGGCGGCGCGGTTGACCCGGTCCTGATCCCCCTCGCCCAGAGATTTGCTCAGCAGGGAGTTGACACCCACACCGATGCCGGTGGCGAAGCCAATCTGCATATTCTGCACCGGAAAGGCCAGAGAAAGGGCAGTCACCGCGCTTTCGGAGATCCGGGAAACATAGATACTGTCTACAATATTATAAAGAGCCTGCACCAGCATGGACAGGATCATAGGGATGGCCATATTTGCCAGCAGCTTCCCAACGGGCATGACGCCCATCTTGTTTTCCCCGGCAGCCGGGAGCCTTCTTTCATCACTCATATGTAAATTCCTTCTTTGTAAAAATAGATAACAGAGGCATTATACTATATTTCGACACGCTTCGCAACCGGAATATGCTATACTCCCCCAGAAATTCTCCGGCCTTTCCCTGTCATTCTGAGGAGCAAAGCGACGAAGGATCTAATACATACCACACCCCTGTCATCCTGAGGCCGTAGGCCGAAGGATCTAAAAATTGCCGTCCCTTGGGCGCAGTCAGCAAAAAAGCGAGGACGGATCATCCGTCCTCACTTCATTCACATCAGTCATTCCAAATTTCCCGCTTCAGCAGCCAGTCAGGCAGGAAGCTCAGCTCCTTGGCATTGGCAGCCTGGGTAGGTGCCACCGCGTCCACCGCATCCGCCAGCAAATACCGCCGGGCGCACAGGAAACGCTGGGCGAAGTACCCTTCCTCCAGACTTGCGACCACAACGCCGCTGTTGCTGGCATGGAGGAACTTGCCGTCGCCCAAATACACACCCACATGGGTCACATAGTAGGTAGGATGGTTGGTGCGGTGAAAGAAGACCATATCGCCGCACTGGAGACTTTCCTTGGGAATGATCATACCGCCTGCCAGCTGAGATTCCACGCTCCAGGGAATGTACTTGCCGCAGGAATGGAAGATGTAGTTCAGCAGGCCGCAGCAATCGAAGCCCTTGCGGCTGCAGCCGCCCAGCAGATACCGGATACCCCGCTGCTTCATAGCCACATTGTAGATATCGCTTCTGAGGAGGATGACCTCGGACAGGCTCATGGTATCAAACTCTTTGGTGTGGCCGTCGCCCTCTACATGCTGGGCAAACACACGGCCTGTTTCGTCCACACGGACCAGGTCTTTATGGATGTATCCGGTCATGCCATAGCAGTCGACCTGATAGTAATCACCGGAAGTACCGAGGACAGACAGCTCTCTGCCGTCCTCATAATGACCGATACCGGGGGCAGCTGCCCAAGGCTTAAGCTGTACCTCAACAGCCTTCTGCGCCGCGTTCTGCTCCTGAGGCTCCTGGACAACCGACTGCGTAGTGGGAAGCTGAACAGTCTGGGCTGCCGAAGCAGCAGCCTGCAGATCGGGCTGCGCGACGATGGCAGTGCTGGGCATCGCTGTGATAAAAACAGTTGTCAGGCACAGGGCCAGACACAGCAGACGCCGAAACCGCTGAGCGCAATTCTTCATCAGGGAACTCCTTTCGAAGTATCATTCTTATGTCAATGGGTTACATTCTGGTTTCAATTTGCTCACACATTTGCGCATTATAGCACGATTTGTTAATTTTGTCAAGCATTTCATGGCCGAGCCCTCCACCAGCCCTGTAGCGTTACAATTGATGTGAGACCAAGAGTATAGAAAAAGGCGATTGAGTTCGTTAGAATAAAGCTACCACACTCAACACTAACGAAAGGAACTCAACCGCCATGAATAGTGTAGCACTAAAATCCGAAAAGAACAAG
>JAGBSG010000051.1 GCA_017632035.1 Oscillospiraceae bacterium | reverse complement strand
CAGACAGATATGCTCGGACCATTGAAATTTTTTGCTCCGGTGTCCATTTTGATTTGGACATAGAAAATACCCCCTAAAATAGACTTTGGATATTTCCGTGGTCTACTTTAGGGGGATCATATCAAATTCGCCCGGTTTTTGAGATTCTTTGTGCTTTTTCAAGCCCTCAGAATGACATAGTTGCATTTTGCAATGCACCCTTTTTTAATACGCAGTTATATCACAACAGTTTCGTTATCTACCGGCGGAGCGGATACAGACCCCGTCCAGATCACCGAGAAGCTCAACACCGCCGGTCCGCTGCAGATCTCCAGCGTCCGCTTCATTTCTTCCGCAGACCCCTCAAACACAAAATAGTGCTGCTGTGTGCTGCCGTCCTCACGGGTCGCTAACATCCGCACATATACAGGCCCTTTCTGTTTGGCAAGATCATCCGGTCCGGTCGCATCACTTTTCAAACAGATATTAAGGGTATATGTACCGTTTTCCAGAAGGTAACTGCCATTTTGCGGTTCGATTTTTTGATTGTCCTGTTTGTCCGCTTTTTTCGTTATAGTGACGGTCTTTTCAACAGTGGCAAGCTGAATTACATTTCCCGTATTCTCTATGCTCACAGTGAACCACGCCCAAGTTGTGCCCGCCAGGCAGGCCATGCAAAGCAGAATGCCGCAAATGGAGGAAAGCAACACCCGAGTCAATACTTTTTCTGTTACCTTTTCCCCATCCGGGACTGCAAATAATTCTTTGATACGCAAGGCCGTTCCTCCTTACTGCATCGGGGCGTTTGCCTGCTGGGCAAATACGGCAATGCCCAGTTCAACCCTCGGTTCTGTAAAGCCCCGGTAGTTGGCGGCGTTGCCCACCTCCTCGGGCATGTGGACGATGAGTGCCGCATAGTGGGCATCCTCTCCCGCATCGAAGGTGTAGGGAGATATTTCAGACCAGGTTCCCAGAGTTCCCCAATCGGCAGGCGCGTGGGCTTTGGCTGTAAGCCGGTCCTTCACTTTGGCCTGCACATCGGCCTCGGTTTCTCCAAACACCACACCATAACGAAGGTAGTTGGGCAGGTATATTTCCTCACCCCAGGCATTTTTGCCGTTGACGAAATCCTCCACAGTAACGGCAAGCTTGTAATTGAATGCCACATCGCCGGTATTATCGATCTTCAAATAGACTAAGTAGACTTGGTGCTCTGATTGACTTTATTGCCGTCATTGTACAGTTCAATATCCAGATTACCGGCGGCGATCACATTGTTGCCGCTGACAACGCTGTCCGTGAACCACGCATAGGTCGTACCCAGCAGCATGGAAACACACAGCAGCAGAGACATGATGCTGGTGAACAACGCGCTGCGGGTAGTATTTTTGCGTTTCATTTTGCGATTTCCTCCTTGAATAAATTTCTTTTGCTTTCCAGGAGACCATCAAGCTCTCTTTGCAAGAGCACTTGAAAAGGGTCTCCCTTTTCGCGATTTTTGCCTTGCGGCGATCAAAAGGTGCAGCGTGCCATGGCCCCCTTGTGTAAAGGGGGCTGTCTGCGTCAGCAGACTGGGGGATTGTCACAATCCCTCCGTCACGGCTTGCGCCGTGCCACCTCCCTTTGCACAAGGGAGGCTTTGGCTGCGCCCTTTGATCGCCGCCCAACCCCGGTCGGGGTTGGGAAGCATAGAATGATTGTCCGAGGGTCTCCCCACTCCGGTTAAGGGGTGAGGAGACCGGTAAGGATTTACTGATTTGCCTTCCAGTAGGCAGTAACGCCCTCGGCGTTCAGAGTCCAGCCGTCATATGCGTAGAGGACATAAATCTCGTGGCTGGTTTCGGGGATGTTGTTGAAGGCACAGCCGGTCACATTGACAGTGACATTAACTCCATCGTTGTTCTGAACGGTGATGGCACCCTCGCCGCCGAAGTCGCCGTTGAAGGTACAATCCTCAATGTTGAAGGTTGCTTCAACATTCTGATTGATGTAAATGCCCTGAGAACCTACACCGTTGAAGATACAATTAGAGATGGTGTAGATGCCACCGGGTGTGTTGGAGGAACCGAACACCAGATAACCCCATTTCTTATCGGGCATTCTCTCGATGGTGCAGTTGCTGATCGTCAATTCCTTAAACTGAGAAGCACGAACCTGCAGGTTGCTGAATTTGATTTTCGTATTAGCACCATTACCGGTGATGGTCAACGCACCATCGGACGGCGCAAAGTAGCCGCCACCATTGCGACAGGTGGACAGAATCAGCTTACCTTCTGCCCGTTCCTTTGCAATTACTATTTGCAATTCCCGGTTTGTTTTGAGTCCTGTCCATTTCCGCAACTCACGGGAGGGGACGGCGTTCCGTTCGCCTTGCATCAATAATTCGTAAACTATAACTGTTCACCTCCTAAATTGTTTAACTGATCTATCAGCTTATCCAGATTGACCAGGCATTTCACGCCCACGAACATACAAGGAAGTTTCCCTTGCTTTTGCATCTGCCGCAAGCAGTTTTCGCTAAGAATCCCCAGCTTCGCAATGTCCCTACTTCGTGAATATCGTTTCTCACAACTCGAACAGCGTTTCGCTATGGGTGATCGTTGGAACAACCGGGATTTTGTTTTCACTCAGGAAAACGGCGAACCCATGCACCCGGACAGCGTGACCGATTGGTTGACCAAATTTTCCAAACGCCACGACCTTCCGCACATCAACGCCCACGCCTTCCGGCATACAATGGCATCTATTCTCTATTTCAACGGCGTTGACAGCATCTCCATTTCTAAGCGTTTAGGTCACGCCCAGCCCTCCACGACTACAAATATTTATGCTCATATCGTCGAAGAAGCAGACAAGAAAAACGCCGATATTATAGCCGATGTATTCTTGAAAAAAGCCTGATTTTTAGGGCTTGTTGAATTAAAGTTGAATTTTCAGACAAAAGGCAAAAACGAAACTTTCCCAAAAAGTTCAGAAAACAAAGAAAAACCACCCGGAATCGGCTGATTCTAGGTGGTTTTTATGGTTGCGGAGGCAGGACTCGAACCTACGACCTCCGGGTTATGAGCCCGACGAGCTTCCAACTGCTCTACTCCGCGATGTCTGTTTGGATTTCTTGGATAGTATAGCACACAGTTTGGCGTTTGTCAACCCTGTTTTGCTCGACAGGGTCTGCGGTGTTTCGCGATGTAAAGATTCTTCGGCCTGCGGCCTCAGAATGACAGGCAGGTTGGTTTTTAGATTCTTCGTCGCGCTGCGGCTCAGAATGACAAAGGGAGGTGCCCGGTGTAGGGACGGTTAATCGCATTGGGTCCTTCCCCGCATCCGTCAGCCCTATCGGGCTGACACCTTCTTCCCATGGGAGAAGGCTTAGGGGGAGCGGATTGCCACGGGCGCAAGCGCCCTCGCAATGACACGGAATAGAATTCTACATTCTACATTGTCCCGGAGGGGCATTGGGGGCAGAAAAACCCCTGCCTTCGGAAGAAGGCAGGGGCCATAGTGTTGCTTAGTACAGCAAGCCTCTGCAGGCAGAAGAATTACTTCTGGGGCAGCAGGGACTTGTTGATGTTCCAGCAGACGTAGTAGGTGCCGATCTGGCCGGCGATCACGAACTCGCTGTTCTTCTTCAGGTTGGCGATCTCGTTGGTGGGAACATTGTCGATCATCTGCCAGTCGCCCTTGTTGTAGTTAGCCAGCATGTTGTTGGCATCGTCGGACAGGTAGAACTTGATCTCGTTCATGGTGACATCAGCAGCGCCGTGGTAGTTGGCGTTCTTGGTCATAGCGATGACGGAGTCATGCTTCCAGTCGGTGATGGTGTAAGCACCGTTGCAGATGTAGGTGCCAGCCTCGGTAGCCCACTTCTCGCTCTTCACAACATCCTCACGGACGGGGGAAGTAGGTGGGGAATGCCAGCAGCTCGTTCCAGCAGGTGATGGAGTTGTTCAGGGTGACCTCCAGGGTCTTGTCGTCCAGAGCCTTGACAGCCAGATTCTTTGCAGTGGCAATGGCAGCGGCCACAAGGCCCAGCTTCACGGATACCTCCATGCCGCCGGCAATGATATCGATGACATCACGGCCACGGTCCTTCAGGCTGGGACCGAAGTCGAAGCGCAGCACAATATCGGAAAGGTAGGTGAAATACTGCTCATCCAATTCCTTATCCAGGCCGTATTTGGCGTTCAGAGCCGCCTCCGCCTCAGGAGACAGAGCCTTCTCTCCCAGGAAGGGCCCGCCGGGAACAGCCCGGGTGACAAAGAAGGTGATGGTAATGACCAGCCACACCGTCAGCACTGCCAGGAACAGTCTTTTTAAGATGTACAAAAGGGTTTTGGTGTTTATAGTGACTATCCTTTCCTTATCTGAAGTCCCAAGACCGCGTCAGGACGCGAAGCATAGGGACACTTTCTCAATCGTATCGGTTATTACAGCACACGAAAGTGGTAAATGCAACCGAAAATTATAGAAAGAAACGGATTTCTACCGGATTCCGGTGAGTTCCGGCTATAAAGGCCTGTTTTTGTCCACATCAGGTGGATTTTTCTCGGTTTTTGTCCACGAGGTCAACGGCTGCCAAACCTGTCATTCTGAGAAGCGGAGCGACGGAGAAGCTACGCATTACCGTAGTGCTCAGGATGGCACGCAACGGCACTGCGGCAACACAGAAATAACGGTTGACATCCAAGCTATTGATGTTATAATCGATAAAAAATGATCATTGGAGGGATCGGCTATGGAGCTTTTGACCGGGATACAAACTATAGATCCAAGCGCCCTGGAACTTGGTGCGTGGGAGATCTGCCTGCGGCTGGCCTGCGCCATGGTCATAGGCCTGATCATCGGCATCGAGCGGGAATACACCCACCGGCCCGCAGGCATGCGCACCCACATCCTTGTGGCCCTGGGTGCCTGCGCCGTGATGATCACCGGCCAGCTGATCTTCACCCAGTATCTTCCCTTCGGCTCTTCCCCTGACCCGGCCCGGCTCAGCGCCCAGGTCATTTCCGGCGTTGGTTTTTTGGGTGCCGGCACCATCATGCGCGAAGGCGCCAATGTGAAGGGTCTTACCACCGCAGCCAGTCTGTGGGCTGTGGCCTGTCTGGGCATCGCCGCCGGCGGCGGCTATTACACAGTTGCTCTGGCCGGCACCGTGTTCGTCTTTGCCACTTTGACCATCTTCGAGCTTCTGCAAAAGGTCCTGCTGAATCCCCACTCCCATTCCCGGGACTACTGCGCTGAAACCGATGATGTATCCGCCTTCCTGCAGATCATCCAGGAGCAGGCCCGGCTTGCCAAATGCGAGATCCGCAACATTCAGGCCGACCATCTGGCAGCAGACAATTATCGCGTATCCTTCCAGGCAGACTTTGGCCGGGGACGGATCAAAGAACGCAGACAGCAGTTTTTCAGCAATCTGGTCAAGCACCCCGCCACCAGATCCATCCGGGTGGCAGACGAGGCTGTCGGCGCAAAGTAAGGATCGGCATTATGAAACATTCCGTTTTACGCACTGCGTTTATAGACACTGTTCCGGTAATGACCGGCTATTTGTTCCTGGGTGCAGGCTTCGGCATCCTGATGGATCAAAGCGGCTACGGCGTGGGTTACGCCGTGCTCATGAGTCTGTTCATTTACGCCGGCTCTGCCCAATATCTGTTGGTCTCCCTGCTGACCTCAGGCGCTTCCCTGCTGAGCACCGCTCTGGCTACCCTGCTCATCAACGCCCGGCATCTGTTTTACGGCATCTCTCTGGTGGATACCTACCAAAACAGCGGCAGGAAAAAGCCTTACCTGATCTTCGCTCTGACTGACGAAACATACTCCCTGGTGACCCAGGCCAAGCTCCCCGAGGGCATGAACAAAACGGCTTACTGCTTTCTGGTATCCCTGTTCGATCACGGCTACTGGGTAGTGGGCACTGCCCTGGGCAGTCTGGTCGGGGCTTTGCTCCCCATCAGCCTTTCCGGCATCTCCTTTGTGCTCACGGCCCTGTTTGTGACCATGTTTGTAGAACAGTGGCTCAGCACAAAAAATCACAGGCCTGCCATCATCGGTGTTATGTCAACTATTCTGTGTCTGCTGCTGTTTGGCAGAGAACTGTTTCTGATCCCCTCTATGACGGTGATCGCAGTATTGCTGACTGTATTCCGGAAAGCAGGAGGAAGTGCCGACTATGAATAACGCTACCTATGCTCTGCTGACCATTCTTGTAGCCGCGGCCGTTACAGCGGCCCTGCGATTTATCCCTTTCCTGCTTTTCGGCGGTGATCGCAAGACACCGAAGCTGATCGTATATCTGGGCAAGGTCTTGCCCTGCACCATCATGGGTATGCTGGTGGTATACTGCCTGAAGGATGTGACACTGGACGCTGCTCCCTTTGGTATCCCGGAGCTGCTGGGCTGCCTCATCACCGGCGCGCTCCATGTCTGGAAACGCAATTCTCTGCTGAGCATCGGCGCAGGCACTGCAAGCTACATGCTGATGATCCATTTTTTCTTTTAAGACGGAGGCTGCCATGGAGACCCAACTGGAACAGGCACAGCGCATATTGCTCCAGCGCGGCTGCACCTGCGTCGTGCTGGGGCATGATCTTGAATTTGTCAGCTACCGCCGGGGCGTAGCTCCCCTGCTGGAACTGATCGATTCCGGCCGCTGCTGCAAAGGCTGCCGGGCGGCAGACAAGGTAGTGGGCAAGGCCACCGCCCTGCTATACTGCCTGCTGGGTGTGGAGGCCATATACGCCCAAATCGTCAGTCAGGCCGCAGCCAAGGTACTGGCACGGCACGGCATCGCCCTGGAATATGCAACGCTGGTGCCCCACATCGAAAACCGCACCGGCACAGGCAAATGCCCCATGGAATCGGCAACAGAGCACATAGATGATCCTCGCGCAGCCCTGGAGGCTGTGCGGCAGCGGTTGAACGAGTTGAATAGTATTAAAACGGATGATATTTAATATCATCCGTTTTAATTTGTTTCCAGTGCTGCCCGAAGCTTCTCCAGCGCCCTTTTCTCAATGCGGGAGACATAGCTGCGGCTGATGCCGGTCTGCTGGGCCACCTCCCGCTGGCGGCAGGCCTTTGCCCCACCCAGGCCGTAACGCAAAATGATCACCTGGCGTTCCTGGTCAGTAAGCACGCTATCCACTGCCCTGCAAACCCGCCGTACAGCTTCCCGGTTGCTGACCCGCTCCAGAAGATCCTCATCCTCGCTGACCACATCCATGAGGGAAAGGGCCGCGCCATCGGTACCGGTCTCAATATAGTCAGACAAGGACACATCCTGGCTGGATTTGCGCTGAGAGCGGAAGTACATAAGGATCTCATTTGCTATCCTCGCCCCAATGGGTTTTAGTCTCAGGACCAAAATCCGACACGGAATTTTCGTCCATATCCTCCCCGATAAAGGGCACAAGGTCCTCATCGTCCTCGGTTTCGGCGATGGAATCCTTCATCAGATGGGAAATGTCGGGGTATTCAATGTCCTCGCCTTCTGCGCCGAAGAGAACGATGTGGGCGTTCTCACCGTCCCAGATTATGCGACGCACCACGGTGCGAATGGCAACCCGCTTTTGCTCGTAGCTCATATCGTCAATGCCGTTTTTGAACATGGTTAGCATTTCGCGCATCACATCAAACTCAATATCGCTGAATGCGTGTTCGGATGCGATGCTGACCAACTCTTCAATGCCCATCGAGAGCTTATCGATCTCCAGATTCATTTCGCCCATGCGGTTAATGATATACCGCTTGGCAGCACTCTCCTCGGTCTCGGCAAGGGTGTCCACAAGGGAGTTGACCTTCTTTTCAAGGTCGGCTTTTTCTTTTCGCATACCCGCAAGGCGGCGTTCATATTCCTCCCGATTGCCGGAGTAGAACATCTTGCCCTTTTCTATCTGTCGGACGAAATCGCTCTTTTCGTCCCCAAGACGTTTCAGCTGCTCGATGATCGCCGTGTCCAAAGTGTTGCCGTTGGCGTTGCGGCGCTTGCAAAGTTCCTTCTTGCTCCGCTCCTTCATCTTGCACACGTAGGTGTAGATGGGTTCGCCATCAGCGGTGGTACGCTTGGAAAGACGGGGGTACATCCGATTGCCGCAGGCACAGAATACAAGGCCGGTGAGCAACGCCTCGTTCTTGCGGGGACGGCGGTAGGATTTAGACTTATTCCGTTCCAGATTGTCCTGCACAGCCACCCACACCTTGCCGGGGATGATGCCGGGGTGTTTGCCCACCGACACGATCCATTCGTTTGCGGGATTGAACACCGTCGCTTTGCCCTTCTCCTGATCGGTGCGGTTGTAGGCGAGAATACCACGCACGCCGTCAAACTCTTCCCGGGACGAAAACACCTCGGATTCCTTTAAACTAAAATACTCAAAGGCATCTTCGTCAGCAATCATGTAGACAGGATTTTGCAGGATAGCCTTGATAGCAAATCGGGTGAACTGGTTTTCGTTTTTGGTCAGCAATCTGCGCTTTAATAGCTCCGCTTCGGTCATAGTCAGCGAGCCGGTCTGGGTGAACAGGTCGAAAATCGTCTTGACGATCTCCGCCTCTTCGGGGATCAACTTCAGCTTGCAGGCCTTCTTGGTCTTGCCGTCCGTCGTGATGCTCTTGACGCTTTCGCTCTTGTAGCCCGTGGGGGTGTTGCCGCCCAGCCAGCGGCCTGTTTTGGCAAGCTCATGCATATTGTCCCGGATGCGCTCGGCTATTGTCTCACGCTCCAACTGGGAGAATACCGATGCGATCATCATCATAGCGCGTCCCATAGAGGTCCCCGTATCGAACTGCTCGCGAATGGAGACAAAAACAACGCCTTTGCGCTCCAGTTTCTTCATCATTATCGAAAAGTCGCCCACGTTACGGCTTGCTCGGTCCAGGCGGTACACAACCATCATTTTAATCTCGTTCTTTTCAATTCTCTCCATCATCCGCTGAAATGCCGGTCGGTTTATGTTTCCGCCAGAAAAGCCTTCGTCCTCAAACACAATGGCTTTCTCCGCTTCTGCGTCACCGTAGTGCAGACGAATATATTCCCGGCACAATTCCACCTGATTGCCGATGCTCTCGCCCTTTCCCGTGTACTTGGATTTTCGTGAATAGATTGCAATAACTCCGTTTTCATTTTTCATGACGAAAATTCCTCCTTCATTTGTGTTATGTATATGTGGGTAGTATACCATAAAGTAACGCCCTGTTCAATGGATCAATTTTCGTCCGCAAGATTTTCTGTGAACTTTTTGTAAACAATTAGCTGCTTTTGCAGAATTAAATAAAAGCACACGCAATCGATACAAATGCGTGTGCTTTTTTGTTTAAGCAGCGAAAACTGATCTACCTTGATTAACTTTCATTCTCCTCTTCGGTATGCAGATATTGTTCTATGGCCCTCTTTTGCAGGTCATCCAATTCCAACACTTTATCATTAAATCTTATTTCGGATTCGTCAATACTATCTATGCATTGGTCTGCCCACTCAATGTCCTCAAAAGTTAATCCGTATCGAAGCATCCATATTTCTCGTTCTTTGTCAGTTCCATACTTAAAATACTTTGCCAGTTTTAATGCATTCTCATCATTGGTCTTTTCGTAGAACTGGTGGAACATAGCATAGAAAATGTCACTCAATTTGAAGCCAATCAGCTTATCCAGGTAATCGTAAGTGTCATATACTATCAAATCATAGTCGACATCCTTAGCGTTGACATTTGACGAAATCAACGGATAGGGTTTTAGATTCTTATCCGGAAGATCGTGGCAACCCACCAAATATCTTGCTTTCAACGTATTCGCTTCTTCAATCTTTCCTTGGTTATATAACTTCCTACGTTCTGTTACGCGTGATGTATACGAATACCTGTACTGACATATAAGGTGAAATGTTTTTCCATAAACCTTCCAAATCATGATTTTTACAGCAGAACTAAGTACCACTTTTTCTGATGCCTGCAATTCGCGCCCTAGATACTGTTCGTAAAGCTTATAGAAAATATCGTAGATATCCTTCATATCGCTTTCCGGATGGATAAGGGTT
>JAGBSG010000050.1 GCA_017632035.1 Oscillospiraceae bacterium | reverse complement strand
GGTACGCGAGTTGGGTTCAGAACGTCGTAAGACAGTTCGGTCCTTATCCTCCGCAGGCGCAGGATATTTGATGGGATCATTCCTTAGTACGAGAGGACCGGGAATGACTTACCTCTGGTGTTCCGATTGTGGCGTCAGCTGCATTGTCGGGTAGCTATGTAGGGAACGGATAAGCGCTGAAAGCATCTAAGCGCCAAGCCCACCCAAAGACGAGATATCCCTGTCCGCAAGGACCTGAAGGGCGGTCGAAGACTACGACCTTGATAGGATGGCGGTGTAAGCACAGCAATGTGTTCAGCTTACCATTACTAATCGCCCGTGAGGCTTAACCACCTTTTTTCTCATCGGTTCTATCCTATGAGAAAAAGGTTAATCTCTCAATTCAGAAGTTCTTTAAAGAGCTTTCTTCAACAAGAGTTTAACTTCAAGCGTTTTCAAATTGTTATTTTTTTCCGGTGTCCATAGCGGAGCTGTCACACACGTTCCCTTCCCGAACACGGTAGTTAAGGGCTCCAGCGGCGATGGTACTGTAAATTTGACTATGGGAGAGTAGCACGGCGCCGGAAATTTTTCTTACGGATCAATCATTCGCACTGATTGATCCGTTTTTTTTGCCCAAAAAAACGGATCAGAGAGGAAAAACGACCGTTGCAAGTACTGAGATGTTGGAAAAACTCTTGCTTGATGGCATCTGCGGTACGCAAAGTGCAAACCGGGTGGGCTTTCCTGTGGCACGCATGTCACGGTGGAGCCTGGCTCAAGTAGGACAGGTAGGACAAGTAAGACAAGTAGGACTGGCTATGGGCACAGGCAACACGGCTTGATGGCATCTGCGGTGTGCATGTCGGGGCGGTTGGCGAGAAACTACTACAAAGGTCTGCTCCTCACGGGTGCGAGCGGGTCGGATAGCGAGCGCGCAGGCGGCATCGGAACGAACCGGCAGACAACGGCTGCCGGATGCGCAAAAAAATTTTTGCGCAGGTGGAGTAGAGCCGAGCAGTAAGCCGCGAGTGAAGGCTGTGCAACAGCCTGAACGCAGGCGCTGTAATTGTACGGGGAAACTACCATAAAAGTCTGCTCCCCACGGGCGCAGGAAAAGGGCGGGGTCCGGGGAGGGAAAAACGCAGAGCGTTTGTCCCGCCCCGGCAAAGCGGCAGAGTTGCTTACAGCGGCTGGTTGTACCGCACAAGCAGCACGGTTTAATGGCATCTGCGGTGAGCATGTCGCAGTGGTTGACGCAGGTAGTGAATAATGAGAGTTGAGAATCAAGGTGAATAAGCCGGATACCAACAGATTTATTTGATATAAAAATATGATATTTGCTTTATGAGTGATTCAGCACATTGAAAAAATGGCAGATCGGTGGTATATTAATATAACAGCTATTTTATTTAACCTCTTAATAGGGAGAAACTGATAAATGAATGACATTGAAAAAATGAGCTATGCTCTGGGTATGAATGTTGCCGGCAACATTTGTGAACTTCCCCTCGAAATTGACAGTGCAAGTTTTGTCAAAGCTCTGCAGGCTGTTCTCGATGGAAAAGAACCGGAATTGTCCCAGGAAGAATATGCTCAGAATATGCAGAAATTCCAGCAGGAAGTTCAGGCTGCCGGTCAGAAGGCCATGAAAGATGCCGCTGACAAGAACCGCGCTGCCGGACAGGAATTCCTTGCTGAAAATGCCAAAAAGGACGGTGTTAAAACCACTGCCAGCGGCTTGCAGTATCAGGTTATTACCGAAGGTACCGGTGCCAAACCGACCAAGGATAAAAAAGTCCGTGTCCACTACACCGGCAGCCTGATTGACGGCAAAGTCTTCGACAGCTCCGTTCAGCGCGGCGAACCGGCGGAATTCGGTCTGACTCAGGTCATTGCCGGATGGACCGAAGGTCTGCAGCTTATGAGTGTCGGTTCCAAGTACCGTTTCTTCATTCCCGCTGAACTTGCTTACGGTGATCGCGGAGCCCCGGGCGCTATTCCTCCCTGCGCTGCTCTGATTTTTGATGTTGAACTTCTGGCGATTCTTTAATTTTTCATATAAGGAAATTGTATTATGGCTGACGAAGCAAGCAATCCCGAATTGATGGAGAAAATTGTAAGTCTGTGCAAACGCCGCGGATTCGTTTTCCCCAGTTCTGAAATTTATGGCGGATTTAACGGTGTCTGGGATTACGGTCCCTATGGCTGCCGCATGAAGCGCGCTGTTGAAGCTCTGTGGTGGAAAGAAATGGTCGAAACCCGTGACAATATCGAAGGTCTGGATTCCACCATCATCGCCAATCCCACCATCTGGAAGGCTTCCGGTCACATCGATCAGTTCAGCGATCTTATGACTGACTGCAAAAAATGCAAAGCCCGTCACCGTGTCGATCAGATGGAAGATCCCACCACCTGTCCCGCCTGCGGCAGCAAGGATCTTACCGAGCCCAAAGAATTCAATCTGATGATGAAGACTTTTGTGGGCCCTGTTTTCGATGACCAACACGTCGCTTACCTGCGTGCCGAGTCCTGCCAGCCGATCTTTGTGGACTTCCACAGCGTCCGTATTGCCACCCGTCAGAAGCTGCCCTTCGGTGTGGCTCAGATCGGTAAGGCTTTCCGTAACGAGATCAACCCCCGCAACTTCACCTTCCGCAGCAGAGAGTTCACCCAGATGGAAATGGAATTCTTCTGCGACGGCGAAGAGGGCATGAAGTGGTTTGAATACTGGAAAGAACAGCGTATCAACTACTATCGCAACAAACTGGGCTTCACCGATGACTTCATGCGCATCTATGAGCATGAGAAACTTGCCCACTATGCCAAAGCCGCTATCGATATCGAAGTCAAGT
>JAGBSG010000049.1 GCA_017632035.1 Oscillospiraceae bacterium | reverse complement strand
TCGCTATCCGTGAGGGTGGCCGTACCGTCGGCTCCGGCGTTGTCACCGAGATCTTCGAGTAATTCTCGATCCTCAGTTACAAGCAATGATCAAAGCCCCGACCATCCGGTCGGGGCTTTTTACAGGAGAAACACCGCAGGGATTTTCCTGCGGTGTTTTCTGTTTGCGACACGGGTCTGTAAGCCGGGTTCTGTCTTGACAGCCATCTATCTAGTCCCGCAATCGCTCACGGGATCCAGCCACCTCTTGGGGACGGCCGGGCAAGCCTAATGTCCCACACACGGTGTTGCTCCGGATAGAGTTTACATCGTTAAACCCATGTTACCATGGGCCGGGTGGGCTCTTACCCCACCTTTTCACCCTTGCTTGAATGCATCATGGATGCGTTCAAGCGGTATATCTCTGTTGCACTTGTCCTGGGGTCACCCCCGGCAGGCGTTACCTGTTATCCCTGCCCTATGGAGCCCGGACTTTCCTCACACAAAGGCTTTCGCCATTTGCGCGCGGCTGTCCAACCCGGTCGCTGGATTATTGTACTCCAATCCGGGCGGATTGTCAAATGTCTTGCAAATTCTTTTATAAGCGGCTATACTATAATTGCACAAACCACAGGCGCGGAGCGCAGAAGTGAGGTATGTATGTCTAATTTGATTTTGGATAACTTTTTGAAGCAATGGTGTGATCAAAAGATCGCTGTGCTGGGGCTTGGCGTCAGCAACCGGCCTTTGGTGAGAATGCTGCTGGAGGGTGGCTGCTGCGTTACCGGTTGCGACAGAACACCCCGGGAAAAGCTGGAGCAGGAGGTCCTTGCTCTGGAGGAAATGGGATGCACCTTAAGTGTGGGAGAAGGCTATCTGGATGATTTGGATGCGGATGTGGTATTCCGTACACCGGGTATGCATCCCGGGATCCCTGCTCTGGAGAGGCTGCGCGCCGAGGGGGCTCAGATCACCTCGGAAATGGAAGTGTTCTTTGCGTGCTGTCCTTGTAACATCATCGCAGTAACCGGCTCGGACGGCAAAACGACAACTACTACGCTGATCGCTAAAATGCTGGAGGCCGCGGGGAAAAAAGTTTGGCTGGGCGGCAATATAGGAACACCCTTGCTCCCTCAGGTGCGGCAGATGGCGGCTTCAGATTACGCTGTGGTGGAGCTTAGCTCTTTCCAACTTATGGATATGACCCGAAGCCCGGCAGTGGCGGTCGTTACCAATCTGGCTCCCAATCATCTGGATGTCCACAAGGGCATGAATGAGTATGTTGAGGCGAAGAAGAATATTTTCAGGTATCAGAATGAACAGGGCGTGTTAGTCCTGAATGCTGACAACCCAATCACCAACAGCTTTACAGGCAGCGGTAAGACACTCCGCTTTTCTCGAAAGGGTAGAACAGAGGGCGCGTGGGTTGAGGATGGCGCTATCTTCTGCAGCGGCAGAAAAGTGCTGGAAATAAAGGATATTCTGATCCCCGGTGTACACAATATTGAAAATTACATGGCTGCCATTCTGGCGGTGCAGGGCCTTGTGGATGACGAAACAATCCGCTCGGTGGCAAGGACCTTTGGAGGGGTAGAGCACCGAATTGAATTGGTGCGCATCAAGGACGGTGTGCGTTTTTATAATGATTCCATCGCATCCTCTCCCAGCCGGACCATTGCCGGATTGCGCAGCTTTCCGGAAAAGGTACTTTTGATCGCCGGCGGTTATGATAAGCATATTCCTTACGATGTGCTGGGCCCGGAGATCTGTAAGCATGTGAAGAAGCTGTTTGTCAACGGCGCTACAGCGGATCTGATCCGCCGGGCAGTGGAGGCATCTGATGAATATACACCCGGAAATCCTGAGATCGTAGACTGTGTGGATTTTACAGCTGCTGTGCTGGCAGCGGCTGCTGATGCACAAGAGGGCGATGTGGTGCTGATGAGCCCTGCCAGTGCCGCATTCGATCAATTCAAGAACTTTATGGTGCGCGGTGATTACTACAAGAAACTTGTAATGGAGCTGTGAGAATGGATATTACAAAGGTGACCCGACAGGGCAGGAAGCTGTTAAAACTGAAACGCTGCGGTGCGGTGATCGTGGCAGCCGGATCTGCCTCCCGGATGGGCGGGATCGATAAGATTATGGCGCCGTTGGGGGATTCCCCGTTGCTGCTAAAGACTGTTCGGGTGTTTCAGGATTGTGATGCGATCAAGGAGATCGTTGTGGTCACAAGACCGGACCTGATCGTCCCTGTTACGAGCCTGCTGAAGGGCTTGGACAAGGTGACTGCTGTGGTTGCCGGCGGTAAGGATCGGGCAGAGTCTGTGAATCTTGGCTTGAACGGACTGTCGGAGAAGGTCAAGCTGGTGGCGGTCCATGATGGCGCAAGACCCCTTGTGACCTGGCAGCTCATTGATCGGGTGGTTCGGGCAGCCAACAGTTACGGCGCTGCTGCACCGGCGATCCCGGTGAAGGATACCATTAAGGTGGTTCAGGGGGGGATCGTCAGAGCGACTCCACAGAGAAAGAACCTGTATGCGGTGCAGACACCCCAGGTATTTGACCTGGATCTGCTTCGTGGGGCGCTGAAAAAGGCAGCCGAGGACAAGGCGGAGATCACTGACGATTGTTCCGCTGTGGAACGCATGGGCATGTCGGTCAAGATCGTGGAGGGAGATGAGCGCAATCTGAAAGTCACCACGCCCATGGATCTGGCGATTGCCAATGTGTTGATGGAGGATATGCTATGAGAATCGGTCACGGATATGATGTACACCGGTTGGTAGAGGGTCAGGATCTGATCCTTGGCGGTGTGAAGCTGGAATACCCCTTGGGTCTGGACGGCCACTCCGATGCGGATGTGCTGCTGCACGCAGTCATGGATGCCCTTTTAGGCGCCGCAGGTCTTGAGGATATCGGCAGACATTTTCCGGACAGCGATCCGGCCTATAAGGGTGCGGATTCCAGAGTGTTGCTGCGCTCTGTGGCCCGGAAGATCACCCTGGCCGGTTACCGCGTGGGAAATGTGGATGTGACTATGATCGCCCAGAAGCCCAAGCTGAAGGACCATATACCCCAGATGATCGGGAATATGGCGGCGGATCTCGGCATTGCTCCGAATAGGATCAATGTGAAAGCTACGACAGAGGAGCATTTGGGCTTTACCGGTACGGGGCAAGGTATGGCTTGTCATGCGGTGTGTCTGCTGGAGGAGCTGTGATGGCCCAGAGAGCCAAGTGGTGCAGACAGTGGCTGCCACGGCTGGCTGCGGTGCTTTACGGCGCATGGATGCTTTGGCTGCTCTTTGGACAGCGGTTGGGTACGCAGATCTACGAGCAGCAGCTTGCAGACAGGGTCAATCTGATTCCCTTTGCTACCATTAGCAGGTATATGCAGATGATCAGGACTCTGACAGACCCCGGTTTGTTCAGGCATGCGTTGGTCAATCTGGTGGGGAATGTGGTTCTGTTTATTCCCCTTGGGTTTTTTCTGCCGTACTTCTGTAGGCCTTTGCGGGGATTTTTACGAACAGCGCTGACTGTCCTTGCTTTGATCGTTGTAGTTGAGCTGACCCAATATGTTACGTTGCTCGGCAGCTGTGATATTGATGATCTCGTACTGAATATGGCGGGTGCATTGATGGGCTATCCTGTTTGGCGGCTGATCGTCTCCAGAGCCGGTTGCCAGTAAACGCACGATTTCGACCTCCCGGGCATAAGCTAGCCCGGGAGGTTTTGCTTTATGAGATCCTATTTTGTTACTTTTCGCTCAGTGACATTTGCCCAGCGCGGGGAAAGTGTACTGCGCAGAGCAGGGATCAACTGCTCGTTGCAGCGCACACCGCGTTGGATGGAGGAACAGGGCTGTGGATATTGTCTACGGATACAACAACGGGATGCGGCGGCTGCTGTGGAGCTTTTCCGGCAAAGACAGGTAGCCTTTCGCAAGGTTTACAGGCAGTCAGACGGCGCAGAGGTGGAGGAAGTGCTGGTATGATCTATCTGGACAACGGCGCGACTTCCTTGCATAAGCCGCCTTCTGTGAAGCGGGCGGTGGCTGATGCAATGGAGCGCTGTGCGAATCCCGGGCGTGGCGGTTATCCGGCAGCGGAGGTTGCGGCAAGAACCGTGTATTCTGCGCGGGAAGCCGCAGGCAGGCTCTTCGCTTGCGAGCCGGAGCAGGTGGTGTTTACCTCCAACTGCACCCATGGACTGAACATGGCCATCCGCAGTCTGGTGAAGCCGGGCGCGTCTGTCGCGATCACCGGCTTTGAGCACAATGCGGTAACCAGACCCCTGAAAGCCTTGGGAACACGGACTGTGGTGGCCGGCAGAAAGCTCTTTGATCCGGATGATACCCTGGAGCGCTTTGAGGATGCGCTGTGCAGTGGCGTGGATGCAGCAGTGTTTACCCATATGTCCAATGTATTTGGCTATATTCTGCCTGTCGGTCAAATGGCTGCGCTGTGTCGTCAGCATGGAGTGCCTTTTATAGTAGACGCTGCCCAATCTGCCGGCGGGCTGCCCATATCTCTAAAGGAGTTGGGCGCTGCATTTATTGCTATGCCCGGTCACAAGGGCCTTTTGGGCCCCCAAGGAACGGGCCTGCTCCTGTGCAATTCGGAGTTAAGGCCTTTGCTGTACGGTGGCACGGGCAGCGCCTCTATATTGCAGGATATGCCCGATTTTCTGCCGGATAGAGGAGAGGCTGGGACCCTGAATGTGCCCGGTATTGCGGGCTTGGGCGCAGGTATCGAGTATCTGCTGCGGACCGGCGTAGATGCGGTGTTTGCAAGAGAGCGGGCAGAAGCCAAGCGGTGTGTGCATGGGCTGAAACGCTTGGGATTTCAGGTGTTTTCGGGTGCAGATCAGGGAGGAACGGTTTCCTTTGTGGCGGATAAGGACTGTGAGCTTGTTGCCCGTCAGCTTGCCAAACGGGGTATTGCCGTGCGTGCCGGGCTTCACTGTGCACCCCTGGCCCATGAGAGCGCCGGAACGCTGGAAACAGGAGCTGTGCGAGTAAGCTACGGGCATGACGCAGCACCTTGGCAGACGGCCCGTTTTTTGCAGGCGGTTTCGGCTATTGCCGGAGGTAAGATGTAAAAAATTTTCGTTTTACTATTGCTATCAGAGGGCCAATCCGTTATAATAGTAGAGATAATAGGGTAGGTATGCGGATCGCGGTCTGCGGCTGCATACTACATAGTAAAGGGGTAGTGCGGTTATGGATATGGTACAATCGATGATCCAGCAGCTGGGCAAGATGCAGTGGTCTGATTATCTGGATATCATTCTGGTTGCGTTTCTGATTTATAAGCTGCTGCCTATGATCCGTTCTACCGGAACTTCCCGGATCGCTAAGGTCGTGGTGGCGATCCTGATATTGTCCTGGGTCACAGAGCTGGTCAAACTGCATACTATGAACTTTTTGCTCGATCAGCTGCTGGCGGTTGGATTGATCGCCATAGTTGTGCTTTTCCAGCCGGAGCTGCGCCGGATGCTGGATCACCTGGGTAATATGAAGCTGCAGAAGCTTTTTGGTGTGCAGCATAGCGGCCAGGAGCTGGACCCTGTGATCTCTCAGACGGTCACGGCCTGTGAAGTCATGAGCCGGGAGCGGATCGGCGCGTTGATCGTATTCCAAAGGGACAGCAGGCTGGATGAATACATGAAGACCGGCACTGACATCGATGCTCAGGTCTCAGAGCAACTGATCCGGAATATCTTCTTTCCTAAGGCCTCTTTGCATGACGGTGCTATGATCATTCGTCAGGGCCGGGTAGCTGCGGCGGGCTGTGTACTGCCTCTGTCTGAAAGCAAGCGGCTCAGCGCTGATCTGGGTACCCGTCACCGGGCCGGTGTGGGTATGAGCGAAGTGTCCGATGCGGTGGTCATTATCGTATCGGAGGAGACCGGCGCTATTTCTGTGGCTGTAGGGGGAATGCTCAAGCGGCATCTGGCCCCGCAAACCTTGGAGCGCCTGCTGCGCAATGAGCTGTGCAGCGATGAGGAAGTAAAGGAAGAAAACCTGGTGCTCCTGCTCCGGCAGAAGCTGCAGAAGAAAGGGAAGGAGGACAGCGGGGATGCTAAAAAATAAAGCTGTAGCTACGCTTCTTTCTGTTATGATTGCCTTTGCTCTGTGGCTGTATGTAATCACCGTTGTCAGCCCTGAGTCCGAGCAGACGTATTTCAATATTCCTGTCCACCTGCGGGGCGAAAACATCCTCCATGATCGCGGATATATGATTGTTACAGAGGATGCCCCGACTGTCAGTATGACCCTGTCCGGCAACCGTACAGACCTGAATAATATCAACAGCTCCAATATCACCCTGATCGTGGATCTGTCGACCATTGATAAGGCCGGCACCCAAAGCCTGATCTATGACTATGCATTCCCGGGCAATGTTGCAGACAATGCCATTACGGTACTGGAGCACCCCGGCAAGATCACCCTGGAGATCGCACGCAGGATCACCAAGGAAGTCCCTGTAAATGTGGTCTACAACAAGGATGGCTTGCCTGAGGATTTTGTGGCAGATACGGAAAATGCCGAGCTGAGCCACGAGAAGGTCACAATCACCGGCCCTGAAGACGTGATCAAGCAGATCACCCAGGCAGTGGTGGAGGTGGACCTGGAGGGGCGGAAGAGTTCTTTCATGGAGTCCTATCGCTTCGCTCTGTGCGATTCCGAGGGCGAGCCGGTGGATTCTGGATTGGTGGAGACCAATGCTGCCCAGGTCAGCCTGACACTGAAGATCCAGAGACTGAAGGAGCTGACCATCAAATTTGAGATCATCGACGGCGGCGGTGCCACCGCGGAAAACACGGTTATCGAATTTGATCCCAAGTCGATTATGATCTCCGGTCCTGACGCAGTGCTGGGAGCTATGGATGACACACTGGTCCTTGGCACCATTGATCTAGGTAAATATACTGAGGATACAGAGCTTACATTTGACATTGTTTTACCGCAGGGCTTGACCAATCTAAGCGAGGTCGAAGAGGTAAAGGTCACAGTCAAGCTTCCGGTGCTGGAGACAAGGACAATTGCCGTTACGCAGATATCTAAGATCAATGTACCTGACGGCATGATCGCAGAGATCGATAAGAAAACCCTGAATGTAACTGTCCGTGGCCCTAAGCACCTGGTCAGCAAGATGAAGGATACGGATATCTGGGCGACTGTGGATTTTTCTGCTGTCAAGCCCGGTAACGACCAGATCACAGCCGATATCTTTATGAAAGCGGAATTTGCTGAGGTGGGGGCCTTGGGAACCTATAAGGTCTCTACCACCATGCACGAGCGATAAGCCAGCATGGCACAGCGGGTGAGAGCCCGATCCGCTCAGAATGCTGAGTATACCATTACAGGATTTGCAGACAGCTTCCTGCCTGATTCCTGAGAAAAAGGGGATAATGACCTTGATTAAAAGTATGACCGGTTACGGCCGTGCCGTGGAAACGGTGAATGGCCGGGAATTTACCGTAGAGCTGCGCTCTGTGAACAACCGTTATCTGGATTGCTCTGTGCGGCTGCCACGAATGCTCTCCTTTGGAGAGGATGCGGTGAAGCAGGCTGTCAAAGCCTCTGTATCCAGAGGTAAGGTGGATGTATTCATCTCGGTGCGCAGCGAAGCCGGTGACGAAGTAGTCGTCAATCTGAATCCGGCGGTTCTCGAAGGATATCTGGCTGCTATGCGGCAGATGGTCACAGAGTATGGGGTCACCGATGATATCAGCGTTTCCGCTGTTTCCCGGCTTCCGGAGGTCTTTACTGTTGATAAGCCCGAGGTGGACGAAGAGCAGCTTTTGCAGGACCTGATGTATGTGGTCGGCAAGGCCCTGGAGGGCTATGATGCCATGCGGTGCACCGAGGGCGCGGCGCTGGACCGGGATCTGCGCGGCCGGGGACAGACCATTCTGGATCTGGTAGCGCAGGTGGAGCAGGGCAATGGGCAGACTGTTGCAGACTACCGTGCCCGGCTGGAGGCAAAGCTCCGGGAGGTGTTGGCTAATACTTCCATTGATGAAAGCCGTATTCTGACGGAGGCTGCCATCTTTGCGGACAAGGTGGCTGTGGACGAGGAGACAGTTCGCCTGCGCAGTCACCTGCAGCAGATGAACGCCATGCTGGACGGCGGCGGTGCCATTGGACGAAAGCTGGATTTTTTGCTGCAGGAGATGAACCGGGAGGCAAATACCATTGGCTCCAAGTGCACCGATGTGCGCCTGGCCCGTATTGTGGTGGATATTAAGGCCGAGCTGGAAAAAATCCGTGAACAGACCCAGAACATTGAATAAGAGGCGTTTATGAAATTAATCAATATTGGCTTTGGCAGCATGATCGCGGCTGCCCGGGTGCTTTCGATCCTGGATCCCGATTCTGCGCCCATTAAGCGTGTGGTACAGGAGGCGAGAGACCGGGGAATGCTGATCGATGCTTCCTATGGCCGGAAAACAAAGTCTGTGATCCTAATGGATACGGACCATGTGATCCTGTCTGCCATGACACCGGATGCCCTCAGTGCCAGATGGACAGTTAAAGATGATGCCGGGGAGGAGAAAGCATGAGCAAGGGAAAACTGTTTGTGATCTCCGGCGCTTCCGGAGTGGGTAAGAGCACTGTTCTCAGCCGGGTTATGGCTGCGCGGAAGGATCTTTCCTTCTCTGTTTCCGCAACCACCAGACCGCCCCGCCCGGGTGAGCAGGAGGGCGTGAGTTATTACTTTGTTACCAAGCCCCAGTTTGAGCAGATGATCGCAGAGGGTGCGTTTCTGGAATATGACGATCACGCCAAGAACTACTATGGAACGCCACGCCTGCAATTGGAAGAAAAGCTGCAGCATGGGCATGTGATCCTGGATATCGAGCCCAACGGCGCTGCTGCAGTGCGCAAGGCACGGCCCGATGCCACGCTGATCTTTATTATGCCCCCATCTGCCGAGGTGCTGGAGCAGCGCCTGCGCAGCCGGGGTGATACTTCCCAGGAGCAGATTGCCCTGCGGCTGGAGCGCGCGAAATGGGAAATGGACCAGCGCAGCTGGTACGACCATGTGGTTGTGAACGACCGGGTGGAAGCCTGCGCCGATCATATTTTGCAAATTATCGCCCATGCGGCGGATGAAAATTAATGGAGGAATTTGATTATGCTTTACCCCCCTGTAGCTGATATGCTGAAGAATGTAGATAGCCGTTACCTGCTGGTGAATGTTGTGGCACACCGTGCCCGGCAGATCGCAGAGGAGGCCGAAGCCTATCAGGAAGAGCTGACCGATAAGCCCGTGACATTGGCCATCCGTGAGGTAGCCGAGGGCAAGCTGACTGCATCCGTCAAGGATGAGTATATGAACTAAGATCTGAAAAGATAGAGAGGAGAGGGCTGTATGGTTGCGAAAATTGCCGTAGCAGCGGCTAATTTTGCCATTGACAAGCCCTATTCCTATTTTGTTCCCTACGCCATGGAGCTGCGGCCCGGTGTTCGGGTCACAGTCCCCTTTGGTAAGGGCAACCGGCCCACGGAGGGTGTAGTCCTCAGTGTGGAGGAAGGATCGGCGGATGGGCTGAAGCCTGTGACCCAATGTCTGGATGCAGAGCCTGTGCTCAGCAGCACCATGCTGCGTTTGGCGGCCTTTCTTCGGCAGCGCTATTTTTGTACTTTCTATGATGCCATCCGTACGATGCTGCCGGCGGGCTTATGGTTCCGAACCAAGGATACCTACAGCCTGACGGAGGACCTGTCATGGCAGCACGCTGTCATACGCCAGCCTGATGCGAAAAAGCTGCTGGAATGTCTCCAGTCTCTTGGCGGACAGGCGGAGGAGAATGCTCTGCGGCAGGTAGTTGCCGATGAGGATGCCCTCAGTAAGGCGATCGGCTATTTGCTGCGGAAGAAATGGATATCCTGCCAGACGGATTATCAGCGCAGGACCGGCGATAAAAACGAAAAGCTTGTCACTCTGGCTGCCTCTGCTGAGGAGGCTATGGCCTATGCAGCCGGTCGGCCCAGATCTGCGGCCATGCAGAAAGCGGTGCTGGAGACCATGTGCACCGTGGGCTGTGTTTCCCTGAAGGAGCTGTGCTACTTTACAGGCGCGGCAGTTGCTACGGTAAAGCGGCTGGAAAAGCTGGGATATTTGGAGATGTCCGAACGGCCTGTGCTGCGGTGCCGGGATATCCGGCCTGTGAAGCTGGAAGGTCCGTTGGTGCTCAACGATGCCCAGCAAACGGCATACCGTGGCCTGGCTGCGCAAATGGCCCAGGACACCCCCGGAACAGCTCTGCTGTACGGTGTGACCGGTTCTGGTAAGACCTCCGTCTATCTCAAGCTGATCCGCAGCTGCCTGGATACAGGCAGATCTGCCATCTTCCTTGTGCCGGAGATCGCCCTGACACCGCTGCTGCTGGGTTTGCTTGCTGCCCATTTTGGGGAGACTGTAGCTGTGCTGCACAGCAGTCTGCCTGCCGGTGAGCGCTATGACCAGTGGAAGCGTATTCGTGCCGGGGATGCCCGGGTCGTGGTTGGAACACGCTCGGCTGTGTTTGCTCCCTGTGTGGATCTGGGATTGATCATTCTGGATGAAGAGCAGGAGCACTCTTATAAATCTGAGAACACGCCCAGATATGCGGCCCGGGAGGTGGCCCTGTGGCGTGGACTGAAAGAGAAGGCGTTGGTCTTGCTGGGCTCGGCTACCCCGTCTGTGGAGACGATGCACCATGCCAAGACCGGAACCTACGGCCTGTATACTCTGACAGAGCGCTATAACGGGCGTCCGTTGCCTCAAGTGGAGATCGTGGACATGCGTCAGCAGCTGCAGGAGGGCAATGAACTGTCCTTCAGCGGCTATCTGCAGGAGGCTATCCTGGATACTGCCAAGGCTGGGAAGCAGACCATTTTGTTTTTGAATCGCAGAGGCAACAGCCGCGCCTTGGTCTGTGTGGATTGCCGGGAGGCTCCGGAATGTCCAAGATGCAGCGCAAGGCTTACGTACCACAGCGCCAATGAGCGGCTGATGTGCCATTATTGCGGCCATTCTCAAAGGACACCGGAGGGCTGTCCTAAGTGCGGCGGCGGCTTAAAACGGTTGGGGACCGGCACACAGAGGGTTCAACAGGAGCTGCAGTCTCTGTTCCCGGATATCCCCGCATTGCGGATGGATACGGATACGGTCAATGCTGTCAACACCCATGAGGCGATCCTGGCTCAGTTCGAGGAGCAGAAGATCCCGGTGCTGATCGGCACCCAGATGGTGGCAAAGGGGCTGAATCTGCCGGATGTGACCTTGGTGGGCGTTTTGGATGCAGACCTTGGGTTGTATGCCGATAATTATCGCGCTGCGGAGACGACCTTCAATATGCTTACCCAGGTGGTAGGCAGAGCTGGCCGGGGAAAAGATCCGGGACGGGCTGTGATACAGACTATGATGCCCCAGCACCGGGTGATCCAAATGGCAGCCTGCCAGGACTATGAAGGCTTTTATGAAATGGAGCTTGCCATGCGCCGGGTTTTGGGCGTGCCTCCCTTTGGCGATCTGACACAGATCACCTTTGTGGGGCAGGATGAGGCCGCGGTGCTCAGGGGAGCCACCAAATTTCGGGATAGCTTGCTTTCCTGCCTGCCCCAGGCAGGTAGCCAGCCGGTAGGCAGTACAGTGCTTGGTCCTGCGCCGTGCCCTGTGCCTAAGATCAACTATAATTTTCGGTATCGCCTGAGTGTGCGCTGCCGAATGGATACGGCGAAGCGGGAGCTGATTGCCCATCTGCTGCGCCAATTTGCCCGGGACAGGGCGAACCGTGGCATCTCCGCCTTTGCGGATGTCAACGGATTTGACTAGAAAGGAGAATGGATTATGGGCTTGCGGAAGATTCTGACGGAGCAGGAAAGCTCCTTGCATAAGGTGTGCAAAACGGTAACAAGCTTTGACAGGAAGCTGCATAAGCTTCTGGATGATATGAAAGAAACCCTGATCGAGTCCAACGGTGTGGGCCTTGCAGCCCCTCAGGTGGGGATTCTGCGCCGGGTGGTGCTGGTAGACACCGGTGACGGGATCCTGGAGCTGGTGAATCCCACAATGCTGGAGACGGACGGCGAGCAGGTAGGCCCTGAGGGCTGCCTGAGCGTGCCGGGAAAGTACGGCCTTGTAAAACGGCCTTACTATGCCAAGGTCCGGGCTCAGGACCGGGACGGCAACTGGTATGAGGCAGAGGGTGAGGAACTGATTGCCCGGTGCTTCTGCCATGAGCTGGACCATTTGGATGGAATTCTCTACACTGAGGTAATGGAGCGCTTCCTGACCGATGAGGAGCTGGAAGCAGACGAGTAGTTTTTCGGAGGGACTTACATGCGTGTTGTGTTCATGGGAACACCAGATATTGCCGCGACCTGCCTGAAGGGTATTCTGGAAGCAGGTGTGAATGTAGTGGGTGTTTATACCCAGCCGGACCGGCCAAAGAATCGGGGAATGAAGCTGGCTTTGTCTCCGGTTAAGGAAGTGGCCCTGTCCAAAGGGCTGCCCGTGTTTCAGCCCGAGAACCTCCGGGAAGAGGAAACTGTAGAGCAGCTGCGGCTTTTGCAGCCGGATGTGGTGGCGGTGGTGGCCTACGGACGCATCCTGCCCCAGCGGGTGCTGGATATTCCCCAAAAAGGATGCATCAACATCCATGCGAGCCTGCTCCCCAAGTACCGTGGTTCAGCGCCCTATCAGTGGGCGGTGCTCAATGGAGACCGACAGACCGGTGTGACAGCTATGTACCTGTGCCGGGAAATGGATGCCGGTGACATGATCGATACTGCGGTTACGCCCATCGGCGAGAATGAGACTGCAGGCGAATTGCTGGATCGATTGGCAGTTTTGGGGTCGGAGCTTTTGGTAAAGACTCTCAAGCGTATGGAAGCAGGGGAGGTCCGAGGTATACCTCAGGATCACAGTCAGGCTACCTATGCGCCTATGCTGGATAAAACCATATGTCCCATTGACTGGAATCGGACTGCTCAGCAGGTCCACGACCATGTGCGCGGGCTGCATCCCTGGCCGGTCGCTACGGCGGAGCTGGGGGGCAAGCGATTTAAGATCCACACCACAGTGGTAGTAGAAGGTAAGGCCGATGCGGCCCCCGGTACAGTCCTTGGGCTGACGAAAACCGGTCTGCAGATCGCCTGCGGCCAAGGCGCTGTGGAGATCCGCTCTCTGCAGGCAGAGGGCGGCAAGCGCATGGCTGCGCCGGACTATTTCCGGGGACATCCCCTGGAGGTATGACCCATGGGCGCAAGAGAAACAGCGCTGCATGTGCTGATCGCCTGTCGGCAGAATGCTGCCTGGTCCAACGGTGTGCTCAAGGAGTACATTGTCAGAGACAGGCTGGATCGCCGTGAATCTGCTTTGACTGCCCGCCTGTGCTATGGCGTCCTTCAAAATCGGGGCAAACTGGATTTCTACCTGAAGCAGCTGCTTACAGGTAAGCTGAAGGATCTGCATCCGGTGGTCAGGGATATCCTGCACCTGGGGCTGTATCAGCTCTATGATATGGATAAGATCCCGGAATCGGCAGCCGTCAATGAGTCCGTGACCCTGGCGAAAAAATATTGCCCCAAGCAGCGCTTTGCACCGGGACTTGTAAATGGAGTTCTTCGCAACGCTTTGCGTAGAAAAGGAAGCTTGCAGATGCCTACACGGCTGGAGGACCGGTACAGCCACCCCCAAAAGCTGATCGGTCTGCTCCGGGACTATGTAGGAAATGAAAATATAGAAACCATGCTTGCGGCCAATAACGCCGCGCCGGACACGGTGGTACAGGTGAACACTCTGCGAACCACGACTCAGGCCTTGGCAGCCCGGCTGGAGCAGGAGGGCGTGGGCGTAAAACCCCACAGCTGGATGCAGGACTGTCTGGTGCTGTCCGGCACCGGAAATTTGGAGCAGCTGGCGGCCTTTCGGGAGGGACTGCTGTATGTACAGGATGCGGCTGCCAAGCTCAGCGTGCTGTGCGCCCAGATCCCGGCTGAAGATAATATCCGAGTGTTGGATTGTTGTGCGGCTCCCGGAGGCAAGTCCTTTGCGGCGGCCATGGCTATGGGCGGAAAGGGAAGCATCTGCTCCTGCGATGTCCACAGCCATAAGACCGGGCTGATCAAAAACGGTGCTGACCGTCTGGGGATCACAAATATTTCTGTATATGAGCAGGATGCCACGGCCTGTAAGCCCGAGTGGCTGGAGGCTATGGATGTTGTTCTGGCGGATGTGCCCTGCTCCGGCTACGGCATTATCCGCAAGAAGCCCGATATTCGCTACAAAGATCCGGACCGGATGCAGGAGCTTCCGCAGCTCCAGCTTGCCATATTAAGGCAGCAGGCGGCGTATGTAAAGTCTGGCGGTGTTCTGCTGTATTCCACATGTACACTGGTGCGGCGCGAAAATGAGGGCGTTGTGGAAGCCTTTTTGAAGCAGCGGCCTGACTTCTGCCTGGAGCCATTGCCACTGCCGGATGATCTTCCCAAGAATACCAACGGTATGTTTGCGTTGGTGCCGGGGCTTTACGATACTGACGGCTTCTTTATCTGCCGCATGCGGAGGAAAACATGAGCGCGAATCTGAAATCCATGACCGTATCCGAGATCGGAGCGGTGCTGAAGGAAATGGGACAACCGACCTTCCGGGCTAAGCAGGTCTACAGCTGGCTGCACAGGGGCGTGCGTACTTATGACGAAATGTCCAATCTGCCCCAGGCGTTGCGGCAGGAGCTGGCGCAAAAGTACCCGATCTGCGCGCCGGAGGTGGTTCGCAAGCAGGAATCTGCCGCTGACGGCACGATCAAATATTTATGGAAGCTGTCTGACGGCAACTGTGTTGAGACGGTGCTTATGCGCTACCACTACGGCAATACGGTTTGCATTTCCACAGAAGTGGGCTGCCGTATGGGCTGCGCCTTCTGTGCATCCACTCTGGGTGGTTTAGTGCGGCGGCTAGAGCCCTTTGAGATGTTGGATCAGGTGCTGTTTACCCAGGTGGATTCGGGTTTGCCGGTTTCCCACATTGTGCTGATGGGCATAGGCGAGCCCTTGGATAATTTTGATAATGTGATGCGGTTTTTGGAGCTTATGAACAGCCCTGAGGGTATGAACATCTCTATGCGGCACATCAGTCTGTCCACCTGCGGTCTTGTGCCTAAGATCCGTGAGCTGGCGCAGAAAAAGCTGCAGCTGACCCTTTCGGTATCGCTTCATGCGCCCAATGATGAGATCCGCAACACGATCATGCCGGTGAACAAGGCGTATCCAACCCAGGAGCTTCTGGATGCCTGCCGGGAGTATTATGCCATCACAGGCAGACGCATATCCTTTGAATATGCAATGATAGACGGTGTCAACGATTCTGAGGCCCATGCCCGGCTGCTGCTGAAGCGGCTGAAGGGCTTGCCGGCCCACATGAATCTGATCCCGCTGAACCATGTGGAGGAGAGCCCGCTGAAGCCCAGCACCCGCAGTGCTGTGGCCCGATTCCAGAAGCTTCTGGAGGAGGGAGGCATCCCTGCCACTGTCCGGCGCACCCTGGGAGGCGATATCGATGCTTCCTGCGGTCAGCTTCGCCGGAAATATACCAATCAGAAATAAACTACCCTTACGAAAGGAGTGTGCCGTATGCAAAGCTGGGGTTTAACGGATCCTGGCTGTGTCCGAACACAGAATCAGGATTCCTATCAAATTGAACAGCTGGACAGAAATACGCTGCTGTGTGTAGTCTGCGACGGAATGGGCGGCGCAAGATCCGGAAACATTGCCAGTACACTGGCGGTGGATGTGTTTGTGCAGGAGATCAAAAGGACCTGGACGGCCTCTATGGAAAAGGAAAAGATAGAGCAGATGCTCCGGGGCGCTGTGAAGCTGGCAAACTTTACGGTGTACGATCAGGCTGCCCAGTTTGAGGAATTTTCCGGTATGGGCACTACACTGGTGGCAGCGCTGATCCGTGGCAAGGAGGCTGTGATCGTCAATGTAGGCGACAGCCGTGCCTATGCGGTGGATAGCGATGGCATCCGTCAGCTGACCAAGGACCACTCTCTTGTGCAGATGATGGTGGAGCGGGGAGAACTGCCTCCTGAGCTTGCCAGGTCCTATCCCGGAAAGAATTTCATTACCCGTGCCATCGGTACGGAGACAGTTGTAGAGTGCGATATCTTCCACACCAAAATCGACAAGGGTGTGTGCCTTCTGCTGTGCAGCGACGGTCTGTGCAACATGATGGACGATCAGGAGATCCTGTTTGAGGTGGTGCACGGAGTCAGCAAGCAGCACTGCTGCCAGCGGCTTCTGGATATTGCAAAAAATCGCGGAGCGCCGGATAATGTGACCTGCGTACTGATCCAAATTTAATTCCGGCTGCGAAAGGAGTATTGCGCGATGGATAACGATAAGTATATTGGCCGCTTGCTGGACAACCGATATGAGATCCAGGAAGTCATCGGTGTCGGCGGCATGGCTGTTGTTTATAAAGCAAGGTGTCACCGTTTGAACCGTTTGGTGGCTATCAAGATCCTGAAGGATGAGTATTCTAAAGACGAGGAGTTCCGCCGCCGTTTTCATGCGGAGGGCCAGGCCGTTGCTATGCTCAGCCACCCGAATATCGTTTCGGTGTATGATGTTTCTACCTCCGATGAGGCAGACTATATCGTCATGGAGCTGATCGACGGCATCAGCCTCAAGCAGTATATGGAGAAGAAGGGTGTTCTCAACTGGAAGGAGACACTGCACTTTGCCATCCAGATCTGTAAGGCCCTGGAGCACGCCCATTCCAGAGGTATCGTACATAGAGATATCAAGCCTCACAATGTAATGGTGCTGAAAAACGGCTCTGTGAAGGTGGCTGATTTCGGCATTGCCCGCGTCATGTCCAAGAGCAACACACTGACCAAGGAGGCCCTGGGATCGGTGCATTATATTTCGCCGGAACAGGCCAGAGGCGGTCGGGTAGATAACCGCTCTGATATTTATTCCTTAGGCGTTGTGATGTATGAAATGATCACCGGCCGTCCGCCCTATGATGGGGAGTCTCCGGTTGGAGTAGCTATCCAGCACATCAACGGTGGCGCGAAGCTGCCCTCAGTGCTCAATCCCAACATCCCCGGCGGCCTGGAGCAGATCATTATGCGGGCCATGGCCCACGAGCCCACAGCCCGGTATACTACAGCCACTGCCATGCTCAGTGATCTGGATGAATTTCGGAAGCTGCCTACCATCCTGTTTGACTATAACACACCGCCTACCGATGAGGTGACTCGATTCAAGAGGATCACCGAGACGATGAGCCAGACACCCAAGACAGAGGTAGTACCCACGCCCCCAGTACCCCAGAGACCGATTTCCGCTGCGACAGCACCCAGACGCCGGGAACAAACTCCGACCCGGAGCACAGCCCAGCGCAAGGCTGCTTCTAAAACCGGTCAGCAAGCACGCCGCAAGACATCTTCCAGGCGCTACTGGGAGGAGTATGACGAAGAAGAGGGGAACAGCAAGGTCGTGACCATTGCGGTGGTAGCCTGTTCCGCTGTGGCGGTGATCGCGATCATCATATTCCTAGTCGCACTGCTCAATGGCGGCCTTGGCGGCGGTCAGCAGATGGTCATGATCCCCACCCTGGTTGGAAAGAACTATGATACGCTGCCGAATTACTCGGATATTGTGATCGATGTTCCTGTGTATGCCTATAACGATACCTATGAAAAGGGACAGATATCGTATCAGAATCCCGCACCCGGTGAAAAGGTCCAGAAGGGCACGAAAGTGCATATCAAGGTCAGCCTGGGTCCAGAGCCTACGGAGAAGACCATGGAGAATCTGATCAACCAGAAGCAAAGTGTTGCGGAGAACTACCTGAAGGGGCAGGAAATTCAATATCTGTGCCGGGATGAAAGCAGCAGCACTGTTGCCGAAGGCCTTGTGTGCCGAACAGAGCCTGCCGCAGGCGAGAAGCTGAAAGAAGGGCAGACGGTGATCCTGTATATCAGCACCGGCCTGGATGATGTGGAAATGCCCATGCCTGTAGTGACCAATCAGTCGGTGGAAAATGCCAAGCTGATCCTGGCCCGGCAGGAAATGGATCTGGAAGTGGTCGTAGAAGAGGAAGCCAATGAGGATATAGAAGTAGGCGTTGTGATCCGCACAGAGCCTGCAGCCGGTGAGGATATCAAGAAGGGTCAAACGGTGAAACTGTTTGTCAGTACCGGCCCTGCGAAGAAGCCGATGATCAATGTTGTGGGCGAAGATATCACTGTGGCTCTGAAGCTTTTGAATGTGGCGGGCTTTAAAAATGTCCGTTATGATGTGTATGTCAATGACCCCTCTGTGCCAGAGGGGCAGGTCGTCGAACAGTCTTTTGAAGCGGGTGAAGAGGTTCCTGTGTCTGCTGAGATCGTGCTGACGCTTGCCAAAGGCGGCCAGGCAGGCTCTATGCCCCAGATGAAGACCAAAAAAGTGGTGTTTAAACTGCACTCGGATACCGTAATGACCGATGCATATGAACTGGAGATACGCTGTAACGGAGAAATTCTCCACACATTTTCGATGAAGGCCTTTGAGAACTCGGTTTCCGTTGATGTAACAGGCTACGGCATACAGGTCTATGAACTGCGGGTAAACGGCGAGTGGGAAAGGGATGTAGAGGTCAACTTTGACGAATAAGATGACAGGGCGCATCCTGCGCTCACTGAGTGGATTCTATGAGGTGAAAACCGACCGGGGCATGGTGACTTGCCGCGGGCGGGGAAGCCTGCGCCGCACCGGGGAGTCTCCTCTGACCGGCGATTTGGTGGAGATCACCGTGGAAAAGGGAAAGGGCATGGTTGAGCGGATCCTGCCGCGGAAGAACAGCTTTGTCCGACCGGCGGTGGCGAATATGGATGCCCTTGTGATCTTCGCGGCCAATGTGAATCCTGTTACAGAGCCGTTCCTGATTGACCGTGTGGCTGCCATTGCGGGAGATCAGGAGGTGCCTGTTTACCTGTGTGTCAACAAGTGCGATCTGGATCCCGCGGTGGACCTTATGCGGATATACCGCAATGCCGGTTTTCCGGTGATCCGGGCCAGCGCGGAGACAGGGGAGGGCGTTGATGCACTTCGTGCTTTGCTACAGGGAAAGCTGACGGCGTTTACGGGTAATTCCGGCGTTGGTAAGAGCAGTATGCTCAATGCTCTGTGCCCGGAGCTGGGGCTGGCTACAGGTGAAGTGTCGGAAAAGCTGGGACGCGGCAGACACACCACCCGGCATGTGGAGCTGTTTTGCCTGGGGGAGGATACCTATGTGGCGGATACGCCGGGTTTCTCTTCCTTTGATACGGACCAGATGGAGGTGCTGCTGAAGGAGAACCTGCAGTATGCCTTTCCGGATTTCGGACCATATCTGGGAGCGTGTCAGTTCCACGACTGTACGCACCGCAGAGAACCCGGGTGCGCTGTTCGCGCTGCGGTGGAGGATGGCAGACTTGAACTGACCCGATATGACAGTTATTTGCGCCTTTACGAAAGATCCAGCCAGATCAAGCTCTGGGAAATTGGAAGATAAAAGAGACGATGTCTGATGGCTTGAACTTTGTGCGCCACTATCTGATGAGCGACGGCTCTTATGCCGCTGATGGCTCTAATACCTATGTTGAGCATGAGACCGAGGTGGATAATGATGTCCAGCTCATTAAATTTACCCGCAAAGGCGGTAAGGATATTGTTCTGATGAACTGGCGTGCGCACCCCATCGCCACCGGCGGTAACTACCTGAAATACTCAGCCGGCTATGTTGGTCATTGCCGCACAGAAATGGAAAAGGCCCTGGATTGCCATTTTGCCTATATCCAGGGTGCATCAGGCAATGTGGCGGATGTCAGCGAGATCGACGGTGAAGAGAAATTCATCAATATGAAGGACCAGGGCAAGAAGCTTGCCCAGTGCGCCATTGATTATATGGACCAGCTGAAGAAGGTAAATACCGGCCTTGTCGAAGTGAAGACTGTAAATTACAACGGAAACGTCCGCAAGGATAGCCATGAGTACATTACAGCAGCGAACCTCTTTAAAGCCATGACCGATAGCGGCAGGTCTGTGGCTGAAGCCATTGCGGCTACTAATGGTCTTTGCAACAGCAGCCTCGCTGTCTCCGGTATTACCAATCGCCAGAATGTGTATGCCAGTGGCAATGGCAAATTTACTCTGGAGTTGGCCGCCATTTCCATTGGCGATGTGGCCTTTGTCAGCGTGCCTTATGAGATGTTCGATAACAGCGCCGTGCAGATCAAGGAAGGCTCTCCCTATGAGCAGACCTTTGTGTTGTATCTGTGCAATGGCAGAGGTAAGTATATTGCCTCTGAGCCTGCCTACAGCCACGGCTGTTATGAGAAGGACCACGGCTACTTCGTTAAGGGTACTGCCGAGGAGCTCGTTAGTGTCTATGTCGACATGCTGAAGGAAACCTATAAGGACGGCGTAGTAGATTCTACGATTACCACCTTCGATTCCAAGCTGCCCAACGATACCTAACATACATAAAACCTGCCGACGGGCATTAGCCTGTCGGCAGGTTTTGCATATTGGCGGCCTGGGATAATCTGTTTGACAAACATATTTCTCCATGTTATACTAAGAGTAAAGTTTGCGGTATATACATACCGCAAAAAGTTTTCGTTGATGAGGAGAGAATGTTGTGAAAAAAATGTTGGCATTGCTGCTGTGTGTAGTCATGGTAGTATCTCTGTTTGCCGCCTGCGCGCCATCCGAAAGCGTTGGTACCGGCGATACAAGCATTGGCGGCGATACGGTCGATACGGGCGATACCGGTGATACCGGAGATACCGGCGATACCGGTGATACCGGAGATACCGGAGATACCGGCGACAGCGGAAATACCGGCAACACCGGTAACACCGGCGACAGCGGCGACAGCGGCAATACCGGCGACAGCGGTAATACCGGCGATAGCGGCAATACCGGAGATAGCGGTAATACCGGCGACAGCGGAAACAGCGGCAATACCGGCGACAGCGGCAACACCGGCAACAGCGGCAACACCGGCAATACCGGCAACAGCGGCAATACCGGCAACAGCGGCAATGCCGGCAACAGCGGCAACACCGGCAATACCGGCGACAGCGGCAATGCCGGCAACACCGGCAACACCGGCAATACTGGCAACAGCGGCAATACCGGCAACAGCGGCAATACCGGCAACAGCGGCAATACCGGCAACAGCGGCAACACCGAAACCCCGGTAGATCCTTACAAGGGCAAGTTCCGTGTGGGCTTTGGCCGTGCGGATATTACCCCCGCACTAGGCATTGGTCTGGCAGGCATGGGGGATGAATCTACCCGTCTGGCTACCGGAGTGGAAACACGGCTGTATACTACCTGCATTGCCATCACCGACGAGAATGAGAATACCGTGCTCCTTATGAGCTCTGACAGTATTCGTACTGAACCTTGGCTTACCGATCAGATGCGCGCTGTGCTCGCCAATATGTTGTCAATTCCTCGGGAGAACATTATCTCCTCCACAACCCACAGCCACAACACGCCGAACCCCAACAACGAACAGTACTCGAACACATTCCAGCGCGGATGCCAGGATGCCGCCAAGCAGGCTATGGCGGACAGGAAGCCTGCTGAGATGTACACCGGAACCACCTACTCCGATGGCCTGAACTTTGTTCGCCATTACCTTCTCAGTGATGGGACCTACTATGGAGATGGATACGGTGATAAGACGGGTAAGACCATCGTTGGCCATGAGACCCAGGTCGATAATGCGGTCCAGATCATCAAGTTTACCCGCAGCGAGGGCAAGGATATCGTTTTGATGAACTGGCGGGCACATCCCATTGCTCTGAAGGAAAATTACACAAAGTATTCAGCCGGATATATTGGCCACTGCCGCACGGAAATGGAGAGTACCCTTGACTGCCATTTTGCTTACTTCCAGGGTGCGTCCGGTAATGTGCGAGACGAGAGCTATATCCGTGAAGAACAAAAATTCATAAACATGGCGGATCAGGGCAAGAAGCTTGCCAAGTGCGCCATTGATTATATGGATCAGCTGAAGAAGGTGAATACAGGCCTTGTTGAGGTTAAGACTGTGAACTATAAGGGCAATGTCCGGGTGGACAGTCAGGAATACATTAATGCCGCGAACACCTTTAAAGCTATGATCGATGCGGGAAAGACAACGGCCCAAGCCATTGCAGCCGCCAACGGTCTGTGTAACTGTCCTACTGCTGTCTCCGGTATTACCATGCGCCAGAATGCTTATGCTAGCGGTAAAGGAAAGTTTACTATGGAGCTGGCAGCCATCTCCATTGGTGATGTGGCCTTTATCAGTGTGCCTTATGAGATGTTCGATAACAGCGGCGCGCAGATCAAGGAAGGCTCTCCTTATGAGCAGACCTTTGTTCTGTACCTGTCCAACGGCAGAGGCAAGTATATTCCCTCTGAGCCTGCCTATACCAACGGCTGCTACGAGAAGGAGCAAGGCTACTTCGTCAAGGGCACTGCCGAGGAGCTTGTCAGCGTTTATGTGGATATGCTAAAAGAGACTAAAAAGGCTGGTGCTGTGAATCCCAAGATCACCACCTTCGATTCTAAGCTGCCCAACGATACCTAAAATACATAAGACCTGCCGACAGGCCTCAACCTGCCGGCAGGTCTTGTGTTTTTGCACATGGAGACAATGTGTTTGACAAATGTTTATATGTATGTTATATTAAAAACGATTTTTGCGGCTTATGCATACCGCAAATAAATTCACTTATAAGGAGAGATTATTATGAAGAAACTGTTGGCATTGTTGCTGTGTGTAATCATGGCAGTATCTGTGCTTGCCGCCTGCACACCGGCCGATAATTCCGGTACCGACGATGCAGCACAGTCTAGTGGTGCGGGCACCTTCCGTGTGGGCTTTGGCCGCGCGAACATTACCCCCAATCCGGGCCTTGGTCTGGCAGGTATGGGTGATGAATCCACCCGTCTGGCTACCGCTGTAGACACACCGCTTTTGGCTACCTGTATTGCTGTTACGGATGAGAAGGAAAACACCGTGCTGATCCTGAGCCTTGATTGCATCCGCACTGAGCCCTGGGTCACAAATGAGATGCGTAACACCATCAGCAGACAGCTGCGCGTGCCCCGGGAGAATATCTTCTCCTCTACTACCCATACCCACAACTCTCCCAATCCTAACAATACCGCCTATACAAAGTTTATGCAGGATGGATGCCTGGAGGCTTGCAAGCTGGCTATGGAGGACAGAAAGCCTGCTGAGATGTACACCGGTACAACCAAGTCTGACGGACTTAACTTTGTGCGTCACTATCTGATGAGCGACGGCTCCTATGCCGGCAACAACTATGGAGATTGGGACAAGACCCCTGTTGCGCATGAGACTGAGGTAGATAATGATGTCCAGCTCATCAAGTTTACCCGGGAAGGCGGCAAGGATATCGTCCTGATGAACTGGCGTGCGCATCCCATTGCGTCTTCCGGCGGCAATTATCTGAAATACTCAGCCGGCTATGTTGGTCATTGCCGCACAGAAATGGAAAGTACTTTGAAGTGTAACTTTGCCTACATTCAGGGTGCGTCCGGCAATGTGGCCGATGTCAGTGAGATCGGCGGTGAAGAGAAATTCATCAATATGAGGGACCAGGGCAAGAAGCTTGCTCAGTGCGCCATCGACTATATGGACCAGCTGAAGAAGGTGAATACCGGTCTGGTCGAAGTAAAGACTGTGAATTATAACGGTAATGTCCGCAAGGACAGCGATGAATATGTCGCGGCTGCAAACCTCTTCAACAGTATGGTTAATAACGGCAAGTCAATAGCCGAGGCCATTGCGGCTACCAACGGTTTGTGCAACAGCAGGTTGGCGGTTGATGGCATTAATAATCGCCGTAGTGTGTATGGAGGCAATGGTAAGTTCACTCTGGAGTTGGCTGCCATTTCCATTGGTGATGTGGCTTTTATCAGCGTGCCCTATGAGATGTTCGATAACAGCGGCGCGCAGATCAAGGAAGGCTCTCCTTATGAGCAGACCTTCGTTCTGTATCTGTGCAACGGCAGAGGCAAGTATATGGCCTCTGAGCCTGCCTACAGCCACGGTTGCTACGAGAAGGATCACGGCTACTTCGTTAAGGGTACTGCCGAAGAACTGGTCAGTGTCTATGTTGATATGCTGAAGGAGACCCATAAGGATGGCGCGGTAGATCCCACGATCACCACCTTTGATTCCAAGCTGCCCAACGATACCTAAAATACATAAGACCTGCCGACAGGTTGCTGCCTGTCGGCAGGTTTTCTATATATGTACCACGGATAATCTGTTTGACATGCATTTTTCTCCATGTTATACTAAGAGTAAAGTCTGTGGCATATAAAAGCCATAAATAGTCTGATCTGATGGGGAGAGGCCGTTGTGAAAAGAGTATTGGCATTGCTGTTGTGTGAGGTAGTATCTCCGTTTGCTGCCTGTACACCGGCTGAAAGTGTCAGTACCGACGATATAATAAGTATTGGCGACGAGCTGGGTAATTAATGCGCGATGAGGTTGCCGGACGGGGTTAGACAGGCGGTTTCCGAAAGACACAAAGGCAGGCTGCATATGCCGCCCCTGCCAAAGGTCTTATATAGATGTCATTCTGAGGCGCGTAAGCACTGAAGGATCTCTTTTAGATTCTTCGCTTCGCTCAGAATGACAGTTTAAGCAGTGTCATCCTGAGGCGCGTAAGCGCTGAAGGATCTCTTTTAGATTCTTCGCTCCGCTTAGAATGACACCGAATCCTGTAACCCACAGCAGGCGATCCTGCTGAAAAATGTATTATTTTTATTAACTAGGAGGAAACAATAGTGAAGAAGACAATTTTTGCTCTGCTTCTGCTGGTGGCTCTGGTTGCCGTTCTGGCG
>JAGBSG010000005.1 GCA_017632035.1 Oscillospiraceae bacterium | reverse complement strand
TCCGGCAATGATCCTCAGTGGAGTTCCAATTATGTAGAGCGGCTGGTGACGGTGCAAAACAGCTTGGCCTCTGCGGTTGCCCGTGTGCTGGCCTATGATGCCGAGGGCAATGAGATCTATGCCAACATTCAGGTTATCGACCCCAACACCAAGGAGATCGTGGCAGAGTTGGGCATGGATCCCTACGAGAATGTCATGCGCAATACGGTCAAGCGTTCCTTGTTCAAGAACGGCCAGCTGACCTTTGCCATTTATGACAGCGGATGTCTGTATCAGTTGACTACCGGCTTTGCCCAGGAGATCAAGCTGGGTGTGGAAGCCCAGGAAACCAGCCTTGTGTTCAAAAACAGCGCCGTAACCCTGGCAGGAGCCTCGGTCTATATTGGCGGCCCTGCCGGTATGGTACAGCTGGGTACTACCGATGAAAACGGTGCGCTGAATGTGACTATGATGCCCGGCAGTTATGAGCTGTATGTGGCGGACAGCAAGAATGGTTACTTTGTCCATTGCACAGCGGTGCAGGACGGCGACCAGCTGGAGCTGGCCTTTGCCGATGCCATTTCTGCAGCTCAGCCTTTCAAAATTGACACAGTAGCGAAGCTGTCCCAATATGACTACTATTCCATTGGCTTCTCCAATGTGGATACCAAAAATATTTCCAAGACAGCAGGTCTGGGCTGGATCAGCTCCGCTGTGGATACGATCCATGTGACCCCCGGCAGCTACTATATGCTGGTGGGCATCTACGATGCCTATTTTTCCGAGGGCGACGAGGAGCAGATCGATACCCATGAATATCTGGAGACCATCCATATTATGGGCATGGTGGATACCGCCACCGATCAGATCGACTTTGATCCTGCCGTACTGAAGGCGCACCTGCTGCTGGAGCCGGACTATGTGCTCTACGGCGAGAGTCTGCCCCTGACCTTCAATCTGACCAACGATAAGAATAAGACCGTGCTCAGCGGTCAGACTTTGGGCTATAGCCAGTTTGGTACCTTCAGCGATATTGATCGCTGGACGGAGAACTTTGATTGCGATGTATTTGACACCAACGAGCAGCAGCTGTGGGTGGTAGAGGCAGATTGGAGCGGTGGCAAGTTCCTGACTGTCGGTTATGAGCCGCTGCCTCCTGAGGAGGCTATCTACAACCTGGCTCTGCGTTACTACTTCTGGGATAACCGCGATGGCATGGTAGACTTCATGTCCTATGAGACCATTGAAGATACCGCTCAGGTTTTGGTTAAGGAAGGTATTACTCTCACGGTTATGCCTAATCTCTCCGGTGACGATTGGGCTTATGTGGAGTCCGTCACTACCATGGTAGACGGCAAGGAGAAGGCACTGCAGATGCTGATGAATGAGGGCGATGTGGTCACCTACAACGCAAATCAGCTGAAGAAGGGCGATCCTCTGTTCATTCAGGTGTCCACCTGGTCAGGCGATTGCGGATATAAGTATTATATGCTGGCCGAATTTGATCCCGAAAACCCCACTGTTACGGCGGTGCGGCCGCAAACAATGGGATCTTTCAAGCTTTACTTTGGTGAAGATGTTCTGGATTCAGCATCCACAACTATTTCTACTGAATATGGCGATTTTGCTATGAATCTGCCTACCAGCGCCTACTCTACCTACTATGTGCCGGCAGGTCGCTATAACATTGCCGGTATGTGCCAAGCAGGCTACGACGAGGAATTCAATCGTGACAGGTATCTTGCCTACTGTGCCGATCTCTATATCGACGCCGGGCAGATGACTGAGGTTAACTTCAATCCTGCTAACGCAACCAAGAAGCCTCTATTCATAGAGCGTCCTGAGATCACCTATCTGGATTTCAAACTGGTCAAGGGTGATACTGTGATCTCTGCTAATCCCTTTGATAATTGGATGCCGAACGATTTTGTGGTCGCCAAAGCAGAGGGCTTGGACGAGGTGCAGATCCAGTATGCGCTGCTACCCAATTTCACCGAGTCCTGGGAATCTGATGTTATGTCCGATACCGGCATTGAATACACCGGTGTTATTGACTTTGTTGCAGATACTGAGTTGGTTTTGGGAAGCATTGATATCACCGACTTTACAGTAGATCTCAGTGACACAGCCTTTACGACCCAGGATGATGTGATGGTGCCGCTGCAGGCGGTTGCGGCGGATTCTATCCTGATCCGCAACATGGCGGTGAAGTATTATGAAAAGCGTTACCTGGATTCTGATCATGTAAACTATGACATGGTCATCGTGGATAAGAAGGTTTACTTGCCGGAGGTGGAGTATCGAAAAGCAGGTGGTGAGTGGATCACTGCTACCGATGTGAGCTGGAGCGGCGCAAACCTGGGCAAGCTGGCAGCAGGCGAGTATGAGATCCGCTTTAAACTGCCGGAAGATCCGGAAAATGGCGTGATAGCGTGGGAGGCCTATGCTGTGTTTGCGGTAACCGGCGAGGATGCGCCTGCTGAGCATCATATCAGCATCTACGCACCTGCCACCGCCACCGAAGAGATCACCGTCACCCTCATGGGTAATGCCGGCGCATCTGTGGTTGTCCACTATATTACCCCCGGCGGTGAGGAAAAGACCCTGGAGGCTGTGACCCTGTCCGATAGTGGCAGAGCCACCGTCAGCCTTGCGCTGGATGCAGAAGGCGAGTATATGCTTTGGGCAGAGTCTACCCTGCAGCAGGGGGATGCTACACTGACAGCAACCTCCGAAACCATTATCGTCAGCTGTGACCAGGCGATCCCCAACCAGGTAGCAAACTTCAAGGTAACAGCCCAGGGCAACAATGCCTTGCTGCTGACCTGGGATCAGGTCACCGATGCCACTAAGCTGTGGATCTACCGGGAAGGCGTGCAGTTGGGCTATCTCAGCACAGAACTGTGCGAGTACCTGGATGAAGATCTGTCTACAGACAGAACCTATACCTATTATATTATTGCAGAAAACGGTGCCGGCACCCAGGGCCCTGCAGCTTATGCCTCTGCCCGTCCTACAGCGGTTGCCGATACCACTGCACCTACCGCACCTGCCCAGCTGCAGGCGGAGGTGAAGGGTACAAGCGTTGCCCTTAACTGGACACGCAGTACCGATGATGTGGGTGTTGCCTTCTACCGCCTATGCCGTAACGGCGAGGTGATTTACGAAGGCACAAAGCGAACCTTCGTTGACAGCGGTCTTCAGAAGGGAACAATGTACATCTATGATGTGCAGGCAGTGGATGCCAGCGGCAATGAATCTGCAAAGACCCAGCCGGTGGCAGTTACCACATCCTCTTATTACGAGCTGCAGGATGTTGCTGCCAATATTGAGCTGAACCGTTTGGGTGATGTTACCGGCAATGAGCTGGAGCTGTTTGCCAATGCCGGCCTGGATGCCACCCGTGTCTGCGCAGAGATCGCTTACACCCGTAAGAATGCCACCAAGGCCATCAGTAATGAGCAAAAGACTACCACGGTGGAGCTGGCAAAATCCGGCTATTACTGGAGAGCCCTATGGGATATTTCCGATGTGTTGTCTATTCAGTCTGTGAAGATCAGTGCCTATGAGGGTGATACCCTGATGGGCAGCAAGGAAGTAGAAGGCTTCCCCATGCTGGTCAGTTCGCCTGCCATTGTGCAGCTGAACATCCCCAATGCGCCCTATGCGCCCAATTTCCTCAGTGGCGCAAAAATCGTACTCACCGATACTACCAACAACTTGGTCTATACCAAGGATTTGAACATCAATAAGGAATCCTACGAGTATGAGTTCACCGGATTGAGCGCCGGCACATACAGCCTGAAGGTTATGATCGGCGGCGAATCCCATTATTACGAGCGCAATATCCAGCTGGAGACCGGTGTGGGCTTCTATCGTGAGATCAACATCGAGGGCCTCATCCGCCTGAAGGCAAAATCCGGCGATGTGATGTACACCATTAACGGCAAGACGATGTCCGTCACCAATGACGGCTACCTGCAGCTGGGCAATAAGGACAGCGCCTTCTGGGTGAAAAACAGCATCCTCCTGGTGCGAAATGTGGAGGAAATGGCACGCTTTGGCGATAAGCTCTATAAGATCCCCGAAAACCACAGAGTGACCCGTGTGGCAGGTGTCTATGAGTACGAGCTGCCGGCCTATGAGGATATGGAGGAGCTGCATGCCTTTGAATTAAAGATCATGCTGGTCACGCCTTATAGCGGCGTGGCGCTGGACGGTATGCCGATCCATGTCATCGGTCAAAATGAAAAGGGGCAGGTCTATAGTAAGACATTGCTGACCGGTAATGATCGGACGGTTACGACCACTTGGCCCATGGAGTATGCCAAGTCCATAACAGCTACTCAGGAGGCTATATATTGGACAGATGCCTACGGTAAGAAGGCAAACTTCTCCGGTGTCTCCAGGGTATTCGAAAATTTTGCGGTGGACGGTTCTGAAACACTGCGTCTGACCCTCCCGGAAAAAGTGGAGCGTGAGGTGGAAGTGCAGCTGTTCGGTATCAACTATCCTTATGGCTTGACCGGCTGGGTCAAGGCTGCCGGCTCAACCTACTACACTCTGGAATTTGATGAAAACGGCTACGCAAAAACAACGGTGCTTTGGGACTACGCCACCAATGCGGCCACCATCGGCATCAAGCACGGCACTTGCCAGGGTGATATTATTAAGGCGCAGACCTTTGGAATTTCCAGTCCCGGTTGGCATGCCATCGTTCCCAAAACGGAAAGCAAAGTGACCCAGGTCGTTCCTGTTCGGATTAAGGAAGAGCATGGCCTGTATATCCAGGAAGCTGATCTGCGTGTGGATAGCAACTACGGTTCGGATTATCTGAAGCTCCATGGCAATTCTACCTATGTCACCTTCTACTCCGAAGAAAACAAACTCGGCTATTATGAGAATGGAAATTATGGAGAGGAATGGCTGTACGGCGAGGCCGGTGCCGGTGCATCGTTCTATCTGAACTTTGAAACAGATATCCATATCTTTAGCGGTTATATTGGTAGTTCCGGGCGTCCCGGCTTCAGTTTGAGAGAGCCGGACTCAAGTGATTATTACCATAAAGAGTGGGATCCGGAAGGCGAATACTGGAATGATGTGTTTAACGCAGAGGCCTTTGCAGCGGATATGGATCGTTATCGTCAGGCCCAGCGGGAATATGATGCAGCTGTGAGCAATTGGAAAAACAGACTGTATAAAGAGGGCTTCACCTTCAGCGCAGATCTGAAGCTGAATTTTACCAATTTGGCGAAGAATATGGGATATATCGTTCTCTACTATGATAATGCAGCCACCGGCGCACCCTTCAAGTGGTACACCGGCCTCAGCGAGAAATATCCCTCCATCCAGTTCTATGGTCCCGATTATCCGAAACTGGGCATGACCATAGTCGTCGTTCCGCTTCAAAGCTATTTGATCACCGGTCGTGTGAACGGCACTTTTGATATTCAGCGCTTTACCGATATGTCGTTGTCTGCGTGGAAGGATTATGAGGGCGTTGACATCTTTGCGGTCAATGATTTTGGAAATATTCAGCCTACCTATAAGCTGACCACTCCCAAAATCCTGAAGCTGGGCGTGATGACCGATTTGGCTGGTAATGATATTACCGGCAAGGTCAGCGCTACTCGCTACCTGGCAGGTCGGCTACTCTACCAGGAGACAGTGCGTGATCTGTCCGAGGTGGTTCTCTACGATTACGATGGTGAAGAACTGCTTTTGATCCCCGAGACCGTTGTGGGACCGGATCGGATCCAGGAATACAAGGCGCATCACGATGCCCACGGCGACGTGCTGTGCGTGGTGGCAAACCTGGATAGCACAATCACTGCGCCCATCAACAAGCAGT
>JAGBSG010000004.1 GCA_017632035.1 Oscillospiraceae bacterium | reverse complement strand
CCTGCTACGGTATGCGTAACTTTAATAATTTCAGAAAAAGAATTCTGTTTTGTAATACATAAAATCGTGCCGGAGCAAAAGCTCCGACACGATCCACAGATTATTCTATTTTGGCTCTACCCCAACTATTGACATAGAACCGTATTAGATCAGATGCTTTTTCTTGCCCAGCACCAACAGAACGGTAACAGCAGCGGCAGCAAGGATCATCAGCAGGAACCAGGCAGTCAGCTGTGCGTCGTCGCCGGTAGCGGGAGGTGCGGGAGGTCCGTCATAGGTGTTGGTGAAGGATGCCTCCAGCTTCTGGGCAGCTTGGCCGTTGACAGTCAGGGCGGTGGACAGCTTGCCCTCTGCATCCACATTCACAGTCACAGTCAAGGTGTATACAGTCTCATCGTAGGTCATGCCTGGGATGCCGGTATTCACCTCAGTAAGCTGATAGGTGTAGGTGTTGTCAATGTGCTGCTGGGTGAAGGTGAGATGGAAGCTGGCCTTGCCGTTCTTGTCGGTCTCAGCGGTGGCGCTGGCATTGCTGCCGGTGTCCACAAGCTGGAACTTGAAGCCGCTGAGCGCAGCCGCAGTAGCGGTCTTGTTGTTCAGGATCTTGGTCACATCAACGGTGACATCCTGCTCCTTGGCCGTGTTGGTAGGATCGTAGGTGTTGGTGAAAGTCACAGCAGGGGAGGCAGTCTCCGTGCCGTCCAGCTTTACAGTGGCGATCAGCTGACCCGCGGTGTTCAGGCCTACGGTAACGGTCAGCGTGTAGGTCTTGTCGGAGTAGTCGATATCGCCAATGCCGGTGTTGATCTCGCTGATCTCATAGGTGAAGGTCTTGCCGATATCCTTCTCAGTGTACTTCTTGGTGAAGGAAGCCTTACCCTGGGCATTGGAGGTGACGGTCACAATATCCTGGCTGTCAGCCTTGTTGACCAGCTGGAACTTAAATCCATCCTTGCCGATCTGTGCCGCGTAGCTGTTCACCAGCTCCTTAGTCACATCGACTTCCACTTCCACTTCCTTGTCGGTGAGGGTGGGATCGTAGGTGTTGGTGAAGGATACAGCGGGTGCGGTAGTAGCCTGGCCGCCTACCTTGACCTCGGTGGTCAGCTCAGTACCGTTTACACCGACGGTAACAGTGATTGTGTAGCGCTGGCTGCTGTAGACGATATCGTCCTTGCTGCCCTTGACCTCGGTGATCTCGTAGGTATAGGTCTTGCCGATGTTATCCTCGGTGAATTCCAGGGTGAAGGAGGCCTTGCCGTCTTGGTTGGAGAGGCAGGTGTCGTTGTAACCGTTGTCTCCCTGGATCTTGAAGGTATAGCCATCCCGGCCCAGGAGCACATGGGTGTAGCCCTTCATATCCAGATACTTGGTCACATCGATGACCACCTGACCTGTCTTTTCGTTCAGGGTGGGGTCATAGACATTCACAAAGTGAACAGAATTATAGTCGCCACCGGAATAAGATACATCGGAAACACGCAGATTGCCGTTCCAGTCATCCTCAACAGTGACAGCCACCAGGTACTCCGTGGTATCATAGGTGATATCATACTGGCTGTCGTTGTACTCTGCTACGATGAAGTAGTAGATGCCGGCGTCCGCAAGGGGGATCTCTTCAAAGAGGAACTTGCCGTCAGCATCGTTCTTCTTGGTCTGCAGGGCATCGCCGTCCTTCACATAGCTGCCGGCAGTGGTGCCGGGGATGGCGCTGTACAGCTCGAAGGTGAACGCGCCGTCTGCGGGCTTACTCTCAATGCCAGTGAGCTTATCCTTCACGATCTTTGTGCCGTCCAGCTGTACCGCGGTGGGGATTCCCTTGTAGCTGTTGGTGAAGTGCAGGCTGTTGCTGTTGATCGTGCCGGAAAGGCCGGGGGCGGTGACAGTAACTGTGGTCTGCAGCGTGCCGGTGCCGGGGTCGCTTACAGATACACTGATGTAATACTCAAGGGTGGAGTAGTGCATGCCTGTTGCCTCGGTGTCGGTGTTTTCTTTCAGGATGTAGTAACGCTTGCCGGGGGTCTCATACTCCAGAGTGATGCTGAAGTTGCCTTCGGAATCATTCTGCGCGAAAGCCTTCTTATCGCCGAATACGCTGAAATCGGCGTTGGACTCGTACAGATCAAAGGTGAATTCCTTGTTGCCCAGAGCCAGGCCGGGTCTGCCGTTCAGCGTTTTGGTGCCGGAGATGGTGGCAGAGCCCTTGGCGGCCTTATAGGAGTTGTTGAACACCAGAGAAGGCTTGGATGCGTTGTCAGCACCGTAGGTTGCAGCAGCGCTGAGAGTGCCGTCCTTGTTGTCGGTGACAGTCACAAAAACAGTGTACTCTGTCTCGTCGTAGGTGACACCGGGAAGCGCGCCTTTGATCTCCTTGACGGTGTAGATGTAAGTGCCTGCCCGGTCATAGGAGATGGCGGTGAATGCAAAGCCACCGTTGGCATTGTTGGTGGTCTGCCCGATTTTTGTGCCGTTTTCAAACAGTTCAAAGGTAAACAGATCCTTCTCCAGGATCTTGTTACCGCTAAGAACCTTGTTGCCGGTGATGGCAAAGGGGATCGGTGTTACCGTGTAGTCGTTGGTGAAGGTGATTTCGTCGATAGCTACAGTACCGGTGCCCAGCTTGTTGACAGTGGGGACAGCAACCAGGGTATCGCCAACGGCGCTGACAGCGACCGTCACATGGTATACCGCATCGTCGTAGACCATGCCGCCGGCATTGCCCGCAGTCTCCCGGACCACAAAGTAGTAGGTACCTACCTTGTTGAAGCTCAGAGCACGGAAGCCTGCCGTACCCTTGCCCAGGGTTACGCTGTCGGTATAGGCGGTGGGGTTTGCAAAGGAGCTGCCGGTCTGGGTCAGAGTAAAGGTGAACTCTGCGCCGTTGGGATCACGACCATCGAGAACCTTGTTGACATACAGGGGCAGGGTAGCGGGAGTCAGATCCAGAATGTTGGTGAAGCTGACCTTGTTGCCGTTGCTGGAATCGGAGATCACAATTCCGCCAAAACCACCGGTGGCGATAGTATAAGCCGTATCCAGAACGGTGGTATCCGCGGTGTTTACAGTGGCTGTAACCGTTACAAAATAGGTCGTGGTGTCATAGTTCATGCCGGGGATGGGCTGGACCGTGGGCTTAAACTCCGTGAGCTTGTAGTACCAGGTTCCGGCGTGGGTAATGGGCAGGTGGAAGGTAGCCTTCCCAGCTGTGCCTGCCAGCTGTGTCCGCTGCTCATAGAATTGGCCGTCTAATTTGGCACTGCCGTCGGCGTTGACCTCGGTCAGCTGGAAAAGGAAGCCTGCGCCGGTGATGCCGGTGTTGAAGTCATCGCGCACAGACTTGTCAACGGAAAATTCCACAAAGGTGGGCTTCAGATCCTCGTTGTAAACATTTGTGAAGACCTTCTCCAGGGAATACCGGCCAGGGGTGGATTCCTGCAGGATCTCGTTGGTCACATAGTCCTTGACTACATATTCCAGAACACCGTCAGCATTATTATCAGTGACAAACACTACGATCCGCGCGGTGGTGGCGTCATAAGAGATGTTGTCGTACCGATCTGCCTCATTGGCCGGAATGATCTCGGAGACCTTGTAGTAATAGGTGCCCAGGGCGTTGGGGGACAGAGGGTCCAGATCAGCGGACTCACCGTTTTTTAGGGAAACGGTGTTGCCAAGCTGGGCGTAGGTGCCGGTAGCCGGATCATACTGCTCCAGCTTGAACTGGAAGCTGTAATCCTTGCCGTACTGGGCAGAGCCCTCGCTCAGAATGTTCTTGGAAATGCGGAAAACGATGGAGGAACTGGCTTCTTTGGGCTCAAATTTGTTGATGACCGCGGCAGTATCGGTGCTGTCGGCATCAATGGTGCCGGTCAGCGTGCCGCTGATGTTGGAGTAGCCCTTGTAGCTGTGGGTCACGCCGCCGATAATGGGATCGTTCATGTCCTCGGTAACGGTATATGCCGTGCCCTCAGGGATACTGGAAATGGCGATGGACTGGTCGTTGCGCAGGTCAATGCCGATCACGCCGTTTGCGTCTGCGATCACTTCGGTGATGCCGGCTATACCGGTTGCGGGGAAGGTCTTGCCGGCCAACGCGATGCCGAGATCCACATAGATCCGGAAGGACTTCTGGGTCAGCTCAGCAGGCGCAGTGCTGTAGGGATGCAGTACATCCTTACTGACGATCAGGCTGCCGTACTTGTTGGGAGAGTTGGTGAAGGTAACAGGGGCGATCAAAGACAGGCTGGGATACAGGGGGCTGTAAGCAGGAACTGTAACTGTGGCAGAATTGCCGGCAGTCACAGACACGCCGTTGACAGTCAGCCCTGTGACCTTATAGTCGCCTGTTGCTTCGGTGATGGTGTGCTGAGCGCCTTCTGTCAGGCCTGTGATGTAGACAGTCAGACCAGCCGGAATGGTCACGGTTAAGGTAGTGCCGGAGTAATCGGAGGCAATGTTCGTCAGCGGGTTGCCGTTGGCATCGGTAAGCTGATAGCCGCTGGGCACATCGGTTACGGTGAAGGTAAAGCTGTCTACACCGTCGATGGCCTCAGTGACCTCTTTGCGCAGGGCAATGCCGGCTGCGGGCTTCAGGGTCAGCTTGCCGTTGTTGCCCAGGAAGGTGTAGGCAGTGTAGTTGGAGGTCTGGTCGCCGGTCACATAGGGGTGATGAGCGTATTCCAGAGTGCCGGTAGTGTTACCGTTCTTGGGGATGTTGAACTGGTCGATCAGCTTCAGTACTGTGCCCTTGGGGATCACATAGCTGCCGTCCTTCAGTATGGCATCGGCCAGGGAATCGTCGTGGATGGGCTCATAAACGGCTTTTACAGCGGCGTTGTTGCCGTCGGTTGCCTCAACGATGTAGCGCACGTGGTAATAGCCGGAGTGGTTGGAGTTGGAGATCTTGTCGGCAGGCTTGGCACCGCCGGTGTACCTGGTGCCGTTGGCATCGGTGTAGATGATGGCATCTTCCGTATAGTAGTACCGCTCGTTTTCCAAAGCAGGACGGAAATCGGAAACGGCAACCAGATGGCTGAAGGGGTTGGTGTAGTCAAATCCTGCGTTGCTGCCGTTGATGCTGCCCCAGCGGTTGGTGTAGAACTCATACTCGCCGGTGGCCTCGTTGAAGTGGTAGTGACTGGAGCTGCCAACGGTCTGTGCCACATTTACGGCGTTGATGTCGTTGCGCAGGCCTACCTCAAACACCAGCTGGATGGGATCGGCAGCTTCGTAGGTGAGCTTGCCGGTCTGCCCGGGGGTGTAGGAGTCGCCGTTCAGCTCCACATGGTAGGTGACCATGGGGATCAGGGCAGCGGGGACGCTGAAGAAGACCTCCTGGCGGTTGGTGGCGATCTCGGTCTGGACCTTAACCACGATGTGCATCATGTCTGTCTTGCCGATATTGCCCACGCCGGTCTTGCCCAGATAGCCGTAGGAGCGGTTGATGTAAGCGGCATCTGCGCTGTAAACATTGCCGGCCTTGGGGTAGTCCTCTTCGGTATGGGTGTCGTTCCAGGGGGCCAGGTAGTTGCCGTTGGCATCGGCATACCAACCGATGTAGTTGTCATAGTCGTTTTCAGAGGTGAACAGCTGACCGGCATTGTAAGCCGCGTCGATCAGTTGCTGAGCAACGGAGACCTCATCGATCCCCATGCGCTCCATAACGGTCCACACGAATTCGTTACCCAGATCGGTGGGAGAGTTGGGAGTACCCAGAACGCCGGTGTTCAGGGCGCTTGCCATTTCCTCGCCGGAGAAGAGTACATCGCCGATGACGATGCCCTTGATGTCCTTGACTTCCATGAATTCGCCCAGGTCATCCTCGAAGGTGATGTAGCCGTCCACCTCCCGCTCCCCGGAGGTGATCAGGGTGGGGTAGTATTCAGTCTGAATGGTGATCTGCTGCACGATGGCGTCAAATGCGGCGATCAGGTCAGCGGCATCATCTGCCAGCCAGTATCTATCGGCATAGCCGTAGGAGGTAACGGCGGAGTCTCGGTCAAGCTTCCAGGCGCTACCGCCGCTGCCGGAAACGGTGACCTTGCCGTTGCGGTCCGGGGTGTTGTTCAGGAAATTGTTCCAGTAGGTACGCAGAGTGGAGTTTCTGCTCATGCTGGAGGGGTTGAGAATGCTGGTGGCATAGCTGGAGGTCTCGGTGCCCAGACCCAGGGTGTAGAACAGAGGGTCGGTGTTGTTGTAGGCAGCGGAGATCTTGCCGTTGATCCAGGCCGCGGTCAGCTGGGTGACAAAGGCGATCTGGTTGTTGGAGCTGCCGCCGTTGCCCCGGTGAGAGGTGCCGACATTGTTGTAGCTGTCAGTACCGGTAGTAGGCTCACCGTCACTCATAAGCACCACGATGGGGATCCTCTGGGTGCCGCCCTGAATGGAATCCGCGGCAATGATGGTGCCATCCTCGGAGACACGTTCAAATTCCTCCCAGGCCTGGAATAGGCCGTTCTGGATGTATGTACCACCGGCAACAGACTTACTTCCGCTGACACCCCGGTTGCTGCTGTTGCGCACAGTTCTGTTTACGGATACGGTGGGGGAGCTTCCGCCGGAGATATCCAGGTACGCACCAACTGTCTTTTGCGCCGCGTTGAAACCGCTGCCCATGGTGAAGGTGGTGGTATTCGTGGTGGTATAGTGATCCAAAGGCAGGATCACCTTACCGGTGGAGGTGTTGGAATCACCAAAGCTGGTATTGCCGGAGTACAGCACAACGCCCACCCGGTTGTACTTACTCAGGGACATCAGCTCATCAATTGCTGCATTGGTGGCGTTGACCATAGCCGTGGCATTTGTGCTGCCCATGGAACCGGAAACATCCAGTACCAGCATGGTGTCGGTTGGCAGACTGGCGTAACCGGTGATCTTCTTGGTGGATGCCAGGGCAGACAGAGCGACCAAGAAGTTCTTTTCGGCATCGGTCATGTTAACACCTGCGTTTGCAAACTGACTGTTGTTTTTAAATACAGACTTGTCAGTCCATACGCCGCCGGCATACTCCGTTGACAGCTTATTCGGGCCGAAGTAAGCCTCCCAGCCGCTGATGGTGCTGGGATCTACGGCCCGGTTATCTACCGAGGCGGCAGAGGTGAGAACCGGCAGCATACCTGCGATCATGACAACGCATAAAAGCGCGGAAATGAGCCGGTTGCGGATGGGGTGAGTTCCTCTTTTCATAGTATGTTCCTCCTTAGAGTAACGCGTTCCGGAAACCTTCGGGAGCGGAATATATAAGCTTACAGGCTTGGGGGAACAGGCTCTTCTACAGTGGCACGGTCAAGCCGTTGTCGGTGAACACACCGGCAGATGCCGATCTCTTCATGCTCGCTGGAGCAGTGGACACAGTCTGCGCACCAGCCGTCACCTGTATTTTCCTCGCCGGAAAAGTAGTGCTCACAGGCATCCTGGATCCGCGTGACCAACGGGTAGCCGTCGCTTGTGTATCTGGGGTCAGTGATAAAACAGGGATAAATGGGGATTGGATCGGTAGCGCTTCGTTCTGCTTCATCGTAGTAGCCGTAGCGTATGGTGAAGCTGTGTCCGCCGATACAGACCACTTCATGTATTTCGCCCTCACGGGTCAGTCCGCGTTTCATACAGCGCCTCCTTCACGAAAGTTCTACGGAAATATTGTAAAGGAAATAGGAAAACTCCGCAATACACTCCAAAGCCTGTATTTGGGTGTGATTATAGGTAGTGGGAAAGGTCGATTCTGCGTACTGCGCCTGTCTTGTCCATGGCTGCGCGCAGTGACTGCTTAACGGTATTGACTGAGATGTGCAGTCGCTGGGCGATGTCCTTGTTGGAAAGGCCGAAAGCGGCATGCTTGGCAACCTCCCGTTCCCGTGTGGTCAGCTCGTTGGTAACAGACCGTCCGAGTACGGCGTTGTGCAGCACGGTCCATCCATGCATAAAGGCCTTGCTCAGGCGCCTCACATGGTCGGTTGCAGCAGGATTGACGAGATTTAGCCGTTCATCCAACAGAAAGTCTAGATTCTTTCTGTACTCCGCCAGAATCAGAAAAAGCCGGTCCGGCAAAGCTAGACGGATAGCGGTATCCAAATGGAGAATTGCCATGTCATCCTTGCCAAGATCGTGGTAGGAGGTGGCACACAGCAGCCGCATATAGATCTCAGCTATCAGAGCGCCATCCTTGCGTGTCTGAGAGATCAAAGGCTCAGCGACAGCAGAAAATAAGCCCATGGCTGCCTGGTTGTCACGTTCTCCTATGACGCCGGAGGCATACTGATGGCCCATAACAAACAGAAATTTCAGGTAATAATACCTGGCTGCGGGGTAAGAATCTCCGGCAATGGGGTCAAAGCAGCCCCGCATAAACCATCCCGGAAAAGTGTAAGTGTTGTGGATCTCACTGTCCACCGCTGCTGCCCAGAATTCACTGAGATATTGGTCCTTCTCGTTGTGGCACACAGCATCGCTGATGCGGCTTCTGGCGATCTGCCACAGAGCTGTATCACCCTTGTATATCGCGCACATGGCCAGAATAATGCCGCAGCCGATCTGCAGATCATGGCCACAGGGGTGATTCAGAAGTGCCGTAACAATGCCCTTGGCCTCGTCGATCTCACCGCGGCAGTATGCGATTTGTGCCTTGGACAAGGCAGCAGACTCAGGCTTGTTCTTAAGAGCATCCATCGCTTCCTCTGCGCACCCGGGGCGGTTATATAGGTTGGTCATGACGATTGCGGGGCTTCTGCGGGGCAGCTGAGGCAGAGGTGCCTTTAGTGCGCTGTTCCTGCAACGGCGGTCAGCCGGCTTTTGGGCATCCATGGGAATCATCCAGTCCCTGCCGTGACGGACTGCGCCGTCGATCAGATCCTTGCGGCACATATCCTGAACACGGCGCACAGTCACATTCCACTTCTGCGCAGCCTGGGCAGCAGTGATGTATAGCATAGGCACATTCTCCTATTCTTCGTTACAACGAAATATGCGTGACTTCTATTATACTTCGTCACAACGAAATTTGCAAGACCGATTTGCAAAATACCGTTTCCAATTCATAAATTGTTTCCACTTTTTCATGCTTTCATGTTATAATGTATAAAACTATTAAATTTGGAGTGAATGCCATGGCCTTTGTTGCGTTCGAGAATGTGGGCAAAACCTATCGTATGGGTGAGGTCGAGATCCATGCTCTGCACGATACCAGCTTCTCTATTGAAAAGGGAGAGCTTGTGGTTATAGTGGGTCCTTCCGGTGCGGGTAAGACCACCTTGCTGAATATCCTTGGCGGCATGGATACCCTGAGCACAGGCAGAGTGACCCTGGATGGCCGTGAGATCTCTGCCATGAACAAAAAACAGCTGACCCAGTACCGCCGGCAGGATGTTGGCTTTGTGTTCCAGTTTTATAACCTGGTCGGTAACCTGACCGCTCTGGAGAATGTGGAGCTGGCAGGGCAGATCTGTGCCCACCCTCTGGATGCAGCCAAGGTCCTGCGGGATGTGGGTCTCGAAGAGCGAATGAAGAATTTCCCCAGCCAGCTTTCCGGCGGTGAGCAGCAGCGTGTCGCCATTGCCCGGGCCCTGGCCAAGAACCCCAAGCTGCTACTGTGCGACGAGCCCACCGGCGCTCTGGACTATCAGACCGGCAAAGCGATTTTGAAGCTTTTGCAGGATACAGGCCGTCGCACCGGCATGACTGTGGTTATCATCACCCACAACAGCGCCCTGACTGCTATGGCTGACCGTGTCATCCGTGTCAAGAGCGGCACAGTGGCATCTGTTACATTGAACGAAAAGCCTCAGGATGTTTCGGAGATCGAATGGTAATGAGAAAAAATATGATGCGCAAAAACCTGCTCCGGTCGATTCGAAGATCCCTGGGGCGGTACATAGCCATCGTGGCCATTATTGCCTTGGGCGCAGGCATGTTTGTAGGTCTGCGTACCACCAAGTCGGACATGGTGGCGACCGGCCAGCAGTTTATGGACCGGCAGAATATGTTTGACCTGCGGTTGCTGAGCAGCTACGGCTGGAGTCCTGAGCATGTGGATGCCGTCTCTAAAATGGATGGGGTGGAGCACGCTGAGGGTGTGATCAGCATGGATGTGCTGGCCCGTTTTGGGGACACGGATGACGAAGCTGTTTACAAGCTGTACACACTGCCAAGGGCAGTCAATCAGGTGTTGCTTTTGGGCGGGCGTATGCCCCAGGCTCCCGATGAGTGCCTTGCTGACGGCTTCCACGCCACCGATGCCATTCTGGGCACCAAGGTCACAGTGGCGGAAAATAACGAAGCGGATGTGCTGGAGAGCCTGACTGAGCGCACCTTTACGGTGGTGGGCTATGTGAGCACACCGCTTTACATGGATATGTCCCGTGGCAATACCGCCCTGGGCAATGGCACAGTCACATCCTACCTGTACCTGCCCCGGGAAAGCTTTGATGTTGATTACTATGCTGAGATCAATGTGGCTCTGTCCGGGGAAAGCACGATCTACAGCGCTGCCTACAACAATGCCATGAAGGAAGCGGCAAAGCGCTTTGAGAAGGACATACTTCCCTTGGCAATCGAGCGCCTTGAGACCCTTCGTGCGGAGGCTGAGAGTGCCTATGCCGATGGATTGGCTGAATATGAAGACGGGAAAAAGGAATTTGATACCGCCAAGGCCGAGGCCTTGAAGGAGCTTGACGAGGCACTGCAAAAGCTTAAAGACGGCGAAAAGGAGATCGCAGCCAACCGCAAGACCATAGACAGCAGCCTGAAGCTCCTGGAGGACGGTCAGGCTGAGATCGATCAAAACCGGCTGGCTCTGAATGAATCCCGCCAGACTCTTGCCGAAACCAAGGCAGAGACCTATGCCCAGCTTGCGAAGGCAAATGGGGAGCTGCTGGCCAATTATAAGACAGTTTCCGAAAACCTCCGGCTGCTGGAAGACGGCTTGGTCCAGATCAATGACGGCCTGGACCAGATCGAATCCGGTATTTCACAGCTTGAGGACGGCTTGGAGCAGCTGAATTGGATGCTCACACTGGTGGATACCATGATGTCTGTGGTGAACACCGGCATCGACACGGCCCAAGCAGCTCTGGACCGGGCAGAGCAGACCGGTGTCGATGCTGCTACCATTGCCCGTCTGCGCAAGGAGCTGCAGACCTATATTGATCAGCGGGACGAATACGCCGCCCAGCAGAAGCAAATGCACGACCAGCAGGCCCAGTATACTGCGCAGCTGGAGGAATTGAAGGTCCAAAAGCAGGGGCTTACCCAGCAGAGAACCCAGCTGCTGGAGAATAAAAAGACCCTGGACGATGCCATGGCTGCCATCGATGCGGGCTTTTTGGAGCTGCAGAACAGCCAGACCCAGGCGGAGAATCAGTTTGCTGCTGCCGAGGCCCAGATTGAGGCCGGCGAGCTGCAGCTGAATGCGGCCCAGCAGGAACTGGATGCCAACCGCAAAAAGCTGGAGGAGGGCCGCAAAGAGCTGGAGGCTGCCGAAGCGGAGCTTGCCCATGGCTGGCAGGAGTACAACACCGGCTATGAGCAGGCCATGGAGGAACTCAACGAAGCGGAAGCCGAGCTGGCAGATGCGGCCCAACAGCTGGCGGACGCCCGAAAGGCCATCGACGAGATGACCGATACAGAGGTCTACGCTCTGGACAGGACCACCAATGTGGGCTATGTATCTCTGGACAGCAACTCGGATATCGTTGAGGCAGTCTCTGCCGTATTTCCTGCGTTCTTCCTTCTGATCGCGGCTTTGGTGTGCATTACCACCATGACCCGCATGGTAGAAGAGGAGCGTACCCAGATCGGTACCCTGAAGGCCCTGGGCTACAGCAATGGGGCAATTATTGGAAAATATCTGGCCTATGCCGGCAGTGCCGCGGTGCTTGGGTGCGGCCTTGGGGTTTTCATCGGCAGTGCGGTGTTCCCCATGATCCTGTGGGAGGCCTATAGCATTATGATGCTGCTGACGCCCAATATCGTCCTGCGGATTGATTGGCCTCTGTGCCTGGCTGTTGTGGGTGCCTACACAGCTGTGACCCTGTTCGTTACCTGGTATGCCTGCCGTATGTCCCTACGGGAGGTCCCGGCAGAGCTGATCCGTCCCAAGCCGCCTACCAGCGGTAAGAAGATATTTTTGGAATACCTGCCGTTCTGGAACAAATTCAGCTTCCTGAACAAGGTCATGCTCCGCAATATCTTCCGTTACCGCCAGCGGCTGCTGATGATGCTGGTGGGCATCGGCGGCTGCACTGCCTTGCTGCTGACAGGCTTTGGCTTCCGGGATTCCATCGTAGATGTGGTGTCCTATCAGTTTGAGGAGATCACGCTGTACGATATGGAGGTCCGCTTCTCGGAAGAAGTGACAACGGAGGACCAGGCTGCCTTCCGACAGGAAATGGACGGCCTTGTGGATGATATGACCTTCTATCATCAGAGCAGCGTAGAGCTGGACTTTGGGGATAAGACCAAGGATATCGTGCTCATCGCCGGAGACGACCGATTGGAAGACTTCATGGATTTCCACAGCGGTAAGACACCGTTGGATATGCCCGATCAGGGCCAGGCGCTGCTTTCTGTTGGCGTGGCTGAGAATCTGGGTATTTCCGTAGGCGATACCGTTACAGTGCGCAATTCCGATCTGCAGACCCTGACTGTTACAGTCAGCGGCATTTATGATAACCATGTAAGCAATTATGTAATCGTGACCCCGGAAACGGTGGAAGATCAGTGGGGTAAAGCCCCCAAGGTCCAGGTTGCCTGCGTCACCGTCCATGAAGACCAGGATGTCTACGAGGCCAGTGCCAAAGCCTCGGAATGTTCCGGCGTCATGAGCGTTTCCGTCAATCAGGATATGGCGGATCAGGTGGGCAAGATGCTGGAGGCCCTGGATATGATCGTGGTCGTCGTGGTGATCTGCGCCGGTATGCTGGCGGTGATCGTGCTGTATAACCTGACGAACATCAATATCACCGAGCGTGTCCGGGAGATCGCGACCATCAAGGTCCTGGGCTTCAACGCGGCCGAATCCGCGGCCTATGTGTTTAAGGAGAACCTGCTGCTGAGCGCCATGGGCGCTGTGCTGGGCCTGGGAGGCGGTATCCTGCTGCTTGAGTTTGTTATGAGCAAGATACGCATCGATATGGTCTGGTTCCAGGCCAGACTGCTGCCCCTGTCCTTTGTGCTTTCCATTGTGCTGACCATGCTGGCAGCCTGCCTTGTGGACTTCGTGCTCTACTTTAAGCTGGAGAAGATCAATATGGCCGAGGCCTTAAAATCCGTGGAATAACAAAATACGGGGAGGAAAATCCTCCCCGTATTTTCGGTGCACGTCAAAAGCCATCAATCGTTAAATACGATAAAATAACAATTTTACTAAGGGATTCCTAAGAGGGGAAGCGGATGAAAGGTTCGACAACAGAAATCTAATTCGCTTCCCCCTTAGGCCGTCTGGGGAGTCCGAGGACCATACGGAAGGTCCTCGGCGACTCTTTGCATACTTTCTCGTCGGTGAGAAAGTATGATATATTGCCCTTGTGTGTCTTGACGGTTTTCGTGATTTTTGCCTGTTTGTCAAGAATGTTTATTCACAGTCAAAAATACGGGGAAGAAAATCCTCTCCGTATTTTATTTGCCGTATTTCTCCTTGAGATACCGAATGGCTTGCCTGTAGCCCTCCAGTCCTTGCCCCTTGATGGTCTTTTCGCAGTACATTCCCGCATAGGAGATCTGCCGGAAAGCCTCCCGGGCATCCACATTGGAGATATGTACCTCCACAGCCGGGATGGACACGGATTTCAGAGCATCCAAAATAGCCACCGAGGTGTGGGTGTAGGCCGCGGGATTGATGACGATGCCGTCAAAGCAGCCGTAGGCCGCCTGGATCTTATCCACAATAGCCCCCTCGTGGTTAGATTGAAATTGCTCCACGGTTACAGCCTCTTCCTGAGCCGTTTCTTCCAGCAGCGCCAGCAGATCGGCAAAGGTCTGTTTGCCGTAAATGCCTGGCTCCCGGATACCCAGCATGTTGATGTTCGGGCCATTGATTACCAAAATCTTCATAGTATCCTCCTGATCGCATCCAGAGTTTCTTCGGGCGCTGCGTCGTTGCTGACGGTGTAGTCAGCGAAGCGTTCATACATAGGCCTGCGCGTCTCATACAGATCCCCGAGCCGATTGCCTTGGGAAAGGGGCCGCCCATCAGTGGGCAGCTTGCTCAGCTCCCTGGTCAGCCAGAAGATCCTGCTGTTTTGATGGAGCAGGGCATAGTTTTCTTCTCTCGTCACGCAGCCGCCGCCGGTGGCGATGACCAGGCCGGACTGCTTGCCAAGCTCCCTGAGGATCTGGGTTTCCAACGTCCGGAACTCGGTCTCACCGCCCCGAGCGAAGATCTCCGGAATGGAGCAGCCGGCAATCTTCACGATCTGCGCATCCGCGTCTACGGCTCTGCGGCCCAGCTCCTGTGCCAGCATGGCAGCCACAGTGGATTTTCCTGCCCCGGGCATGCCAATGAGCACAATGTTCTCCATCTGCCGGCGCAGGGTATCGTGGATGGTTTGGATCACCTTATCGTCGATCCTTTTGCCGGTAAACCATTCCGCGCTTTCCTTGGCCTGAGCCACCAGCATCCACAGGCCGTTCATGGCAATCAGTCCCCGGGTTTCAGCATCCATCAGAAGCTGCGTTCTTGCTGGGTTGTAGATCATGTCCAGCACCCCCTCCAGCTTGGGGAACAGGCTGAGATCTACCGGACTGATGCCGTTTTCCGGGTACATGCCCACAGGGGTAGCGTTGACGATCACCGTCGCGTCGCTATGGCGGTGAAGGTTGTTGTAGTTGTCATCTGCGCTGCGGGAGATCACCACTACCTGTGCGCCCAGTTCCCGGAGCACCACCACAGCCGTGTTGGATGCACCGCCGCTGCCAAGCACCAGCACCTTTTTTGCGTTAACACGCAAGCCGCTGCGCTCAACCATGGAGGAAAAACCAAAATAATCCGTGTTATGGCCTACAAGCGTGCCGTCCTTTTGCCTTACAATGGTGTTGACCGCACCCATCTTTTTTGCTGTCTCTGACAGCAGATCGCAAAAGGGGATTACGGTTTTTTTATAGGGAATGGTCACATTCAGGCCGGTGAACGGCCCGTGCCGCAGAAAATCCTCCAGCTCCTCCGGCTGCTTCTCATGCAGGGTATAGGGGTAATCCCCAAGAAAACGGTGGATCTGAGGCGAATAGCTGTGGCCCAGCTTTTTTCCCAGCAGACCGCACTGCATCAGATCACCTCGCTGAAGCTGCCCAGGTACTTGAATTCCTCGCACAGATCATCCAGCTCACACATGAGCTGTACAAATTCCTCGGAATAGATAGAGGTCTCCAGGTCAAAGTAGAACATGAACTCAAAATCCCTGTCAGGCATGGGCCGGGATTCCAGCTTGGTCACATTGATGCCCAGAGCATACAGCCGGGCCAGCACACGGTACAGAGAACCGGGCTTGTGGGGCAGGACCATCATGATACTGGTCTTATCCGCGCCGGGATAGATCTCCAGATTCTTGCTGATGCAGATGAACCGTGTATAGTTATTACCTTGGTCCTGAACGCTGGAGGCAAGACACACCAGGCCGTACAGCTCTGCACAGGCCCGGCTGGACAGAGCGGCTACATCGGTCCTGTCGGATTCGGCTACCAGCTTTGCCGCTACAGCGGTGTTTTCCACAGGGATCACCTTTACACCGGGCATGGTCTTCAAAAACTCCGTGCATTGGCTGATAGCCTGCTCATGGGAGTAGATCTCCTTGATGCCGGAAAGCACAGCACCGGGCCTTGCCAGCAGGTTGTGGTCCACCTTAAGGCGGAAGGTCCGCACGATGGAGAAATTATGATGGATCATCAGGTCATAGACCTTGTTTACAGAGCCTGCTGTGGAGTTCTCGATGGGCAGGATGCCGTACTGACACAGACCCTGCTCAATGGCATTGAACACGCCGTCAAAGTTCTTGAAATACATAATGAAGGGGGCTTTGAAGATCTTCTCACAGGCGATCTGCGCATAAGCACCCTCAACGCCCTGACAGGCAACCATGGGCGCCTGTGGAAACAGCCTCTGGGTATTTTCGATGGCGTGGGTGATCTTCTCGTGGAGAGCAGAGGTGGTAATGTTGCGCTTGCTTTGATGGCTGCGGCTGAGCTCAAAGATCATGGAGTAAAGCACCCGTGTGTAATTGGCCATATCCGGCCCGGCCTTTTCAGCAACATCCATCAGCTTTTCCCGCTCCCGGCTGGGCACATAGATGGGAAGTCCGTTTTCCTTCTTATAATCGGCGATTTGCGCGGCGATATCCATACGCTGACCGAAGAGCCGTACCAGCTCGTCATCGATATTATCGATCTGACCGCGAAGCTCTGAAAGTTCCATATTGATTACCTCCTGTTTGTTTGAGAAAGATATGCATCATATACGGCGATGGCCGCAGCCGCCTCAATAACCGGAACAGCCCGGGGCACGATGCAGGGATCGTGCCGTCCCTGGATCTGCAGAGTCTGTGTCTGCATACGGCTCAGAGAAATGCTCTGCTGAGGCTTTGCGATGGAGGGAGTGGGCTTGATAGCTGCCTGGAATACCAGAGGCATGCCGTTTGTAATGCCGCCCAAAATGCCACCGGCGTAGTTGCGCTTGGTGCGCACATGGCCGTCCTCGATGCAGTAGCTGTCGTTGTTTTCAGATCCGCGCATATAGCTGCCGGAGAATCCGGTGCCGAATTCCAATCCCTTAACAGCGGGAATTCCGTAGACGATCTGGGCAATGCGTCCTTCCATACCGCCAAACATGGGCTCACCCAGTCCCGCCGGCAGGCCGGTGATCACACACTCGATCAAACCGCCAACACTGTCGCCGTTTGCCTTGGCTTTGGCAATGGCAGCGCGCATTTCTTCGCCCGCCTTTGGGTTCAGTACGGGAAAATCCTTCCCAATAGCGTCCAGATCGGGCTTTGCCCAATCCAGAAAGATGGGATTGTCAGTCACACTGCCGCACATGGTTATATGGGCGGCAATGCGCACACCCATCTTCTCCAACCACTGCATACATAGTCCACCGGCAATGCACAGCGGGGCAGTCAGCCGTCCTGAAAAGTGTCCGCCGCCGGCGGCGTCCTGATAGCCGCCGTACTTGAGCTGGGCGGTTAAGTCCGCGTGTCCGGGCCTTGGACAGTCCTTCAGGTTGGCATAGTCACCGGAGCGGGTGTTTGTGTTGTGAATGATGGCCGCAATAGGCGCACCGCAGGTAAAGCCATTAACGATACCCGCCAGAAATTCGGGTTTATCTTCCTCTTTTCTGGGCGTGGCGAAATCAGCCTGGCCCGGTGCGCGGCGGTTCAAAAATGCTTGCAGCCGTTCTGCGTCCACAGCCAGTCCTGCGGGGATGCCGTCAAGGGTCATGCCAATGGCCGCTCCGTGGGACTGACCGAATATGGATAATTTCAGATGTTCACCGTATGTGCTGCTCATATTGGCCTCCTAAACGCTTGTATTCCTCCCAGAAACCGGGATAGGACTTGCTGACACATTCACAGCCCAGGACTGTAACAGGCCCTGTGGCCGCCGTTGCGGCAATGGCTGCGGACATGGCGATGCGGTGATCGCCGCAGGCATCCACAGTGCCGCCGGTAAAAGTGCATGGGTACACAGTCAAAGTGTCTTCCGTGGCTTCGGCGCAGCCGCCCAGAGCCTTCAGCATGGCGATCACCGATGCCACTCTGTCCGATTCCTTCAGCCGCAGCCGACGGATATTGGTAAATACCGCGCCCTGCCTTGCAGCGGCGGTAACGGCCAGAATAGGCACAAGGTCTGGAATATCCGCTGCGTCAATAGTAATGGGCGTATCCAGCTGAGTGAGTAACGCTGCTGCGGCCCGGTCGCCCTGGGAGGAAATTTCGGAAAGTCCGGTTACGCTGACGCAGCTTCCCATGGCTGCGGCAGCCAGGAAAAACGCTCCGTTGCTCCAATCGCCCTCTACCTGAACAGTGCCGGGGGAGCGAAGCGGTCTGCTGCCGGAGACACAAAGATTTTCGGCGTTCACACCACACAGAGCCATAGCGTCCTTGGTCATGTCCACATAGGGCTTGGATTCCAGCTTGCCTGCTATACGGATAGTGCTTTGGCCATCCATCAGCGCACCCGCAAGCAGAAGTCCGGTGATAAACTGACTGGAAACGCCGCCGTCGACGGTATATTCACCGTTTTTCAGCTTACCGGTACACCGAAGAGTGTGCTCTGTAGGCCGGGTCAGCGTGCAGCCCATCCGGGTCATTTCCTCCTGCAGGGGCGATAGGGGACGGTAGGGGAGTCTGCCCTCCATCCGGAAGGTAGCATCCACACCCAGAGCTCCAACGACCGGCAGCATAAACCGAAGGGTAGAGCCGCTTTCGCAGCAATTCAGGGTAGCTACTGTCGGGATCTGCATGGCAGGTGTTACATTGTAGCCCTCTGGGGTTCTTTCCGTCCTTGCCCCCAGACTGCACAGACACTCGGCGGTCGCTTCAATATCTCGGTTGGTATCCGGACAGATCAGGGCAGTCGGTTTATCCGCAAAGGCAGCGCAGATCAACAGTCTGTGGGCCTGAGACTTGGAGGGGATCGCCTGTACCGTGCCCCGGAGCTTGGTAGGTGTAATGGTAATATCCATAATTACAGTCCTGCTTCAATAACAGATTTCAGATTTTCCACAGCTGTAGGCCGAATGCTGCACTGTCCGATACGCTCCGGAACGATCAGATTTACTGTGCCGCCGGAACGCTTTTTGTCTGAAAGAGCGGCGGTGGCGATGGCATCCGCTGTACAGTTGGTAGTGATCGGCAAACCGAATTTTTCAATGGTAGCCAGAATATCCGCCGCGGTATCGGCACTGCAGATGCCAAGACTGCGGGCAGACCGGCTGATGATGGCCATGCCGATGGCTACTGCCTTGCCGTGGGATACGGTGTAATTGCTCTGGGCCTCCACGCCGTGGCCGATGGTGTGCCCCAGATTCAGCATCTGTCGTTCCCCATGATCGAACTCATCCCGGTCAACGACATCCCGTTTTAGCTCCACACATCGGGCTATGACCCGCTCCCGGTCAAAGGCCAGACCGGTCTGTTTCAGGTGAGCAAACAGGTCCACATCGTATAAAATGCCGTATTTAATGACCTCTGCGCAGCCGTCGCGGAAAATATCCTCAGGCAGCGAGTTGAGACAGTCGGTATCGCATAGCACCAGTCGGGGCTGATAGAATGCGCCGGCCAGATTTTTGCCTGCACCCAGGTCAATGGCGGTCTTGCCGCCTACAGAGGAATCTACGGCGGCCAACAAGGTAGTGGGCACCTGCACATAGTCGATGCCCCGCAGGAAGGTAGCGGCCGCAAAGCCGGTAATGTCTCCCACCACACCGCCGCCCAGAGCGATGAGGCAGTCTGAACGGGTCAGTCGGTTGGCGGCCAGAAATTCCAGGATCTGCAGATATGTACTGCCGCACTTGCTCTCTTCACCGGCAGCAAATACATAGGAAACGACCTGTGCAAAGCCAGCCCCTTTCAGGCTCTGTTCCACCGTACCGCCGTACAAAGGATAAACGCTGGAGTCGCTGATGATGGCGACCTGTTTTGCCTTTGTAAGATCCTTAATGCGCTGACCGATGGTGGGCAGCAGACCGCTGCCTACAGTCACATCATATTTTTTGGAGGCGCTGACAGTGATGGTCTTCATCCGTCCACCTGCTCCTTTCGTTTTCTGCCCTCATCCAACAGGGCAACCAGAGTATCCAAATCTTCTGCCGCCACGGCATCCCGATAGGCAGTGAGGCTCTCAATGTACAGATCCAGCTCCGCAAGAATGTTTTCCCGGTTGTCCAGAAACAGCTCCGCCCACATTTGGGGATTCAGCCAGGCAACCCTCGTCAGATCCTTGTAGCTGCCTGCGGAAAAGCCCTTATGGCCCAGTGCGGTAGGGGATTTGATGTAGGCGTTGCTGACAATGTGGGGCATCTGAGAAGTAAAGGCGATCATTTTGTCATGCTCAGCTGCGGTGGTTACAGAGTAGCTGCCAAAGCGGCAGGGCTCCAGTGCGTCCTTAAGGCGCTGCAGCAGATCGATATCGTCAAATCTGGGCGGTACTAACACCATAGGCGCGCCCTGAAACAGATTGGAGCGACTGTATTTGAAGCCGGAGTGGTGAGAGCCGGCCATGGGGTGGCCGCCCACATAGGTAAAGCCATAATTTTGCGCAAGGGGAAAGCATCGCTGGCAGATCTCCCGCTTGGTGCCGCAGCAGTCCATTACCAGTGCGTCGGTGCTGACCAGAGAAGCGTTCTTCTCCAACCAGGCTGCGCTTCCACCGGGGTAAATGGCCAGCAGGATCAGGTCACATTGTGGGATCGTGGTGTGATCCAGAGGGCCGTCTACAGCACCTGCTAACATGGCAAAGGTGAGAATGTCCTCATCCTTCTCACAGGCGAACACCGTATGGCCGGATCTTTTATAGGCCCGGGCCAGAGAACCGCCAATGAGGCCCAATCCTAAAATGCCGACCTTCACAGCAATGCCTCCCGTACAGCCAGAATTTTGCGGCTGACCTGATCGAACTGTGCCGGGGTCAGAGACTGGGCACCGTCACACAGGGCGCAGGAGGGGTTGTTGTGAACTTCGATCATAATGCCGTCTGCACCGGCAGCAACTGCTGCCGCCGCCATAGGCGCCACCAGCTTGGACTTGCCTGTGGCATGGCTGGGGTCTGCCACAACGGGCAGGTGAGACAGCTCGTGGAGCACAGGGATCGCGGAAACATCCAGGGTATTTCTGGTGTAGGTCTCGAAGGTGCGGATGCCACGCTCACACAGAATGATATTCTCGTTACCCTCGCTCATAATGTATTCCGCGCTCATAAGCAGCTCCTGCAGTGTATTGGCAAGGCCACGCTTGAGCAGCACAGGCTTGTGGGTCTTTCCCAGCTCCTGCAGCAGATCAAAGTTCTGCATATTTCTTGCGCCTACCTGGATGATGTCCACATCCTCAAACATATCCAGGGTTTTGATGTTCATGATCTCGGTCACGATGGGAAGTCCGGTCGCCTTCTTAGCCTCCAACAGCAGTCTCAGGCCCTCGCCCTTCAAGCCCTGAAAGGCATAGGGGGAGGTCCGAGGCTTAAACGCGCCGCCTCTGAGGATAGTTGCACCGGAGGCCTTCACAGCCTGGGCAACCTCGATGATCTGCTCCTCGGATTCCACACTGCAAGGACCGGCGATCATAGCAAAGTGACCGCCACCGATCTTAACATCGCCAATTTCCACCACCGTGTCTTCCGGGTGGAATTTCCGGTTTGCCTGCTTAAAGGGCTCAGATACCCGCTTGACAGTGTCTACGATCTCCAGGCTGGTTAGCAGCTCCATATCCACCCGGCTGGTATCGCCTACAAGACCGAGAATGGTGACCTGCTCGCCGTGAGACACATGGACATCCAGATTCATGCGCTTGAGCCACTGGATCAGGTGCTCCTTTTGCTCGGGTGTGGTATCCCGTTTCAATACTGCGATCATAATAACATCTCCTAAAAAATAAAAGCTGCACGATCCGCGAAATCGTGCAGCTTAAAATACTGGTTGGTTCCTGAAAAATCTCTGCAGCACAAATCGCTATTACTTTTTACCGGTAAAAAAGTAATAGTAATAAAAGCCGAATGCGTTGGAAGAATTCAGGATCATAATGGCCTCCAAAAAGCAACTTTAGGTCAGTATAGCACTACAAAGCGCAAAATGCAAGAGGACTTTGACAAAAAACAGAAAAATTTAAGGCAGCCGTAAAATACGGCTGCCTCAAACGGTATTATCAATTTGCTGCAACTATCTGGAATACCTGGTTATGGGCAGATGCACCATTAAAGAATATCTCAATAGTGTATTCACCCGGCTCAGTGGGGATCGTAGGTACATCCAGCTCGCAGTATCTGCGGTACCACATGGAGGTCCAGGTCTGAGAGGAGGTCTCACTGCTGATCAGCCTGCCGCTGGCATCCCGGATCACATACATGGTGGTGATGATGTCGTTAGACATGTTATACGACCTGGACATGTTCACCACAAAGGATGCTTTTTCGCCTACCTTGAAGCTGTCGGTATAATCTCCGGCGGCTACATTGGCGTGGGTCCAGTTTGCCACATTGGGAGTGCGGCACATCCGGAAGGTCATGTTTGCTGCAGTAACGAGATAGCCCTCAAAAGCCTTAGCCGCTGGGGTCTGCAGTGTGATGCTGCCGCCAAACACAGTGGTGCCGTCCTCCACCTGGATCTGGATGGAGTAGGTGGCGCCGGGAACGATGGGGGAGATCACTGCGGAGGTGGTGTCGGTGCGGACCATGCCCTGCTGTGCAGAGCCGTCAACAGTGTACATAACGACCCACTTCATAGCCTGTTCGGACTTCCAGGAAACGCTGATGGAGGTAGGACCGGTGACTGTAGCAGCTGCATCCGTAACGGTGGTTGCGTTGGCAGTCATGTAGCAGCGCTTGCCGGCGCTCATACCTTCGGCGGTGACATCCACAGTATGGGCCACCTTGGGATCCACGCCGGTAAAGGTGGCAGAGGTATCAGAGGTAGTGATGGTCTGATCGTAGCCTGCATTGTTGTAGCAACGGACGATCCAGCTTGTAACCTGGCTCTGCGCAGGTGCCTTCCAGGCAACGCTGATGCTGTTGCCGGTAGCACCGGTGAAGTTCAGATCCTCGGCATATACAGGCTCGGAAGCGGTATATTCTACCTGCTCTGCGCCTACAATATACAGCTCATCCTGAGGCTTCAGGCGGAATGTGTAGGTCTTACCCACAGTCAGTCCGCTGATGCTTACCATGTGACCGGTAAATGTCTCCGTTTTCTCGGCCTCGCCCTCGGCGCTGTAGGTAACGCTCCAGCTTTCGGAGTCCATGCCGTCCACAGTAAAGCTCAGGATCGCAGAGCCTGCGGTGTTGCCGGTTACGGCGGAGAAATTCACGATATTGGTCTGAACGGGCGTGGTAAAGCCGTCTGTGACATCGCCGGTCAGCTTGTGCAGTCCGGAGATCTCGACCTTAACGCTGTAAAGGGTGTTGGGGTTCAAGCCGGTGAATACGGCAACGCCATCCACGACGGGGGCAGTTAGCTTGTTGCCGTAGGTGTCTGTGCATACCACGGTCAGCAGGTCATGGTCTACATCCGTAGTCACATTGACCCGCAGCTGGTCCTCCACGACCTCCAGGGTCAGAGAGGAGATGTTCTGCAGGTAGTAATTCTTGAAGAACAGATACCCGCCAAAAGCCAGGCCCGCCAGCAGCAACGCCACCAAAATGATCACAGCGATGCGTTTGCCTGCTTTTTTGTCTGCATAAGAGCCGTCGTAGTCGTCGTATTCGTCGTCATAATCTTCCTCGATTGCGGGTGCAACGGCAACGGAGGATGGGTGTTCCATTGATGCTTTCTCACAGGAGGCATCAACCTGCATATCTCCGGCATCCAGCGTATCAACAACAGGCACATCCGGCGCCAGTACAATGGGGGGCGGCATGGGGATGTCGATAGGATCGGGAGCAACCGCGGGTTCAGGGGTCTCGTGGGCGATCAGATCATCTGCATGGGCAAGGATGTCACTGGCATCGCTGGAAAGCTCCTGATAGGTCACGCCTGTGGCAGTTTCCTCGCTGGGAGCTGTGTCATCGGCTGTTAATGTATCCATAAAGGACAGATTTGCCGGGTCGTCCTCAGAGGAAGCAGCCTCGGGTGCGTTGGAAAGCTCAGCAGAGCTTCCGGAAACTGTCTTCAGTGCCGGTTCTGTCTCGCCCTCGGGCATACCCACGGCAGGGGGGACAATGGGTGTATCGTTTGCACCGTTGCGCTGCATATAGGAGACCAGAGCCTGACCCATCTGGATCGGATCCTGCCAGCGCAGCTGGGGATCGGGATCGATGGCCTTGAGAATGATCTCTGCCATTTCATAGTCCGCATAAATCGGTGCTGCCAGAGCCTCGCTGGGAGCCCGTCCGGCAAAGGGCAGTACACCGCCGTTGTAGGCCTGATACAGGATCATACCCGCCGCGTAGATGCCAATGGTGGTATTGACAGAGGAATAGGCATCCTTTATCTCCGGTGCGGTATAAGCGCTGAGATACTTCTCCGGCATAGATGCGAATTTCAGGGAATCCAGCTTCAGGAAGCCCAGATCGCCGATGCGGTATTCCTGATCTCTGGAGATATAGATGTTGCTGGGCTTCAGATCCGCATACAGGTAGCCTGCCTGACGGCACACGGCCAGAGAAGCGCACATATCCAGGCCCAGGTTCACAGCGCCCAGATGGGTCATGGTGTTCTTGCGGAAGAAACGCTCCAAAGAGTGCCTGTAGGGGCTGAGCAGGTAAACATCATAGCCCACGGCATTTTCCATGGGTACGATCTGACAGGCATCAAAGGCATGGAAGCCCTCCAGCCTGGACAGCTTCTCCAGAACGCCTGTTTCCTGAACGATACCCTGAGAGAGCTCCTGGAAATAGCTCAGGGCAGCAGCCTCGTTTTTATAAGCACCGGTAAGCAGCAGCGCTTGCAGCTGTACCTGGGATGCGGGTACGGAAATGATTTTCACTATGTATTTGCTGTCGGAATCCTTACGCATGGCAGGGCAGCAGCGTACACCGTGGTGATCGCTGATGGGGCCACCCATAACGAAATTGTCCAGCATGGGAGAAATCAGCTTTGGTTCTGACAAATCCATCGCCTCCTTTTTCAACAACATATATCATAAATTATAATTTGAAAAAAAGCAATAACTTTCGGCAGAAACTTTTTATAAATTGAAGATTCATTGGAGGCAGTCGCCATGAAACATCACAGTTTAAAAGATTTATGGTTGTATTTGTGCGAAAGAAGTGCTATAATGCAAATATAACTTAGCGCGGTGCACAGTGTGCCGGAATGGAGGATAAAAATGAGCAAAGTGATTTGTGATGTTTGCGGCACCACATACCCGGAGACCGCAAGCCAGTGCCCGATTTGCGGCTGTGCGAAACCGGAAACAGCCAAAGCTGTCTCCACTGACGGATCCGTTGAAGGTACTGGTTATACCTTTGTAAAGGGTGGCCGTTTCTCCAAGTCCAATGTCCGCAAACGCAACAAAGATGTGAAGCCCCTTCGTGAAATGCCTAAGGAGCAGCATCCCTGGGAAGATGAGGAGGATGATGCACAGCAGGTCACAGAGCAGTCCAACCGTGGATTGGTGATCGCGCTGGTGCTTTTGCTGCTCGCCATTGCGGCAGTGCTTGCATATATCATTATTAATTTCTTTGGCCTGCCCAGTGAGTCGGGCAAGCAGACTGAGCCAAGCTCCACCACTGCTTCGGATACTACCGGTTCGGATGATTCTACAGAGGACACTGGCAATCCCGAGATCCCCTGCACCGATATTGTCATCACCGAGGACAGCGCGGACCTGAAGGTTGGCGATTACTGGCTTATCAATGCAACAGCAACGCCTGAGAACACCACGGATCTGTTTACCTATGAATCCAGCGATCCTGCGATTGCAACTGTCTCCGATCAGGGTAAGGTAACGGTACTGGTTGCCGGTGAGGTTACGATCACCGTCCGCTGCGGCGAAGTCACCAAGACCGTTAAGGTGGTTTGTATCGAGGATACACCTGTGCCCCCCGATGAGCCTGTGACTCCCGATGTACCTGACAACGCTGACGACTGGAAGCTGAGAAGTAATGATATTACCTTCTACAGAGAGGGTGAGAGCTCGAATATGTTCCGCGGTACCACCAGCCTGTTGCTGATCACTTTCACCTCCGACGATGAAACGATCGTTACTTTCGAGGATGGTGTGGCCACGGCTGTGGGCGAGGGAACAACAAAGATCCACGCCGAATATAATGGCAGAAAGTTCAGCTGCATCATTCGCTGTGTTTTCGCTTCGGACGATGCGACTACAGGCGGTGATGCGCCCACAGTGGATAACGCCACCGTTAATATTTCCCATACGGATGTTACGGTCAAGGTGGGTGAGTCCTTCAATCTTACACTGAAGGATGCTGCCGGTACACCTGCGGTCGTCACCTGGAAGGCTGCAAAAGAAGGCATTTGCACCATTACCAACAATAAGATCACAGGCGCTTCGGTTGGCAACACCATCATCTCTACGGAATATGAAGGTCAGACCTATGCCTGTATCGTTTATGTAAAGGCTTCCTGAAAATGAACAAGCGGCAGCACCTTATGGGTGTTGCCGCTTTTCGAGAAGGATCATTCTCCTTCGATGTGCTTCCCCTTACGAAACAGCAAAGTGATGCACCAGAGGCCTGCCAGGCCGACCAGAGTATAAACGATCCTGCTGATGACAGAACCCTGTCCGCCAAACAGCCAGGCTACCAGATCGAACTGAAAGATGCCCACAAGGCCCCAGTTCAGGCTGCCGATGATCGAAAGGATCAGTGCCAGTGTATCCATGATGTTACCTCCATTCATTTTCTTGGCTATGTGTAGATTCCCCGGAGTCTGCAAAATTATACATTTTAATCAAGAATCAAGCAAACAGAAAGGTTGACCCATAATGAATGAATTTAGATCTGCAAATATTTTGCTGCCCAAGGATGCGGACTGGGCACGGTGGGCGGTGATCGCCTGTGACCAGTTCACCTCTGAGCCGGAATACTGGAAGCGTGTCAGAGCCTTTGCCGGCGATGCGCCTTCTACCATCCATATGATCCTGCCCGAGGCAGAGCTGGAGGGTGACGAGGCTGCCGCTGTGAAGAAGATCAACACTACTATGCAGCAGTATCTGGACCGGGGCGTGTTTGCCACCTGTCCCGATAGCTATATCTATGTAGAGCGCACCCAGCTGGACGGCACGATCCGTGCCGGTTTGGTGGGCATGGTAGACCTGGAGCATTATGACTATAACAGCGACTCTACCTCTGCCATCCGTGCTACCGAGCGTACGGTGCTGGAGCGCCTGCCTGCCAGACAGCGGATCCGCCAGGGTGCGCCCATCGAATTCCCCCATGTGCTGATGCTTTGTGATGACTCTGCCAAGCAGCTCATCGAGCCCTTTGCACAGATGAAGGCTGCACTGCCTGTGGTGTATAATTTCGATCTGATGGAAGGCGGCGGTCACATTACCGGCTACCTGGTATCCGGTGAGCAGGCCCAGGCCTTTGATGTGCGCTATGCCGTGTACCGGAAGGATTGCGACTCCAGAGCCGAGACACCTGTGGTGCTGGCTGTTGGTGACGGCAACCACTCCCTGGCAGCCGCCAAGCTGTGCTACGAGGCCCAGAAGGCCGAGAATCCCGGCGCAGCGCTGCTGTCCAGATACGCTCTGGTCGAGCTGGAGAATATCCACTCTCCCGCCATCCAGTTTGAGCCCATCCACCGGATCCTTACCGGCGTGGATGCGGATGCTGTGATCGAGGGCCTTGAGGCCCTGTGCAAGGCACCCAATATGCCCATTCAGTATGTGACCAAGGAAGGCACCGGCACCATGCTGATCGACAGCCGCCCCGGTGAGCTGCCCATTTCCGCACTGCAGACCCTGCTGGATGAATACCTGAAGTCCAACCCCGGTCAGATCGACTATATCCACGATGATGATACCCTGATAGCTCTGTCCCAGAAGGAAAATGCCCTGGGCTTCCTGCTGCCTGCCATCGGTAAGGACCAGCTGTTTGGTTCTATGAGCCAGACCGGCGTGCTGCCCAGAAAGACCTTCTCTATGGGCCACGCCCAGGAGAAACGATACTATCTGGAGGGGCGTAAGATCAGATGACAACCTTGTATGAAGGCGCTTTTGCCAAGCTGAACCTGACCTTGGATGTGCTGGGCAAGCGTGACGATGGCTACCACGACCTGAAAAGCGTGATGCAGACCGTGTCTGTCCGGGATGATGTGCAGATCGATGTGGGTACAGGTAAGCCCTGGACCCTGTCGTGCACCCTGGAGGGCATTCCTGCCGATGAGCGGAATTTGGCCTGGAAGGCTGCTAAGGTATATCTGGATGCCATCGGCGAGGATCCCGACGGCCTTGCGATCCGCATTACCAAGCGGATCCCTGCCCAGGCAGGCATGGGCGGCGGCAGCGCGGACGCGGCTGCGGTGCTCCGGGCTCTCAACCGGCATTACGGCGACCCCCTTTCCATTCTGGCCCTCGCGGAGCTGGGCGCACAGGTGGGCAGCGATGTGCCTTTCTGCACCCTTTGCGGAACTGCCATGGTTGAAGGCAGGGGAGAGCGACTGCGCAGTCTTCCCGGGCTGCCCGATTGCTTCTTTGTGATCTGCAAGCCGGACTTTTCCGTATCCACACCGGAGCTGTACCGTAAGATCGACGAGAAGCAGATCCCCAGGCGGCCTGACCACCAGGCAATGGAGAGTGCCATACTTGCCGGCGACCTGGGTAAAATCTGTGAGAACATTTATAATGTCTTTGATCCCATCGTGACCGAAGAGCATCTGGAGCTGAATTATATCAAATCCATCTTCAACAGCTACGGCTCTGTGGCCCAGCAGATGACTGGCTCCGGTTCGGCGGTATTCGCCATCGTTCCCAGCTTTGAGTACGCTGCCGTGATCTGCAATATGCTGAAGGAGAACTATCCCCAGGTGTTTATTGCCAAACCTGTATAATTCTACCGAAACCCGTCTATACTGAGTGTATTACTTAGTATAGGCGGTGTTTTTTATGAAAAAACTTATGGAATTTGCGGCAGTAACGGCTCTTGTGCTGTGCTGTGGAGCTGTGGGTATGTTAATAGCCCAAAAGGAGACTCTGCGTACGGACCTGATCCGCCTCCATGTGGTAGCGGCATCTGACAGCGCAGATGACCAGAGCACTAAGCTTCTGGTTCGTGACGCGATCATTCAGTACCTACAGCCCCAGCTGGAGCAGTTGCCTGACGCACAGGCTGCCAAGGTGTATTTGGGTGATAACCTGGCCCAGCTGGAAACTGTGGCCAACCAGACCCTTCGGGAAGCGGGCAGCTGGGATACGGCAAAGGTGACGCTCTGTGAAGAGGAATTTCCTGTGCGCCACTATGATACCTTTTCTCTGCCCTCCGGTGTTTATGAGTCCCTGCGTGTGACTATAGGGCCGGGAGAAGGCCAAAACTGGTGGTGTGTCGTGTTCCCGTCCCTGTGCGTGAACGCAGCCGCCGAAAGCTTTGCCCATACAGCTGCCGGCGCCGGTTTTTCAGACGAGCTGTCCCATACCCTGGCAGGCGATGATGGCTATGAAATATCCTTCTTTTTTCTGGACTGCCTTGGAAGGCTGGAAAATTTATTTCACTTTGGATGATCTAACTACTGTAAATCCCCGGGAAAGTGTGATATTATAAGCAAAAATGACGAAAGGATGGCGGTATCATGCTGAATCTGTTGCTTGGCAAGGATTGGGTTGCCAACAGAAATGAGATACTGCACCTGGCAGCCCAGGATGTGCGTCAGGGTCTTGGAAACCGGATCCTGATGGTGCCGGAGCTGATCAGCCATGATATGGAGCGCCGGCTCTGCGCCGCTGCAGGGGATACTGCCAGCCGATACGCGGAGGTCCTTTCCTTTACCCGTCTGGCCCGCCGGGTTGCGGACAGTGTGGGCTTTGCGGCCCAGGAGTGCCTGGATGACGGCGGCCGTGTGGTTGCGATGGCAGCAGCCGCCCGGCAGCTGCACAGTAAGCTGAAGGCCTACGCCGCAGTGGAAACCAAGCCGGAGTTTTTGACCGGCCTTGTAGATGCGGTGGATGAATTTAAGCGCTGCTGCATCAGTGCCGCCGATCTGAAGGCCGCTTCAAAACAGACGGAGGGCAGCTTTGCCCAGAAGCTGGAAGAGCTGTCCTTGCTTTTGGAGGCCTACGACAGCCTTTGTCAAAGAGGCAAGCGTGACCCGAGAGATCAGATGACCTGGCTGCTGGAGCAGCTGTGTGACAGTGATTTTGGACAGCGGCATGTGTTCTACATAGACGGTTTTCCGGATCTTACCCGGCAGCATTTTGCTATTTTGGAGCATTTGATCCAGGTGTCGCCCAATGTTACCGTAAGCCTGAACTGTGATGCGCCCGGGAGTCATCTGCTCGCCTTTGAAAAGGCGGCAGATACGGCCCAGCAGCTGATCCGTTGCGCCCAAAGAGCAGGCGTTCCTGTGAACATCCGCACCGTTGCAGGGGGCTGTGAGGCGCTGCGCCCCGTTCGGGAAGGGCTATTCCAGGGAGAACTGACAAGTAGCCCTGACCTCGCGGAAAGATTGCAGCTGTACCGGGCGGATTCTGTGCATCAGCAGTGCCAGATCGCGGCCCAGCGGGTGCAGCAGCTGGTGCACAGCGGCTGCCGTTACCGGCAGATCGCCGTTGTATGCACCGATCCGCTCACCTATCACAACACGATCCAGTTGATCTTTAATCGCTGCAAGATCCCACTCTACCAGTCCGGCACAGAGGATATCCTCCAGAAGTCCGTTGTCAGTACAGTGCTTTCTGCCATGGATGCCGCCCTGGGGGGCTTTGACCGGCAGGATGTGATGCGCTACCTCAAATCCTCCTTGTCTCCGTTGGAGTTGGATACCAGCGACCTGCTGGAAAACTACGCCATCCTCTGGGGGATCCAGGGCAGCCGCTGGCAGCAGTCCTGGGAGTATCATCCTGACGGGCTGGACGGTCAGTGGGACGAGGAATCCCGTAAGCGATTAAATATGTTGAATGAAGCGCGCTGTCTGGCTTTAGAGCCTCTGTTCCGACTGCGTGAGGGCTTCCGCAATGCCAAACGGCTGAAGGATCAGGTCAGCGCCCTGTGTGTATTTTTTGAGGATATTGGCCTTGAAGAGCATTTGCGTGCTCTGGCGGATGAAATGGATGCTGCCGGTGACAACCGCAGCGCACAGATCCTGAATCAGCTCTGGGAGATCCTCATCGGGGCTTTGGAGCAGCTTTACGATGTACTGGGTGAGACAGCCTGGGATGCGGAGACCTTTACCAGACTGTTTGCCCTGCTATTAAGCCAATACGATGTGGGCACGATCCCGCCGGTGCTGGATGCCGTGACGGTGGGACCTGTCAGTGCCATGCGATGCCAGGAGGTCTCACATCTGATCATCCTGGGCGCCCAGGAAGGGCTGTTGCCGGGCTATTGCGGCAGTGGCGGTATCCTGACAGATCAGGAGCGGGTCGCTCTTCGGGATCTGGGTGTGCCCCTGACCGGTGGCAGCATGGACGGCCTGCAGGCAGAATTTTCTGAGATATACGGCGTATTCTGCGGTGCTCGGGAAACGGTGACGGTCTGTTGCGGAGCAGGTCAGCCCTCTTATGTTTATCGCCGTCTTGCGACACTGGCCGGCGAAGAGAAGACCGTATCCGGCAGTACCTTTGTTTCTGCCGATGCGCTGGATGCCGCTGCTTATCTTGCCCAATTCCAGGATACTTCGGCAGCCCAGTCTCTGGGTGTTGGGGAGGAATACCGCCGGGTGTGCAGCCGCAGAGCCTACGGGCTGGGTGCGGTCGATCCGGAGAATATCCGTAAGCTTTATGGAAAGAAACTCCGCCTGTCTGCCTCCCAGGTAGACCGTCAGGCGGAGTGCAGGCTGGCCTATTTCCTGAAATACGGTCTCCGGGCCAAGGAATGTAAGGAAGCTTCCGTAGATCCTGCGGAGTTCGGCACCTATGTCCATGCGGTGCTGGAGCATACCGCTGCCCAGGTCATGGCTCTGGGGGGCTTCCATCAGGTATCTCTGGAAAAAACCATGCAGATCGCCCTGGCATATTCCCAGACCTATGCTGCCCAGCGATTCAGTCAGCTGGATTCTCAGCGTGCGGCATACCTGTTCCAGAGGAACATCCGGGAGCTGGAGATGATCGTGGCAGAGCTGTGGCAGGAGCTGAGTACTTCGCTGTTCGACCCTGTGGATTTTGAGGTGGCCTTTGGCGACGGTGCGCAAATGGAGGCTATCGAGATCCCCGGTGGTAGGATGGATGCCCAGCTCCGGGGCTTTGTAGACCGGGTGGATGCTTGGAAGAAGGGCCAGCGGAATTACTTCCGGGTGGTTGACTACAAAACAGGCCGGAAGGATTTTGATTATTGCGATGTGTTTAACGGCCTGGGCCTGCAGATGCTTTTGTATTTGTTTGCTCTGGAGCAGGGCGGTCAGTCCCTGCTGGGCGAAAAGCCTGTGCCTGCCGGTGTGCAATATTTTCCGGCCCGTTCGCCGTTGGTCAATGCCGACAGCAGGCTCAGTGTTGAGGCAGCCCAAACGGAACGAAGCAAGAACTGGAAGCGTAAGGGCCTTGTTTTGCTGGATGACGATGTGCTGGATGCCATGGAGCCCGAGGGTAGCCCCAAGCGGCTCAGCTGCACCAGAAAGAAGGACGGCACTGTCACCGGCGATACGGTGGACCCTGAGCAGCTCAGATTGCTGAAGGACTATATATTCCGGCTTCTGAGAAGCATGGTCGATGAGATCGCTTCCGGCAAGGTTGATCCCAATCCCTATACCCGGGGCAGCGCCCATGACGCCTGTACCTATTGCCCCTACAAGGCGGTGTGCCACTATGTGTATGTGGAGGGCCGCAGAAATTATAAGGCTATGAGCGCCCAGCGCTTCTGGGAAGAGATCGGAAAGGAGATGGAGCACCGTGGCTGAAAAGCTGACACCCCAACAGCAGCAGGCTGTAGATGACCGGGGCGGCAAGCTGCTGGTCTCTGCTGCAGCCGGTTCGGGTAAGACAAAAGTCCTTGTTGACCGACTGCTGAAATACATATCCGATCCGGCTGAGCCGGCCAATGTGGATGATTTTCTCCTCATCACCTATACCAAGGCCGCTGCCTCGGAGCTTCGGGGCAAGATCGCGGCAAAGCTGTCCGAGCGTATTGCGGAAGACCCTACCAATCGTCATTTGCAGCGTCAGCTTCAACGGCTGTATCTGACCAAAATTTCCACTGTTCACGCCTTTTGTGCGGATATCCTCCGGGAATATGCTTACCGGCTGGATATCTCCGGGGATTTTCGGGTGGCTGACGAAACGGAATCTATGCTCCTGCGCACAAGGGCTATGGAACAGGTTTTAGAGGCAGCCTACGCATCCATTGGCGAAGATACGGACCTGCAGGCTTTCGTGGATACCCAGGGCCTGGGCCGTACAGACAGCAGAGTGCCCGAGATCATAGAGACAGTCTATGACAGCGCCAGATGCCACCTGGACCCTCAGACCTGGCTGGATGGCTGTGTTGCCCACACACAGACCGACGGTGTGACTGATGCCGCCCAGACTCTGTACGGCCGATATCTGATGGATGACCTCTTTACCTGCCTGGACCTGCATGTCGGCGCAATGGGCCGCTGTGCGGACCTGGTGGATGCTGCTGACGGTATGGGCAAGCCTGCCCAGCTGCTGCGGGACACGGTCAATCAGCTTTTGCACCTGCGCGCAAGCACCACATGGGACGAGATCGTTGCGCGCAAGAATATCGACTACGGCAGGCTGACATTTCCCAAAAAAGCAGACGATCCGTCTGTTTCTGAGCCTGTGAAGGCTGTGCGCAGTGCCTGTAAGACTGCATTAGAAAAGAAGCTGCGCAGCTTTGCGGATACCAGTGCGCAGATCTTGGAGGATCTGAACTGCTCGGCGGCAGCGGCCAGAGGCCTTATAAAGCTGGTGGACCGCTTTGGGGACACCTATGATCGCATGAAACGAAGCCGCCGTGTTCTGGATTTTGGTGATCTGGAGCATAAGACCCTGGATCTGTTGTTGGGCAAACGCCGCAGCGGTGCTACGGCCATCGCCCGGGAGATCGGGGAACGGTTTCGGGAGATCCTTGTGGACGAATATCAGGATTCCAACGCTGTGCAGGATGCCATTTTTTCTGCATTGACCGAGCGCAGGCAGAACCTCTTTATGGTTGGCGATGTGAAGCAGTCCATCTACCAGTTCCGCCTTGCTGACCCGACGATCTTCCTGGAGAAGTACAGCACCTATGTACCTGCCAGGGATGCCCGGAACGGGCAGGGCAGAAAGGTTCTGCTTTCCAGCAACTTCCGTTCCGGCGGCGGCGTGATCAGCGCTGTCAATGATGTGTTCCGTGAATGTATGTCGGAGCAGGTGGGTGGCCTGACCTACGGCCAGGAGGAAGCCCTCCGTGAGGGAATACCCCATATTGCATTGCCCGATGCTGAGGTGGAGCTGCACTGCATCGATGTTCAGGAGGACACTTATGCGGAGGAAGCCGCATTTGTTGCTGACCGGATCGAGCAGCTGCTGGATGGCCGTCATTATGTGCGCCAGGCAGACACTTTGAGGCCTATCACCGAAGACGACATCGTGATATTGCTGCGCTCACCCGGCTCTGTGAGCCCGGAGTTCCAGTATGCCCTGGAATCCAGAGGTATCCGCTGTGCCAGCGGCAGCGGCATGGATCTTTTGCTGACCCAGGAGATCGGGACTCTTCGTGCTCTGCTGCAGACCATCAGTAACCCCAGGCAGGATATTCCTCTGGTGGCGGCCCTGGCAAGCCCTGTCTTCGGCTTCACAGCTGACGATCTGGCTGCTCTGCGTGGCAACCAGCGCCAGGGAAGCCTGTTTGAGGCTCTTTGCGCCTGGAAGCAGCCTAAGGCCGTACAGTTTTTAGAGATACTGTCCGTCCTGCGCCGCTCGGCCTTTATGAATACACTGCCGGAGCTTCTGGAGCGGATCTTCAACCTGACCCGGCTGGATACCCTCTATGCCTCCATGCCCGGCGGTGAGACTCGACTTGAGAATCTAAGGAGCTTTTATCAGCTTGCGGCTGATTTCTGCAGCAGCGGCTTTGGCGGTCTGGATCAGTTTCTGGTACATCTGGATTCTTTGGAAAAAAAGGGCTTGCTGACAGCCGGGGATGCTGCCACGGGCGGCTGCGTCACAATTATGAGTATCCATAAATCCAAGGGCCTTGAGTTCCCGGTGGTGTTTTTGTGCGGTCTTTCCCGGCGCTTTAACAGAGAAAGCCTGCTTGCGCCGGTACTGTGTGAACAGAGCCTGGGCCTGGGCCTGTCCTGCGTTGACAGTGCCAATCGGGTGCGCTACAGCGCGGTTTCCAAGCGGGCCATTGCCGCAAAGCTGGCATCGGATGGGCTTAGTGAAGAGCTGCGTGTGCTGTATGTTGCCATGACCCGTGCCAGGGACCGCCTGATCATGACCTATGCTTCCGATTCTCTGCAGAAGGATGTTCAGGACCTTGCCTTGCGGATGGATCTGTCCGGCCGGGCCTTGATGACCGGCGATGTATCCTGCCCCGGTAAATGGGTACTGTACTCTGCCGTGCGGCGTACTGAGGCAGGTGCGCTGTTTGCCCTGGGCGGAAGACCGGCACAGACGGCTTCCGGTGATACAGCATGGAAGATCACTGTTCAGGCAGTGCAGCTGCAGGATGCCGATATACCGGAGCCTGTAGCCCGGGAGGAATCCTGTACGGATGACCCGACTTTGGATGCCTGGAAGGAAGCTCTGTCCTTCCGGTACGCCCATACTGCTGCAACCGTGACACCCTCAAAGCAGACTGCCACCCAGCGAAAGGGCAGGGTGAAGGACCAGGAGGCGGCGGAGCTTGCGGATGCCCCCAGGCAGCCGGTAACTGCCTGGCGCAGGCCGACCTTCCTGACATCCCGGCAGCAAGGAAAAGACTTCGGCAGCGCCACGCACAGCGTTCTGCAGTACATTTGCTACGAGGCATGTACCGATGTGGCTGCTGTGGAAAAAGAGATCGCCCGATTGGTGGATCAGCGCTATATCACGCCGGAGCAAGGGAAGCTTGCAAGCAGCGAGAAAATTGCCAGATTCTTTGCCACCGATGTGGGCAAAAGACTGCGCACCGGTAAACAGGTCCTTCGGGAGTTCAAATTCTCTGTTTTGGAGGATGCCACAGAGTTCGGAGCGGACCTGGAGGATGAAAAGGTCCTGCTTCAGGGTGTTGTGGACTGTGCTTTGGTCGAAGAGGACGGCATTACTGTGATCGACTTTAAGACGGATTTCGTAACAGAGCAGACCTTGCCTGCAGTGACTGCACGCTATGTGCCCCAGGTGCAGACCTATGCCGATGCCCTGAGCCGTATCTTCCAATTGCCGGTGAAAGCAAAAGCACTGTATTTCTTTCATATGGACCGCTTCTGCTGGCTGTAAATGCGTAATGGGACGACCTGATCTGGGTCGTCCCATCGTCATGCTCAGCGGTTGTTCTGGTTCTGGCTGCGGTTCTGGTTGTTGTTCTGATTCTGGCTGTTGTTCTGATTGTTGCTCTGGTTCTGGTTGCTGTTCTGATTCTGGTTGTTGTTCTGATTCTGGTAACGGTTCTGATTCTGATTGTTCATTGTAATTTCCTCCGTTTTGAACATTTTCGCGGTTCTGCCGCTATCCTAGCATTCCCCAATTATCAGGATTTATCCCTGGGCCTGAAAATCAGGCTGACTAGAAGACCGGCTGTAATGGCGGCAGCGATGCCACCGGCAGTGGCCTTCAGTCCACCGGTCAATACACCGAGGAAGCCGGATTCACTGACGGCTTCCTTTACGCCCTTGGCAAGGGTGTAGCCAAAGCCTGTCAGCGGCACAGTGGCACCAGCACCCGCAAACTCCACAAGTGATTCGTATACGCCGATAGCACCCAAAAATACACCGATCACCACATAGCTGACCAGGATCCTGGCCGGGGTCAGCTTGGTTTTATCGATTAAAACCTGTCCAATCAAGCACAGCAGTCCGCCGATCAAAAACGCTTTCAGATAATCCATATTATGCATTCCCTCCACAGATGGATACGGCGTGACACACGCCGGGTATGGGCAGTCCCTGCTGGGTAGAGGTAGGAGAGAGCAGAGCGCCTGTTCCGCAGAACAGGATGCGCTTGAGCTTTCCGGTATGCAGCTTGTTCAGCAGGTGAGAGCACAGGGTGATGCCGCTGCAGCCACAGCCGGAGCCGCCAGCGTGAACATCCTGCCGTGTGTTGTCAAATACCAGGGTTCCGCAGTCCGTCAGCTTGCCGCCCAGGCTCAGGCCCTCCTTTCGGCTGAGACTGAGCAGGACCTCCTTGCCCAGCTGTCCCAGATCGCCTGTAACGATCAGGTCAAAATCAGCCGCGCTGACGCCCATATCCTCAAAGTGAGCTTTGATGGTCGCAAGGGCCGCGGGAGCCATGGCAGCGCCCATGTTGTTGGCATCCTTAATGCCGAGGTCCGTCACAGTACCGATGGTGCAGGCTTCGATTCTCGGTCCTTTACCCTTTGCGCATACCAGCGCCGCACCGGAGCCGGTGACGGTCCATTGTGAAGTGGGTGTCCGTTGACCGCCGTAGCCAAGAGGGAAGCGGTACTGCCGCTCTGACGAGGCGAAATGGGAAGAGGTCATGGCAACGACCTTGTCGGCAAATCCACCGCCTACCGTCATGGCTGCCAGCAGCAGACTTTCGGCCATAGTCGAGCAGGCGCCATACAGTCCCAAATGAGGAATGCCGGTATTGCGCAGGGGAAAGGAAGAGCCAATGCACTGGTTCAAAAGATCTCCGGAGAATACCAGCTCGAACTGCTCCCTTGCCATACCCGCCTTCTTTGCGAGGGTGTCCAGTGCCAGCTGCTGCATTTTCTTTTCAGCCTGTTCCCAGGTCTTTTGCCCGAAGTAGGAATCGTCCTGGGTCAGGTCAAACTCCTTGCCCAGAGGTCCTTGCTTTTCTTTTTTTCCTGCAACACTGGCCCAGGCTGTGATCACTGGCTTTTCCGGCAGGATAAAGCTTTGTTTGCCCCGTTTGTGATTTGCCATATTCAGCACCTCTTGGTTTTTTTATAGCATGCCCAGCACAGGCACATTTATGAAAAAATGTTGCAAAATTATATACCGTGTGCTATTATAATAATAATTACAAGGAGTTTTGTTATGAAAATTAAACTTTTAGCGTTACTTCTTTGCCTGGCGCTGGTGCTGTCCTGCTTTGCCGGCTGTACCCAGGATACGCCCGATGATGGCACGGCTACCGGTGATACGACTTCCCAGGGCAGCGAGAAGCCCCAGGACGAACCGGATCCTGTGCCCGCCCCCAAGGAGGACCGTCTTCCCCAAGTCTCCGGCGATCAGATCCGCATGTACTATGACGACTGCCTGGCAGTATCCGAGCTGGGTGACGGTGCTGTCGAGATCACAGACCAGAAGCCTGTCTCCAAAAAGGTAGGCACGGACACTGCGGACGACGCAGTTGTTTACTACGATGAGACCGGCAAGACCCTGATCGCCGTGGGCATCGGTACAGCAAAGGTGACGATAGGCGGTACAGCCTATCAGCTCAGTGTTGAGGCTGCACCCATTTCACTGTTTATGATCACCGGTCATAGCATCGGTGCCGGACAGGCGGGTAATGCTGCCCAGTCTATCCTCTGTAATGCCGGTCAGGCCTACAGTTCCCACGGGACTAAGCTATCCCCAAGAGAACCCGAAGGCCTGGGTATCGGCTACGGCTCCCAGAAGAAGCCGGATGGCATTGATGCATTTACTACACTTGGTGCCGGAACCCAGGGTGAGGGCAGTGGTATTGCCTACAAATGGAACGAGCTTACCGGCGAAAAGGTGTGGATTCTGAATACAGCCGTTGGCGGTTCCTGCCTTCCCCAATGGACTCCCGGTCAGACTTACTTTGTCAGTGCGGTAAAGGTCTTCCAGTATGCGCAGGAGGTTCTCGCCGGTGAGATCAAAGCCGGCCACTACCGCCTGAAGGATATGGCCATCATTTACCATAGCGCTGCGAACTTCGGTTATAACAATAACTATGGTACATATACTCAGAACGAGCTGAAGGCCTGGTATGACGCTATGTGGAATGGCTTCAAGCAAAGACTTGCCAAGGATATGGACGGTGACGGCAAGAAAGAGGAGCTGTCTGCTCTGGGCTTTGTTCCTATTTGGACAGTCAGCAGTGTGACGGAATACAAGCATGATAAGCCTGCAAATTATTACATGGGCTCCAGCAAGGAGTATCCTGACATGTTCATGGCTTCTCTGATCACCAAGGAGTGGATAAACTCCGGCGGTTTCCCTGATATCAACTATACCACGGTTAAAGATCCGGTTGTGAAGCCCACCGCGACCTCGCAGCTGTTTGCCGACGGCACCCACCTGACCCAGGTCGTCTACAATGCCCAGGGTATGGATATCGCGCTGAATCTTTATAACCACCTGCGTGAGGTGGAGCAGAATGTGACGGTTACCTTTGAGAAGGGCGTTGTTTCCACGCCGGTCAAGGAGCTTACCCTCAGAGTAGGTGAAAGCGTCTCTCTGGTGCCACTGGTTTCTCCTATCACTGTGGATGATCTGACTTACACGGTCAGTGATAATCTCAGTATTTCCTATCCCATGGTGATCACCGCAAAGGCTGCCGGCACTGGCACCCTGACCGTCTCCCAGAGAGGAAAGGTTATCACCACTCTGGCCGTAACGATTAGATGACTGTATTGTGATACATAGAAGAGCGTTTTGCAAAATGCAACGATGTCATACTGAGGGCTTGAAAAAGCCCGAAGAATCTCAAAAACCGGGCAAGTTTGATATGATCCCCCTAAAGTAGACCACGGAAATATCCAAAGTCTATTTTAGGGGGTATTTTCTATGTCCAAATCAAAATGGACACCGGAGCAAAAAATTTCAATGGTCCGAGCATATCTGTCTGGAGAGGGTTCCTATG